>NZ_JAUHJF010000005.1:0-405148 GCF_032380995.1 Bradyrhizobium sp. SZCCHNR2028 | reverse complement strand
GCCTCACGGCGGCATAAACTCCCAGCCGCCTATCAGCAGACTCGGTTTAACCGAGGACAACCTCCTGAGGCTCCACAGTTAGCCACCGTCGCCGCCCGGGATCATCACCCGTCGACTTGACGCCAGCATCGGGGCGCCAGGACCACGCGCTTTCACGTCCGCATCGCCATCGTTCGTCGGCGCGATCACTCACGCTGCGATCCGATGCGTCCATCGCGTCACCGGCCCACGTTTCGTAACGATCGCGAAGCGTCCCTCTTGCGGGCCGTGACGGCGGGGAATGTGCGGCTGATTTGCCCGACGAGACAACGCCCGTCGGGTTGCGACAAAATGGCCCGACGTGCAATGCGGATGCTCCCGCAAAGCAATTAGTCCCGCGGGTTCATGGCTCTCGCGCGATCTGCCCGGGAGGCTCGGGGAGCCGCTCACGAGTTCGTGAACTCATTCTCAAATCCAACCAACCGCAGCGATCGTAACGAGCCTGACCAATCCGGTCGGGTGATGCGCCCCTGCACAACAGGGAGAACAAGGGGGACCGAAATCCTTTTGCGCATCAGCCAACTCATCAGTTCAGTTCACAGGGAAAAACTCGAATGACGCTGGGATTCCGTTCGTTCGTGGCCGGCGCGTTGATGCTGGGCGCGCTCTCCATGTCAGCAGCCGCGGCACGTGCCGCCGATATCGTCGACACCGCCGTCGGCGCCGGCCAGTTCAAGACGCTCGTCGCCGCCGCCAAGGCCGCAGGTGTCGTGCCGGTGCTGAAGAGCAAGGGTCCCTTCACCGTATTCGCACCGACCGACGCGGCGTTCGCCGCGCTGCCGCCGGGCACCGTCGAGGATCTGCTCAAGCCGAAGAACAAGGGCAAGCTCGCCGCGATCCTGAAGTATCACGTGATCCCCGGCGCGGTGAAGGCCGGCGACGTCGCCGGCAAGAAGCTGAGCGTGAAGACGGCGCAAGGCCAGCCGGTGGCCGTCGACGGCACCTTCTTCGGCGTGCAGGTCAACGACGCGCATGTGGTGCAGGCCGACGTCATGGCCTCGAACGGCGTCATCCACATCATCGACAAGGTGCTGCTGCCACCGGCCAAGACCGCGATGCATCATTGATCGAATGAGAGCGCGCCATCGGTGATGGCGCGCTCTTTTTTTGCGAACTCTGCTGTTGTCGTCGATAGTCACTGTCGTACCCCGCGAAGGCGGGGTACCCAGTACGCTGCGGCTTGTCGGTCAATCACACCTCTCTCGGCATACTGGATCGTCCACGTTCGCGGACGATGACAGCTGAGCGTGTGGAGTCGGCGGGGTGCCGACAAGCGGCCTTGCTTAGTACCCCCTGAGCTGAGCCAGCTGCGCTGCGTGATAGTTCGCATCGCCCAGCATCTCCTCGCAGACCCGGGCGCGCTTCATGAAGAAGCCGATGTCGAACTGGTCGGTCATGCCCATGCCGCCATGCATCTGCACGCCTTCCTGCACCGCGCGCGTCGCGGTGGCGCCGGCGCGGGCCTTGGCGACCGCAACTGCGGCTGTTGCGCCAGCCGGATCGGCATCAAGCGCCTGCAGCGCTTTGAGCACCGCGGCGCGGGTGATCTCGATCTCGATGTAGAGCTGCGCGGCACGGTGCTGCAGCGCCTGGAATTCGCCGATCGCCTTGCCGAACTGCTTGCGCTCCTTGAGATACGCGACGGTGCGTCCGAACACCTCCTCGCTGAGACCCACCATCTCGGACGCGACCGCGCCGCGGCCGAGATCGAGCACGCCGCTCAGCACGGCCGCGCCACCATCGACCTCGCCGAGCACATGATCCGCGGTGACCTCGACATCATCGAAGCCGATGCGCGCCGCGTTGTGCGCGTCGACCATGATGGTGCGCTCGATGGCAACGCCCTTGGCCTTGGGATCGACCAGGAACAAGGTCAGGCCCTCGCGCTCGCCCGGCGCGCCCGCGCTGCGGGCGACGACAAGCAAGAGATCAGCGACGTGGCCGTCGACCACCATCGCCTTGGCTCCGGTCAGTTTGAAGCCATTGCCTGAGCGCACGGCCTGCAGGGCGGTGTGCAGAGGACGATGCTTGGCGCCTTCGTCGAGCGCGAGCGCAGCCAGCAGCGCACCGCTGGCGATCTTCGGCAGATACTCCGACTTCTGCGCCGCCGAGCCGGCGCGCGTGAGCGCCGAGGCTGACAGCACCGCGGTCGCCAGGAACGGCGACGGCATCAAGGTGCGGCCGATCTCCTCCATCACGACACCGGCCTCGACCGCACCGAGGGCGGAGCCGCCATGCTCCTCCGGCACCAGCAGGCCGGCGAAGCCCATCTCGGCGAAGGTGGCCCACAGCTCGCGCGAGAAGCCAGTCTCGTCGCGCGTGTCGCGCAGTTTGCGCAGGTGAGACACCGGCGCGTGATCTGAGATCAGGCCGCGCGCGCTGTCGCGCAGCATGGATTGTTCTTCGGTGAGGAGGAGAGGCATGGCACGAATCCCTTGAAAACTGCGTCTGACCGGTTCGCTCTCAACCCTCATGGTGAGGAGGCGCGCAAGCGCCGACTCGAACCATGAGGCCAACGTCGGGGCCTCATCCTTCGAGACGCGCGCCGAGAGGCGCGCTCCTCAGGATGAGGGGAAATAGTTCACGCCCCCGGCAGATCGAGGATACGCTTGGCGACGATGCCGAGCATGACTTCGGACGTGCCGCCTTCGATCGAGTTGGCCTTGGTGCGCAACCAGGCGCGCGGGCGGACGCCCTCGCTGGAGCGCTCGCTTTCCCATTCCAGCGCGTCGATGCCGCCAGCCGACATCAGCAGCTCGTGCCGGCGCTTGTTGAGCTCGGTGCCGTAGTACTTCATCGCCGACGAGAACGCCGGATGGCCCTGCCCCGCCTTGGCGAGATCGACCATGCGCTCGGCGGCGGCCGCGAGCGCAGCCTCGTCGACGTCGAAGGTCGCGATCTCGGCGCGCAGCAGCGCATCGTCGAGCCGGCCCTGCCCGTCGCTGCCGACGGAGTCCGCCGCGACCTGGCCGAGCGGCCGGCTGCCGCCGCGCTCGCCCATGCCGGAGATCATCGCGCGCTCATGCTGCAGCAGATATTTGGCGACGTCCCAGCCGCGATTGACCTGACCGACGACATTGGCCTTGGGCACCCGGACATTGTCGAAGAAGGTCTCGCAGAACGGCGAGCGACCGGAGATCAGGAGGATCGGCTTGGTCGAGACGCCCTTCGACGTCATGTCGAACAGGATGAAGCTGATGCCGTCATGCTTCTTCGCCGCGGGATCGGTGCGCACCAGGCAGAAGATCCAGTCGGCGTAGTTGGCGTAGGACGTCCAGATCTTCTGGCCGTTGATGATGTAGTCGTCGCCGTCGCTTTCAGCGCGCGTCTGCAAGGAGGCGAGATCAGAGCCGGCATTCGGCTCGGAATAGCCCTGGCACCAGCGAATGAGACCGGCGGTGATCTTGGGCAGGTGCTCGCGCTTCTGTTCGTCGGTGCCGTATTTCAGGAGTGCCGGCCCGAGCATCGAGATGCCGAACGAGGTGATCGGGGCGCGAGCGCCGATCGCCGCCATCTCCTGGCGCACGATCTTGGCCTCCTCGCCGTCGAGACCGCCGCCGCCATATTCCTTCGGCCAGTGCGGTACCGTCCAGCCCTTGTCGCGCATGCGCTCGAACCAGACGCGCTGCGGCTCGGAGGAGAATTTTGCGTTGCGGCCGCCCCAGAACGTGTCCTCCTCGGAGGTCATCGGGCGGCGCATCTCTGGCGGACAATTGGCCTCCAGCCAGGAGCGCGTTTCGCGGCGGAATGTGTCGAGATCGGCCATGTCTGGTCCTCGCGCGTTTCCATGATTGCTGTCGTTGGCAACGACCTAACCTCAGCGCTTCCTGGAATTCAACATCGATGTCGCCGCAAGGGCGGTACGCCCTCGCCTTGCATGGCGTTCTATGGTCATGATGCCGCCGCCCGAAATATGAGGACACCGACATGCGCCTGAAACTTCTTTCGCCCGGCGAAATGAGCGCCGACCAGCGCCAGACCTATGACGAGTCGATCGCCAGCAAGCGCGGCGCGCCGCCGCCGCCGATGATGGCCTGGCTCAATAGTCCGGAGATGGCGCGGCATGCGACACGGCTCGGCGCCTTCCTGCGCTACGACACGGTGTTTCCAGCTGACCTGTCGGAGATCGCGATCCTGGTAACCGCCCGGCACTGGACCGCGCATTACGAATGGTACGCGCACAAGCGCCTCGCGCTGGCCGGCGGCCTCGACATCAAGATCATCGAGGCGATCCGCGACCGCCGCACGCCGGAGTTTTCAGATCCCAAGGCGCAGGCGATCTACGACGTCGCCAAGTCGCTTCACGAGGGGCATGGGCTGACCGATGCGCTGTATGCTGACGCGATTGCGCAACTCGGCGAGCGCGGCCTGGTCGAGATCATCGGCCTGTGCGGCTACTACACCATGGTGTCGATGACGTTGAACACGTTCGAGTTCGAATTGCCTGAGGGCGAGGTGTCGGAGCTGAAGTAGAGGCGCGCCATGTGAATCGAGTTCGTCACCGCAGAACCGGTGCGCTCCCCTCCCCCTTGCGGGGAGGGGTTGGGGGTGGGGGTCCCCGGGCGCCGCGCTAAGTGAGGTGCGCCCTTATCGATCTAGGCGGTTATTAGCTCGGGAGGCTGAGCATGCACTGCTGGTCCTCTCGATAGCCTCTGATCGTTATCAACGGAGAAAGCGCGGCTCGTGGACCCCCACCCCCGACCCCTCCCCGCAAGGGGGAGGGGAGCAGACTGAGCATGCCGCGCGAGCCTCGCTATGATCGCTCCGCCACATCCACTGCCGCGAGCCGCGCATCTCGGCGCTTCGACGACCACACCAGCGCCAGCACGCAGAGGCCGAGCAGCACCGGCGGGAAGACCACGAGGTTCACCGCCGACCAGCCGAAATTCGCGAGCAGTTGGCCCGACGAGAACGAGCCCAGCGCCATCAGGCCGAAGATCAGGAAATCGTTGAACGCCTGCACCTTGTTGCGCTCGGCGGATGTATGCGTCTCCAGCACCAGCGCGGAGGCGCCGACGAAGCCGAAATTCCACCCCACCCCGAGCGCCACCAGCGTGGCCCAGAAATGCATCGCGGTGAGGCCGGACAGACCGATCACCGCTGCGACCGCTTCCAGCGCGAGGCCGACCGCGACGATGACGGGCGCGCCGAAGCGCGCGATCAGCGATCCCGTGAAGAAGCTCGGGCCGTACATCGCGACGATGTGCCATTGCAGGCCGAAATTGGAATCCGACACCGTCAGCCCGCACATCTGCATCGCCAAAGGTGCCGAGGTCATCACCAGGTTCATCACCGGATAGGCGATGGTGCCGCACAGGGCGGCTGCGATGAAGCGCGGCTGGCGCATGATCTCGGACAGCGGCCGGCCGCCATGGAGATCGGCAGCTTCAGGCTTCGGCAGATCGACGCCGGCGACGATCCCCATCGCGACCAGCGCGACCGCCGCCTGGACCAGATAGCTGAACGCGAACAGATAGGGCTGCCAGACGTCCATGGTCCATTGCACGAGCTGCGGACCGAGCAGACCGGCGAAGATGCCGCCCGCCATCACCCACGACACCGCCTTGGGCCGGAACGTCGCGCTGGCGCCATCGGCCGCCGCGAAGCGATAGGATTGCGCGACGGCGCCATAGAGGCCGCCGAGGAACGTCGCCAGGCAGAACAGTGCGAACGAGCCGCGGAGAATGGCGAGGCAGCCGAGCACGCCGGTGACGGCGCCGCAGCCGGTACCGATGAGGAAGGCCGCCCGGCGGCCATAGCGGCGCGAGATCGCGCCGGTCGGCAGGGTGCCGGCGGCGAGGCCAACGACGTACATCGAGATCGGCACGGTCGCGAGCCCGATGTTCGGGGCAATGGTGACGCCGACGATCGCACCGGTGGCGAAGATCACGGCCGAGTTGGCGCCGGTCAGCGCCTGCGCGGCGGCGAGCCGCGCCACGTTGCGGCGGGCGCGGGCATCATCGGAGGTGTCTTCGCTCACGGTCAGATCGATCATCTCAGGTATCCGGAGGCGTGGCGCGCACGCTCCTGCTTTGCTGGTTTGGCCGCACTATTGCGGGAAGCGCGCGCCCGAGGCAATGGGCGCGAACGGAGACAAGCCATGCGGGCTGCGAACGCGCCACGGAGCGTGATTCGACACTCCCGGCCGGCCCGGCTAATCAAATGGTATTCTCGCGTCAACGGCGCCCGCGGAGCTTGAGCCATGTCAATCGACTATCGTCCGACCATCGCGGCGCCCGATGACGATCCGTATCTGTGGCTCGAGGAGATCGACGGCGAGCGCGCGCTCGCGTTCGTCGCGGCGCAGAACCAGCGCACGCTCGCCGCGTTCGGCGATGCGGCCTTCGAACGCGACCGCGACGCACTCGCCGCCATCCTGGATCGGCCGGACAACATCCCGTTCGTGAGCCGCCGCGGCGGGCTGCTGTACAATCAATGGAAGGACGCGGCGCATCCGCGCGGCTTGTGGCGGCGCACGACGATGGCGGAGTTCCGCGAGGCGCAACCGCAATGGGATGACCTGCTCGACATCGACCGACTCGCTGCCGACGAAGGCGAGGACTGGGCGCTGAACGGGGTCTCGAGCTTGCCGCCGGCGCATGAGCGCGCCATGCTGAGCCTGTCGCGCGGCGGCAGCGACGCCGTGGTGCTGCGCGAGTTCGACCTCGCGACGAAGCACTTCGTCACGGGCGGCTTCACGCTCTCGGAGGCCAAGGGCGGCGCCGCCTGGCTCGATGCCGACACCCTGCTGCTGGCGAGCGCGTTCGGCGCGGGCATGGCGACGCCGTCGGGCTACGCGCGGACGGTGCGGCGCTGGCGGCGCGGCCAGCCGGTCGAGCAGGCGGAGGTGATCTTCGCCGCCGAAGGCAGCCAGTCGACATGGGTGCATGTCGGTGTCGATCGCAGCGTCGCGCCGGCGCGGGTGTGGTTCGCCGAGGGCATCGACTTCTTCAACCAGCATCTATGGCTCGGCGACGGCAGCGGCGCGCGGACCAAGCTCGACCTGCCGACCGACTGCTGGATGTCAGCGCATGGCGACTGGATGGCGGTCAAGCTGCGCCAGCCCTGGACCGTCGGCGAGGTCACCCATCCTGCAGATGTGGTGCTCGGCCTCCGGCTGTCAGCATTCCTTGCCGGACGCCGCGATTTCACCCGGGTGTTCGAGCCGGCGCAGCGACGCGCGCTGCAGGGCCTGTCCTGGGCCGGCGACCGGCTGGTGCTGTCGATCCTCGACGAGCTCAGGGCAAGGTTCGAGGTGTGGACGCCGTCACCGGGGGAGTGGAGCTGCGAGCGGCTCCCCGGCCTGCCGGAGATCGCGACGGTGGACGTCTGGCGTCTCGACACCGACGAGGCCGAAAGCAACGGCGACCTGCTCGCCAACATCCAGGATCCGCTGACGCCGCCGTCGCTGCTACTGATCGAGGGCTTGGCCGCGCCGATCGTGCTGAAGCAGGCGCCTCGCACCTTCAGCGCCGAGGGGCACGTCGTCACGCGACACGAGGCGATCTCGGTGGATGGCGAGCGTATTCCCTACACCCAGACCGGGCCGGCCGAGCTCACAGGCGACGCGCCGGTGCACATGAGCGCCTATGGCGGCTTCGGTCACACGCTCCGTCCGGCCTACAATGCGGCGCTGGGCAAGCTATGGCTGGAGCGTGGCGGCACCCTGGTCGAGGCCAACATCCGCGGCGGCGGCGAGTTCGGCACCGCCTGGCACGACGCCGGCCGCTATGCCGGCAAGCGGCTCGCGCATGATGATTTCGCAGCGGTCGCCGCCGACCTCGTCCGCCGCGGCGTCACGGTGCCGAAGCGCATCGCGGCGCAAGGCGGCTCCAATGGCGGCATCCTGATCACCAACATGCTGGTGCGCTACCCCGAGCGCTTCGGCGCATTGTTCTGCACCATCCCGCTGATCGACATGCGCCGCTACAGCAAGCTGCTCGCCGGCGCGAGCTGGATCGCCGAATATGGCGATCCCGACAGCGACGAGGATTGGAGCTGGTTGTCGACCTACTCGGCCTATCACACCGCAATGCCCGGCCAGCCCTATCCGCCGATCCTGATCGCGACCACGCGGCGCGACGACCGCGTCCATCCGGGCCACGCGCGCAAGATGACCGCCAAGCTGCAGGCCATGGGCTACGATGCCTGGTTCTACGAACCCGCCGCCGGCGGCCATGGCTACGGCACCGACAACCGCGAGCGCGCCGGCTTCATCACGTTGGGCACGCGGTTTCTGGCGCGACATGTCGGGCTGGAGATGGCGTAAACGGCTCTCTTCACGGTCATCGCGCGGCGCCGAGGGCGACGACGCAGCCTTCAAGCAGCCCGCGCGAACACCAGGATCATGTTGTTGGCCGGCATCTCTATCGTCTCGCGCAAGGCGAGCCCGTGGCGCGCGGCAAGCGCTTCGAGGTCGGTGATGTCGCGCACCCCCCAGTCCGGATTGTGCTCGCGCAGGGAGGTATCGAACACGGCATTGCTGACCGCAGTGTGCTTGCCGGCGCGCTTGAACGGGCCGTAGAGCACGAGCACGCCGTCCGCTGACAGCGCCTGCCCGGCGCCGGCGAACAATCCCTCCGCCACCGACCACGGCGCGATGTGAATCACATTGGCACAAAAGATCGCGGTGAGCTGCGAAGGCCCGCCCGCGGCGCGGAACGCCGCAGGCCAGCCGGGATCTGACAAGTCGATGCGCTGGGCATCACGGATGTTCGACAGCCCGGCATGCCTGCGCCACGCCGCGATGCTGGCGAGGTGGTTGGCGTTGAGATCGCTCGGCCACCACGTCAGATCTGGCCGCTGGGAGGCGAAATGCACGACATGCTGGCCGGTGCCGCTGCCGGCCTCCAGCACGTCGCCGGTCTTGCCCGCAAGCAGCCTTCCCAGCACCGCCCAGATCGGCTGGTGATTGCGGTGGAAGGCAGCCGCGTCCAGTCGTCCGTCCGGTTCCACCGGCCGGCCGTCCCGGCCGAACTCCACGACATATTCCGCCATGCCCATTCTCCCGGCCGCCCCATGAACGGCCTCGTTAACCGCGTTGCCGCGGCCACCATAGCTGCATTGTCAGCCGATGGTCTTTATGCTTTGCAGCGCCTATATTGCCGAGATCACCGAGACGTCGGAACTCCACCTTGATCACACCTGTCCTGCGTACCGCCCTGGCGATGGGGCTCTCGCTCGCCATGTCCATGGCCGCTCACGCCCAGTCCGGTGCCCTCGACGGCCAGAAGCTCGCCTTCGACCGCGGCAAGGGCAACTGCCTGACCTGCCACGAGATCAAGGGCGGCGACCTGCCGGGCTCGATCGGCCCGAAGCTGGAGAACTTCAAGGCAAGATACGACCGCGCCGAGCTGATCGCGATTCTCAACGACGAGACCAGGCGCAATCCGCTGACGGTGATGCCGCCGTTCGGCCGCAACCGCATCCTGACCGAGCAGGAAATCAGCGCCATCGTCGACTTCCTGCAGACCCTCTGATTCCGTTTGGAGACCGCCATGACTGCCTCGTTCGGCCCGTTGGCCCACCGCCGCCTGTTCCTGAAGGGCGCCGGCCTCGTCGCGCTGATCGGCCTCGGCAACGCCGTGCTGCACGCCGCGCCCGCCTTCGCCGCGACCAACGACAACAAATATCCGGAAGACGCCTTCAAGCAGAAGAATGCGCCTGACGCGGTCAAGGCGCTGTACGGCCGCGACCATGAGGCCTCCGACAAGATCAAGCTCGACGCGCCGGAGATCGCCGAGAACGGCGGTGTGGTCCCGATCGCGGTGACGACGTCGCTGCCGAACGTGACCTCGATCGCCTTCATCGTCAGCGAAAATCCATTCGCGCTGGCGGCGTCGTACCACATCCCCGAGGGCACCGTGCCCGCGGTGGCGAACCGGCTCAAGATGGCCAAGACCTCCAACGTGATCGCGCTCGTCGAATCCGGCGGCAAGCTCTACAGCGCGACCAAGGAGGTCAAGGTCACCGTCGGCGGCTGCGGCGGCTAAGGTCAGGAGATCATCATGGCATCGAGCATCCGCGTCCGCGCCGTCCTGAACGGCGACATCGCCGAGGTCCAGACCCTGATCCAGCACCCGATGGATACGGGCCTGGTCAAGGACGCCAAGGGCGAACTGATCCCGGCGCACTACATCCAGCAGGTCACCTTCGTGCACAAGGACAAGACGGTGTTCCTGGCCGATTGGGGCACCGCGGTGTCGAAGGACCCCTATGTCAAGTTCGCTTTCAAGGGCGCGGCCAAGGGCGACGAGCTCAAGGTGAGCTGGGTCGACAGCAAGGGCGCGACCGACAGCCTGACGGCGACGATCCAATGAGGGCGCTGCGCCTCGCGCTGACTGTCGCGGCCGCGCTCGCTCTCGGCGCCTCCGGCGCTGCGGCCGCGGACAAGCCGAACCCGGCTGCCGACGCCAAGGCGTTCCAGGATTACTTCATCAAGAAGTTTCCGAAGGTAGCGTTCGACGATTTCGTCAACGGGCCGTATTCAATGAACGCCGACATGCGCAAGCAGTGGGAGGAGAAGGAGCAGTTTCCGCCTTACGAGTTCGCGCTCGATGCCGGCAAGGAGATGTTCGCCAAGCCGTTCAAGAACGGCAAGACCTATGCCGACTGCTTCCCGAACGGCGGCATCGGCATCCGCCAGAATTATCCCTATTTCGACGACAAGGAAGGCAAGGTCATCACCCTCGAGCTGGCGCTGAACCGCTGCCGCGAGGCCAATGGCGAGCAGCCCTACTCCTACGTCAAGGACGAGATGGCATCGCTGACCGCCTACATGGCGTACACGTCGCGCGGCAAGCGTTTCGACATCAAGATCCCCGACGATCCGCGTGCGCTCGAGGCGTTCGAGAAGGGCAAGGAATATTTCTATACCCGCCGCGGCCAGTTGAACTTCTCCTGCGCGAGCTGCCATGTGCAGAGCCCGGGCGAGCGGATCCGCGCAGAGATCCTGGCGCCGGCGCTCGGCATCCTCAACGCGATGCCGATCTACCGCTCGGAATGGAGCGGCATGGGCACGATCAGCCGGCGCTTCGTCACCTGCAACAGCCAGACGCGCGCCGTGCCGCTGGAGCCGCAATCGGACGAATACCGCAACCTCGAATACTATCTGTCCTACGTGTCGAACGGCCTGCCAGTTTCAGGACCGGGAGCGCGGCCATGACAAATGTCAAGACAGCAAGCGTCATGAAAAAGATCGTGTTCGCCATGATGGTATCAGCGGTCGGCGCCGGCTCCGCGCGGGCCGCGTCGGAGGCCGACTATCGCGCGGCTGTCGCGGCGGCCGAGAGCGCCAACAAGGAAGCCGGACGTCTGCGCAACCAATGGACCGTGACCCAGGCCGCACTCAATGCCGCGAAGAAGGCAGCCGATTCCGGCAATTTCGATTCTGCGCTGAAATCGGCGCAGGAGGCCGAGGCGCTCGCCAAGGCATCGATCCTCCAGGCCGCCAGCGAGAAGCAGCGCTGGAAGGACATGGAGATCAGGTAGAGCATGATCCGGAAAAGTGGAAACCGGCTTTCCCTCGCACAAACGCCGAAGGCGTTTGTGCGGAGATCATGCTCAAGCAAAGGGATAGCTCACGATGCGATTCCATGGAATCGAATCATAAGCTAGGACGCGAGCCATGATTCGGCGCCGGGACTTTCTGCAAGCATCAGTTGCCGCCGCGCTCGCCGCGCCGGCGCTGCTGCGCAACGCCCGCGCCGCCGACACCGTCAGCCTCTACGACATCGAGAAGTTCGGCAACGCCCGCATCCTGCACATCACGGACACGCATGCGCAGCTTCGACCGCTGTTGTTCCGCGAGCCCAGCGTCAATCTCGGCATTGGCGAGATGTGGGGACGGCCGCCGCATCTGGTCGAGCGCGCCTTCCTCGACCGCTACGGCATCCGGCCCGACAGCGCCGAGGCTTACGCGTTCACCTCGTTCGAGTTCGAGAAGTACGCCGGGCGCTTCGGCCGGATGGGCGGCTTCGCGCATCTGAAAACCCTGGTCGACAAGCTGCGCGCCGATGCCGGCGACCATCGCTCGGTGCTGCTCGATGGCGGCGATCTCTGGCAGGGCACCGGACTTGCCAATGCGATGCGCGGCGCCGACATGGTGAGCGCCGCCAACCTGCTCGGCATCGACGCCATGACCGGGCACTGGGAGTTCACCTATGGCGAGGAGGCGCTGCGCGCCAACCTCGCCCGCTTCAAGGGCGAGTTCCTGGCGCAGAACGTGTTCCTGACCGAGGAGGCCGCGTTCAACGACGCCAAGGCGTTCGATCACGGCTCCGGCCGCGTGTTCAAGCCGGCCACCATCAAGGAGATCGGCGGCGCGCGCATTGCGGTGATCGGCCAGGCCTTCCCCTACGTGCCGATCGCGCATCCGCGCCGCTTCACGCCGGACTGGACGTTCGGCATCCGCGAGGAGGAGCTGCAGAAGCTGGTCGATGGCCTGCGCGGCGCCGACAAGGTCGATGCCGTGATCCTGCTGTCGCATAACGGCATGGATGTCGACCTCAAGCTCGCGAGCCGCGTCACCGGCATCGACGTCATCCTCGGCGGCCATACCCATGACGCGGTTCCGCAACCGGTCGCGGTCAGCAATGCCAAGGGCGCGACGCTCGTCACCAGTGCCGGCTCCAACGGCAAATTCCTCGCCGTGCTCGATCTCGACGTCGGCAAGGGGCGCGTCGCCGACGCGCGCTACCGGCTGCTGCCCATCTACTCGGAGCTATTGAAGCCCGATCCTGCGATGCAGGCGCTGATCGACCAGACCCAGCAGCCGCAGGTCGCGGCCTGGAGCGAGAAGCTCGCGACGTCGGACCGGCTGCTGTACCGGCGCGGCAATTTCGAAGGCGCGACCGACGACCTGATCTGCGCGGCGCTGCGCCGCGAGCTCGATGCCGAGATCGCGCTGTCGCCCGGATTCCGCTGGGGTCCGACGCTGCTCGCGAACCAATCCATCCTGCTGGAGGACGTGCTGGCGCAGACCGCGATCACCTATCCCGAGACTTATGTGCAGCGAATGACCGGCGCAGAGATCAAGGACGTGCTCGAGGACGTCTGCGACAACCTGTTCAACGCCGATCCCTATCTGCAGCAGGGCGGCGACATGGTGCGCACGGGCGGGCTGTCCTACCGTTGCGCGCCCGCCGAGCCGATCGGCCGCCGCATCTCCGATCTCACGCTCGACGATGGCCGTCCGCTGGAGGCCCGCAAGAGCTACAAGGTCGCCGGCTGGGCCTCGATGAACGCGCAGGACGGCAAGCCGGTTTGGGATGTGGTCGCGAGCCACCTGCGCAACGGTCAGCTGGTGCTGGTCGGAACTAACAAGGTCACGCTCTCGGGCGTCGACGGCAATCCGGGCTTTGCATCGCTGTCCTGAGCGGCGTGGCGCATGCGTTGCGCCAGAATGGCTGGCAGAATCGTCGCCGTGCACCGAAAACGCCGGCCGGCGCGCGCAGGTGCCATGCGCGCGCGTTCGTGGACAATGAACCGTAATCCGATAGTGTGGCGTTGTGTCGCGCGCCCATTATTCGGCAGCCCTTGGTGATTTGCCGGCAACGCGCCCTTCAGGACCATCACTGACGCCGGGAGCCAAACGGATCGACCATGGCTGACGTTTTTGCCGCATCGCAACATGCCGGTGTTCCGGTCCAAACCGCCTCCTCGCTGCGCACATTGGCGCTGATCTCGCTGGCGCACTGGGTCAGCCATCTGCACATGCTGGTGCTGCCGATGCTGTTTCCCTACCTGAAGGAGAAGCTCGGCGTCGGCTACATCGAGCTCGGCTTTCCGCTCACCGTGTTCGCGGTCGTCTCGGCCCTGACCCAGGCGCCCGTCGGCTATCTGGTCGACCGCGCCGGTGCCCGCCGCATCCTGCTGATCGGCCTGACGCTCGGTGGCCTGTCGCTGGCGATGCTCGGCGTTTACCTGAGCTATGCCAGTCTTGTCGTCTCGGCGATGCTGCTCGGCCTCGCCAACGCGGTCTACCATCCTGCCGACTACGCGCTGCTGGCCGCGCACATGGAAGAGAAGCGCATGGGCCGCGCGTTCGGTGTGCATACTTTCGCCGGCTATCTCGGCGGCGCCGTCGCGCCCGCCGTGATGGCGGCGCTGGTCACCACCGTCGGTGGCTCCGGCGCGCTGATCGCGGCCGGCCTGGTCGGTCCGCTCGCCGCGCTGCTTCTGCTCGTCGGCAACGTGCCCGAGGTGCCGCCGCATCCGCATCACACCAGCGCCGACGGCAGCAAGGCGAAACAGCCCAGCCTGCTGACTCCAATGCTGATGCTGCTGACCGTGTTCTTCATGCTGCTCAGCCTATCCAACGCCGGCATCGCCAGCTTCGGCGTTGTCGCGCTCATGAACGGCTACGGCATCTCGTTCTCGACCGCCAACATCGCACTGACCGCGTTCCTCGGCGCCAGCGCCGTCGGCGTGCTCGCCGGCGGCCAGCTCGCCGACCGCATCCGCCATCACAACCTGGTCGCGGCCGTCGCCTATGCGATCAACGCCGTGCTGGTGCTGATGATCACTTTCATCAACCTGCCGACCGTGCTGCTCACGACGATCATGCTGGTCGCGGGCTTCATGAGCGGCGTGATCGCGCCGTCGCGCGACATGCTGGTGCGCAACGCCGCCCCTCCGGGTGCCGCCGGCCGCGCCTTCGGCATCGTCTCCACCGGCTTCAACTTCGCCGGCGTGGTCAGTCCGCTGCTGTTCGGCTGGATCATGGACATGAACGCGCCGCGCTGGGTTTTCGGCGCCTCCGTCGTGTTCATGCTGCTGACCATCGTGCTCGCGTTCTTCACCGAGCCGAGGAAGGCGAAGGCGTAGGTTTCTTGTAGGGTGGGCAAAGGCGCCTGGCACGCTCGTCGTGATTGACGACAGCATCGCGCGCCGTGCCCACCATCCCGCTCGCGGTGGTGGGCACGCGCCGCCTATGGCGTCGCTTTGCCCACCCTACAATCAGGTCGCTGACGCAAGGCTGCTGCCTCTTCCCCGTATGTTGACATCATCGCCTTCCCGCCGATGATGTGCCCATAACAACAACGACCGGGGAAGACACGCCATGGCCCAGCCTGATCTCGTGATCCGCAGCGGAACCATTGCCGATGGCTCCGGCGGCGAGCTCTATGAGGCTGATGTGGCGATTGCGGACGGCCGCATCGTCGAGGTCGGCAAGTTCAATGCATCCGGCCGCGAGGAGATCGACGCACGCGGCAAACTCGTGACGCCAGGCTTCGTCGACGTTCACACCCACTATGACGGCCAGGTGACCTGGAGCCACGATATCTCGCCGTCGTCGCAGAACGGCGTCACCACCGCGATCATGGGCAATTGCGGTGTCGGCTTCGCGCCGTGCCGGCCAGCCGATCATCAGCGGCTGATCCAGCTGATGGAGGGCGTCGAGGACATTCCCGAGCCGGTGCTCGAAGCCGGCATTCCCTGGGAATGGGAGAGCTTTCCGGACTACATGGAGTGGCTCGGCAAGCGCGCCTTCGATCTCGACATCGGCGCGCAGCTGCCGCATGCGGCGCTGCGTGTCTATGTGATGGGCGAGCGCGGCGCGCGCCGTGATCCTGCCACCGCCGACGACAATCGCGCCATGGCGGCGCTGGCGCGCGATGCGGTCAAGGCCGGCGCGCTCGGCTTCTCGACCTCGCGCACGCTCAATCATCGGACCTCGACCGGCGACTACACGCCGACCCTGAAGGCCGGCGAGGACGAGCTGACGACGATCGCGCAGGCCATGCACAGCGCCGGCCGCAGCGTGCTGCAATTCGTGCTCGACATCTCCACGATCCACGAAGACCTGCCGATGATGCTGCGCATCGCCGACGCGACGAAATGTCCGATCTCGTTCTCGGTCACCCAGAACGACCGCGCGCCACAGCGCTGGCGGCAGACGCTGGCCGAGATCAACGCCGCCGCCGCGCGCGGCCTGTCGGTGACGGCGCAGATCGCGGCGCGCCCGGTCGGGCTGCTGCTCGGGCTGGAGCTGTCGCGCAACCCGCTGCAGACGCATCCGAGCTACCAGGCGATCGCGCATCTGCCGCTGGCGGAGCGCGTCGCGCGGATGCGCGATCCGGCGCTGCGCGCGGCCATCCTGGGCGAGCAGGCCAGCGCGACCGACGACCCGCTGTTCTTCAAGCCGAACTACGACAAGATGTACCTGCTCGGCGATCCGCCGGACTATGAGCAGCCGCCGGAACGGTCGCTTGGCGCCCAGGCCCGCACGCGCGGCTGTCGTCCCGAGGAGCTGGCCTATGACGCGATGCTCACAGATGGCGGGCGCGGCATGCTCTACGTGCCGTTCCTCAACTATTCCGACGGCAATCTCGATGCCACCTATGAGATGCTGCGCGACCCGCGCAGCGTGCCCGGCCTCAGCGACGGCGGCGCGCATTGCGGCATCATCTGCGATGCCAGCTTCCCGACCTATCTGCTGACGCACTGGACCCGCGACCGCAAGCGTGGCGACAGACTGTCGATTCCCTTCGTCGTCGCCGCGCAGTCGCGCAAGACCGCGCTCTCGGTCGGCCTCGACGATCGCGGCCTGCTCGCGCCAGGCTACAAGGCGGATATCAACGTCATCGACTACGACCGGCTGCACCTGCATCCGCCCAAGGTGCATTACGACCTGCCGGTCGGCGGTCGCCGCCTGATGCAGGATGTCGACGGCTATGAGGCGACGATCGTGTCGGGCGTGGTGACGCGCCGCCACGGCGAGGCGACGGGCGCGCGGCCGGGTCGACTGGTCAGGGGTGCGCGAAGCGGGGTGCAATAAGGCTCTCGGCTGCCACGCTCCTGGCCGCCCGCGAAATCCTCAGTGTCATCCCGGACAAGCGCGCGGTACGCGCGCGCCGATCCGGGACCCATAACCCCAGGGAAAAGTTCGGGGCACGACTGCCGCCCCATCTCGCCCAGCCACATCCGCCGCGGCGTATGGATCCCGGGTCGGCGTCCGCCAACGCTGCGCGTTGCCGGACTTGCCCGGGACGACACCGAGTGTGAGGTCCACATTGTGGCATGGCGGCGCTACGCTCGTCGTCGTCATGCCCCGCGCAGGCGCGGGCATCCAGCATCCGGCGGCTTATCGGCCTATGCACAACCGCCTCTGTATACTGAGTCCCCCGGTCAGGCCGGGGGACGACAGTCGAGATCATAGCAACCTGTGTTGCGCAAGGCCGCGTTAAGGCCGAGTTCTAAACCAGCGCTCACGCAAATTCCGGCGCGACAGCCTGATGCGCCTGCAGGCGGGCGCGTTCGCTGTTCGGCCAGAGCAGGGCCAGGCCGAGGAGGCCGGAGATCACCATGATCACCGCGTTGATGGTGAAGCCGGACATGTAGCCTTCGAGCAGGCTGCCGGAGGCCTGGATCATCTTGCCCATCACGAGGGGCGCAACGATGCCGGCGAGCGTATAGAGCGCGCCGTAGATCGCCATGGCGGCGCCGCGCTGCGTGACCGGGGTGAACTCGCCGATCATCGGCGGGCAGACGACGTAGATCGAGCCGCACAATCCCGATCCGACCACGAGCAGTGCGATCTTTGCCGAAGCGGCGTCGACATGCGGCATCATCGCCATCAGCCCGCCGCCGATCACGAGCGGCGTCGCGCCGAGCACGCCGCGGGCCATGCGCGTGGAGACGCCACGCGCCATCAGCGTCTGCGACACAAAGCCCGTGGTCAGCACCACGCACGCGCCGAAGATCCAAGGCAGGATCGAGATGAAGCCGGCCTGCTGCTGCGAGAAGCCGAGGCCTTTCACCAGGAACGGCGTGAACCAGGTCAGCCCCAGCGACAGCGCCCAATAGGCGCCGAAGGTCGCGGCGACGCAGCCGACGAAGGTCCGCGACGTCAGCAGTTGCAGATAGGGAACGCGCCGCTCGCGCAATCCGGCGAGCTCGACCTCCGCCAGCGGCCCTTCCTTGCCCAGCCACAGCCACGCCACGCTCCACATCAGCCCGACCACGCCGAGTGCGCCGAAGGCATAGTGCCAGCCGTGATTCACGATGATCCAGTTCAGCGCCGGCACCGCGAGAATGACGCCGAAGGCCGAGCCTTGCGACAGGATCGCCGTGGGCATCGCACGTTTCTCGTCGGGGAACCATTTGTAGACGGCGTGCACGGCGACCGACGCCGCGGGACCTTCGCCGGCGCCGAGAATGATGCGGCAGATCAGCAGCGTGGTGAAGCCGACGGTGCCGACCATCGGGAATTGCGCCAGCGCCCAGATCAGCGCCAGCACCAGCAGCACCCAGCGCGTCGGAACCCGGTTGACGACGAAGCCGACGACGATGGCCGCGATCGAGAACAGGAAGAAGAAGGACGAGCCCAGCAGGCCGAACTCCTCGGCGTTCAGATTGAGCTCGGTCATGATCGGCACGCCGGCGAGCCCGACCACGATCTTGTCGGCGAAGTTCACCAGCATGAACAGGAACAGCAGGAAGGTGATCTTCCAGGCGCCTTTCGGCGTCGCGCTTGCGCGGGATGTGCCCTTCAGCGTCGTTGGCGCGGCCATGGTCCTTCCCCATTCTGTCATGATCCGCCCCTGTCGTCCGGGCGTTTTGACGATGCTACCCACGAAGCGGCTTTGCAGGCAACCGGCTGGCGAGCTAACTTATTGCTGCAACGCGGGAATCCGCCCCCCCTTGGGCTGCATCGCGATACCCTCGCAATCTGATGCACGCGGCCGGCATCACATCAGGGGCGTCATGAAGAACGAGCGCGTGATGTTCGCGTTGGCCCTTGTTATGTTGTGACGCAACAACCCCGATCATGCTCGTGCTCAGCGTCCGTCATCTCACCAAGTCCTATCGATCCGGCGGCGAGCCGATCCACGTCCTGCGTGGCGTCGACCTCGACGTCTCCTCCGGCGAGCGCGTCGCGCTGACCGGTGAATCCGGCTCCGGCAAGAGCACGCTGCTGCATCTCATCGCCGGGCTCGATGCCGCCGACGGCGGCGACATCCTGCTCGACGGCGCTTCGGTCGGCACGCTCGACGATGCTGGACGCGCGGCGGTCCGGCGCGAGCGGCTCGGCCTCGTGTTCCAGCAGTTCAATCTGGTGCCGAGCCTGTCGGTTCAGGACAATCTCAGTTTCCAGGCGCGGCTGGCCGGTCGGCACGACCCGGCGTGGCACACCGAGCTTGTCGAGCGGCTCGGGCTAAAGTCGCTGCTCAAGCGCTATCCGGAGCAATTGTCGGGCGGACAGCAGCAGCGCGTCGCGATCGGCCGCGCGCTAGCCGTCAAGCCGGTCCTGCTGCTCGCGGACGAGCCGACCGGCAATCTCGACGAGGACACCGCCGACGAGGTGATGGCGCTGACGCGCGACCTCGTCGCGCGCACCGGCTGCGGCTTCCTGATGGTGACGCACAGCACCAGGCTCGCCGCGATGCTCGACCGCCATGTGCATTTGCATGCCGGACGCGTCGCATGAGACGCGCGCTCTGGATTCTGGCGGTGCTGCTCAGCCACTGGCGGCGGCATCCGATGCAGCTCGCGACCTTGCTGATCGGGCTGATCTCGGCCACGGCGCTGTGGAGCGGCGTGCAGGCGCTGAACCAGCAGGCGCGCAGCTCCTATGACCGCGCCGCCGCGATCTTCGGCGGCGCGCGCACGCCGATGCTGGTCGCGACCGACGGCAAGATGCTGCCGCAGAGCGCGTTCGCGGAATTGCGCCGCGCCGGCTGGCCGGTGTCGCCGGTGCTCGAAGGCCGCGTGCAGATCGACGGCCGCTCGATCAGACTGCTCGGCATCGAGCCGTTCAGCATTCCCAGGGAGGTCGGCGAAGCGCCGATGGTCGGCCGCAGCGAGCTCGAGGCGTTTCTGACACCGCCGCATCGCACGCTGATCTCGCCGGAGACACTGGCCGATCTCGGACTCAAAGACGGCGCGATGCCGCGGCTCAGCAACGACGCCATGCTGCCGCCTTTGATGGCGCAGCAGCAGCTCGCACCCGGCGTGCTCGTGGTCGATATCAGCGACGCGCAGCGGCTGCTCGGCAAGCCCGGCCAGATTTCGCGGCTGCTGGTCGGCAAGACGCAAGGCCAGCGACAGCCGTTGCAGTCGTTGGCGGACGGCCGGCTGCAGCTCGTGCAGCCGGAGGCCGAGACCGACCTGGAGCGGCTGACCGACAGCTTCCACCTCAACCTCACCGCCTTCGGCCTGCTGTCCTTTGTCGTCGGCCTCTTCATCGTCAACTCCGCGATCGGGCTTGCCTTCGAGCAGCGGCTGCCGGTGCTGCGGACCTTGCGCGCCTGCGGCGTGTCGGCGCGCCAGCTCAATGGCGTGCTGATCGGCGAGCTCATCGCCTTCGCATTGGCGGCCGGCCTGATCGGGCTGGTGTGTGGCTATTTCATAGCTGCGGCGCTGTTGCCGAACGTGGCAGCGTCGCTGCGCGGGCTGTATGGCGCGCAGGTGCCGGGCGAGCTGAGCCTGCAACCCGAATGGTGGTTTGCGGGCCTCGTCATCAGCATAGCCGGCGCGCTCGCAGCCGCGACGACGAGCCTGATCAAATCGATGCGGCTGCCGATCCTCTCCACCGCGCAACCCTATGCGTGGCAGGAGGCGCAGCGGCGCTGGCTGCGATTGCAGAGCGCGGTCGCGCTCGCCTTCTTCGTTACCGCCGGCCTGCTGCTGTGGCTCGGGCAGTCGCTGCTCGCCGGCTTCGGCGTGCTCGCAGCCATGATGCTCGGCGCCGCGCTAGTGCTGCCGGCGATCCTCGAGCTGGTGCTGCGGCTCGGTGAGCGCGGCGCGCGGGCGGCGCTGGCACAATGGTTCTGGGCCGACAGCCGCCAGCAGATCTCGGGCCTGTCGCTCGCGCTGATGGCGCTGCTGATGGCGCTCGCCGTCAACGTCGGCGTCGCCACGATGGTCGAAACCTTCAGCCGCACCTTCCTGGTCTGGCTCGACGGCCGCCTCGCGGCCGACATCTACATCAGCGCGTCGGACGAAGCGCAGGCGCGCGACGTCCAGGCTTGGCTGCGCGCGCGGCCCGAGGTGCAGGCGGTGCTGCCGGGCGGCCGCGCCGAGGCGCAGCTTGCGGGCGCGTCGGTCGACATTCTCGGCCTGCCCGATCACGACACCTATCGCGACCACTGGCCGCTGCTGCAGGCCGTCGACAACGCGTGGAAGCAGTTGGTGCGTGGCGACGCCGGCTTCGTCAGCGAGCAGCTGGCGCGGCGGCTCAATCTATCCCTTGGCGACAGCCTGGACCTTCCCGCGCCCGGCGGCGATTGGCGCATCACCGTCGCCGGAATCTATGCCGACTACGGCAATCCCAAGGGCCAGATCACGGTCAACGTCGCCGCGCTGACACGCCGCTTCCCGGCGACGCCCATGACGCGCATGGCCGTGCGCGCGGCGGCCGCCGACGTGCCGGGGCTGATCACGGGGCTCACCAACAAGTTCGGCCTCGATAGTCGCAACGTCGTCGACCAGGCCACCGTGAAGCAGGAATCGAAGCAGATCTTCAACCGCACCTTTGCGGTGACCGGCGCGCTCAACACCTTCACGCTCGGCGTCGCCGCGATCGCGCTGCTGACCAGCCTGCTGACCTTGGCGAACTCGCGGCTGCCGCAGCTCGCACCCTTATGGGCAATCGGGCTGACGCGGCGGCGGCTCGCCGAGGTCGAGCTGTTGAAGACGCTGTCGCTTGCCGGCCTCACCGCGCTGCTGGCGCTGCCGCTCGGGCTTGTGGTGGCGTGGTGCCTGATCGCGATCGTCAACGTCAAGGCATTCGGCTGGCGGCTGCCGTTCGACGTGTTTCCGCTGCAGCTCATTCGGCTCTTGCTCGTCACGCTCATCGCGGCGCTGATCGCCTCGCTGCTGCCGGTGCTGCGGCTGGCGCGGATGCAGCCGGCCGATCTCGTCAGGACCTTCACCATTGAGCGCTAGAGCGACCATTTCGCGACGCATGCTGATCGGCGGGCTCGGCCTGCTGGCGCTGCCCCGCCTCGCGCGCGCGCAGGGCTTTGCGGGACTGAGCGATAGCGCCGACGGCTTTGCGCCGGTGACGCCCGGACGAGAGTTCAGCTTCCCTGCGGATCACGGGCCGCACGACGATTTCCGAATCGAATGGTGGTACGTCACCGCCAACCTCGTCGATTCCAGCGGCAAGGCCTATGGCCTGCAATGGACCCTGTTCCGCTCGGCGGCCCGGCCGGGACCGCAGGGCGAAGGTTTCGACAATCAGCAGCTCTGGATGGCGCATGCCGCGGTGACGCGTGCCGACAGTCACCGCTCGTCCGAGAAATTCGCGCGCGGCGGCGTCGGCCAGTCCGGCGTCGAGGCCAAGCCGTTCCAGGCGTGGATCGACGACTGGCAATTGCGCGGCACCGCGACGACCGACGATCGAGTGCTGGCGCCCCTGGACATGAGCGCCGTCGGGCCGGACTTCTCCTACGCACTGCATCTGGAGGCGGAGCGGCCGGTGGTGCTGCAGGGCATCGGCGGCTACAGCCGCAAATCCGAGCGCGGCCAGGCGTCGTACTACTACAGCCAGCCGTTCTACCGCGCCCGAGGCCGCATCAGCTTCGACGATCAACCAGTCGAGGTCTCAGGGCTGGCCTGGCTCGACCGCGAATGGAGCAGCCAGCCGCTGGCCTCCGACCAGAGCGGCTGGGACTGGTTCGCGCTGCATTTTGCCGGCGGCGAGAAGCTGATGCTGTACCGGATGCGGCAGGGCAATGGCGACTACACGTCGGGAACCTGGATCACGGCTGACGGCGCCTCGCATACGCTCGGCCCCGGGGGCATCGTCATGACACCGACAGAGACGGTTGCGATCGGCGAGCGCAGGCTGCCGGTCGGCTGGCGTGTCGAGATATCAGCGCTCGGCATCGCCATCGGCACCGCAGCGCTCAATCCAAACGCCTGGATGGGCACGCGCGTGCCCTATTGGGAAGGGCCGATCAGCTTCAAGGGCAGCCACACCGGGGTGGGCTACCTCGAACTGACCGGATATTAAGAAGCCGTCATCAGGGGGAACCGCGCATGTATCACTTCACCGCACTCGTCACCGTGCTCGCGCTCATGCTGTATTTCTACATGGCCGTCCGCGTCGCGCAGGCGCGCGCCACGTTCGGCGTGAAGGCGCCCGCGACCACCGGCAATGCCGATTTCGAGCGCACCTTCCGCGTGCAGATGAATACGCTGGAATGGCTGCCGATCTTCCTGCCGGCGCTGTGGCTGTTCGCCATCTATGTCAGCGATGTCATCGCCGCACTGATCGGCCTGGTCTGGATCGCCGGGCGCGGGATGTACATGGTGTCCTACGCCAGGGCCGCCGAGAAGCGCGGCCCCGGTTTTGGCGTGCAGGCCCTGGCAGGCTCGATCCTGCTGGTCGGTTCGCTCATCGCCGTCCTCTGGCGCATGCTGCACGGCTGACCGCCCAGTCCCCCGCTGTCGTCCCTGCGAACGCAGGGACCCATAGCCACCGACGGATGTTTGTTGCGCGGCGGGTCGACGTGAAGCCTGCCCCGTTCAGAGATCACGCGGTATGGGCCCCGGCTTTCGCCGGGGCGACACCAATGTTCTGGCGCGCGATCACTTCGTCAGCGGACAGCCGCTCTCCTTGGCGGTGAAGAACGCCTTGTCGCCGGGCACCGTGGCGAGCTGCTTGTAGTAGTCCCACGGCTTCTTCGACTCCGACGGCTTCTTGACCTCGAACAGGTACATGTCGTGGACCATGCGGCCGTTGGCGAGCACCTTGCCTTGCGCGAAGGCGTCGTCGACCGGCAGCTCCTTCAGCTTGGCCGCGACCGCATCGGAGTCCTTGGTTCCGGCGGCCTTGACGGCCTTCAGATAGGACAATGTCGCGGAATAGGTGCCGGCGTGGATCATGCTCGGCATCCGGCCGGTCCGCTTCATGAAGCGCTCGCTGAAGGCGCGGGACTTGTCGTCGCGATCCCAGTAGAAGCCTTCGGTGAGGATCAGACCCTGCGCCGCCTCCAGCCCGAGGCCATGCACCTCCGACAAGGTCATCAGCAGGCCGGCGAGCTTCTGGCCGCCCTTGACGATGCCGAACTCGGCCGCCTGCTTGATCGAGTTGGTGGTGTCGAGACCGGCATTGGCGAGCCCGATGATCTTCGCCTTCGAGCTCTGCGCCTGCAGCAGGAAGGACGAGAAGTCCGACGAGTTGAGCGGGATGCGCACCGAGCCCAGCACCTTGCCGCCCTTAGACGTCACGATGTCGCTGGTGTCCTTCTCCAGCGCATAGCCGAAGGCGTAGTCCGCGGTCATGAAGAACCAGGTATCGCCGCCGGACTCGACCAGCGCACCGCCGGTGCCGACCGCGAGCGCGCGGGTATCATAGGCCCAGTGGAAGCCGTAGGGCGTACAGGCATCGCCTGATATGCGCGAGGTCGCGGCACCGACGACGATGTCGATCTTCTTCTTTTCCTTCGACAGATCCTGGATGGCGAGCGCGACCGACGATGTCGTCAGCTCCGTGATCATGTCGACCCCCTCGGTATCGTACCAGCGCCGCGCGATCGAAGAGGCGAGGTCCGGCTTGTTCTGGTGGTCGGCGGTGACCAGCTCGACCTTCTGCCCCAGCACCTCGCCGCCGAAATCCTCGATCGCCATCCTGGCGGCCTCGACGGAGTACTTGCCGCCATAGTCCGCGTAGACGCCGGACTGGTCGTTGAGGATGCCGATCTTGACCTGTGCCGACGCCGGCGCCGCCACGAGCAGCGCACCGACGGCAGCAACAGCCAGCAAGCCCGATTTCATATGATCTCTCCCGGAGTTTCTTGGCTTTGAGACGTCATTCGTTGGAATGCCTGACCATGTTATGCCAGAACCCCGGCCGCGCCCATCCCTTCCCTCCTCAGCCAAAGGGCTGAGAGGCCTGTTGAGAGCCCGGAACCTGTCCGCTAGATTGGCCGCAAACAACGACATGCCGTCCCGTAAGGATGGTACGCGCGGAAGGAAACGGCCCGAGGGCGCGACGAGAACATCGTCGGCGTGACGTTTGCCCTGTGGCCCTCCACCACCGTACCTCCGGCCGGCGTCGGAAGGGAGGACCCATGTACACCGGCAAGCAGGCCCGGCTGCGCCCATTGCAGCCCGCCTTCATCATGGCCTCGACCGGCGAGGCCGTGACCTATCGCGAGCTGGAGGCGCGCAGCAACCGGCTGGCGCATCTGTTCCGCCAGCGCGGCCTGAAGCGGCTCGACCACTATTCGATCTTCATGGAGAACAACAGCCGCTATCTGGAAGCGTGCGGCGCAGGCGAGCGCTCCGGGCTCTACTTCACCTGCGTGAACTCCTACCTCACGCCCGGCGAGCTGGCCTACATCCTCAACAACAGCCGGTCGCGGCTTCTGATCACCTCCCTCGCCAAGCTCGAGGTCGCGCGCGAGGCGCTGAAGGAGGCGCCCGACATCGAGCTCTGCATCGTCGCCGATGGCCCAGGCGAGAGCGAGCGGATCGTCGGCCTCGCGGAGGCCACCGCCGGCCTGCCGGCGACGCCGATTGCCGACGAATGCGTCGGCACCGCGATGCTGTATTCCTCCGGCACCACGGGCCGGCCGAAGGGCATCCTGCGGCCGCTGCCCGAGCAGCCGCCGGTGCAGCAGCTTCCGATCTTCGATTTCCTGGAGAAGCTGTGGCGCTATCGCGAGGGCATGATCTATCTGTCGCCGGCGCCGCTCTATCACTCCGCGCCGCAGGCCGCGGTCAACCTCACCATCCGCGTCGGCGGCGCCGCCATCATCATGGAGACGTTCGACCCCGAGCGCTACCTGCAACTGGTCGAGCAATGGGGCATCACGCATACGCAATTGGTACCGACGATGTTCTCGCGCATGCTGAAACTGCCGGAACAGATCCGCACGCGCTATGACCTCTCCTCGCTCGAAGTCGCGATCCATGCCGCCGCGCCGTGCCCGGCACAGGTCAAGGAGGACATGATCAAATGGTGGGGGCCGATCATCCACGAATATTACGGCGCCACCGAAGGCCTCGGCTTCACCGCCTGCGACAGCGCGGAATGGCTCGCGCATCGCGGCACCGTCGGCAAGGTGCTGTTCGGCGACCTGCACATCCTCGATGAGAACATGCAGCCGTGCCCGACCGGAACGGCCGGCACGGTGTGGTTCAAGACCGGATCGCCGTTCGAGTATTTCAACGACCCCGAGCGCACCAAGGAGGCACGCTCGGCCGACGGCACGATGAGCACGGTCGGCGACGTCGGCTATGTCGATGCCGACGGCTATCTCTATCTCACCGATCGCGCCACCTTCATGATCATCTCCGGCGGCGTGAACATCTATCCGCAGGAATGCGAGAACCTGCTCATCACGCATCCGAAGGTCGCCGATGCCGCCGTGTTCGGCGTGCCCAATTCCGATCTCGGCGAGGAGGTGAAGGCGGTGGTCCAGCCGATGTCGGGTATCATGCCTGGGCCTGAGCTGGAAGAGGAGCTGATCGCGTTCTGCCGGCAATCGCTGTCGCGACAGAAGGTGCCGCGCTCGATCGATTTCGAGAAGGAGCTGCCGCGGCTGCCGACCGGCAAGCTCTACAAGAGCCTGCTGCGCGACCGCTATTGGGGCAACAAGACTTCTAGGATCGTGTAGGGCGGTACGACCTCGGATTGATCCTGGTCAAGCGCGCGCGATGCCGCGCAGCTATTCTCCGCCGATTGCGATCGCAGCACGAGACGACGACATGCGCGCTCATCAAATCATGACCAGATCCGTGATCGCGGTGACGCCCGGAACCCCGGTGGCCGAGGCGGCGCGGATCATGCTGCGCAACCACATCGGCGGGCTGCCGGTGGTCGACGCGTCCGGCACGCTCGTCGGCATGGTCACCGACGGTGATTTCCTGCGCCGCGCCGAGCTCGGCACCGAACGCAGGCAAGGCCGCTGGCTCGACCTCCTGGTCGGCCGCGGCCGCATCGGCGCCGACTTCGTCCATTCCCACGGCCGTACGGTCGGCGACATCATGAGCCAGCCTCCGGTCACGGTCAGCGCCGATGCCAGCCTGGCGGAGATCGCCGAGATCATGGAGAAGCGCAACATCAAGCGTCTCCCCGTGATGAGTGGCGACCGGCTGGCCGGCGTGGTCACACACACGGATTTCCTGCAAACCGTGGCCGACCTCGCCACTGCCGTTCCGGGCCCCACCCCCGACGATGACGGGATCCGCAGCGCCATTCTCGATTCGCTCGACCAGGCCGCCTGCAAGCATTGCCGCTTCAACGTCGTCGTCCGCAACGGCATCGCGCATCTCACGGGCGCGGTGCGCAACGAGAAGGAGCGGGCCACGGCGATCATGGCGGCCAAGAGCGTCCAGGGCGTCAGGAACGTGCGCGACCACACGTGGGTCTATCCGCCGCCGGAGGACGAGTTCGGCGGCGGTGACATCGTCTCGCTGCAGGACCAGCCGTCGACCGACGACGACCAGCCGCTGTGAGGAGAGCCGGGCGTGCGACGTGCCTCCGTACCATCACTGCTGCTGCTGGTCCTGCTCTCCGCCTCGGCGGCCGCCGAGGATCTCGACCACGGCCGCCAGCTCGCCGAGCGCTGGTGCGCCGCCTGCCATGCGGTGGCCACCGAGCCGACCAAGTTCCGCCGCGCCCGGCCGTTTGTCGCCATCGCGGCCAGGGACGGAGTGACGAAGGACATGCTGGTCAAGTTCCTCCTGCTTCCCCACGCGACGATGGCCAACAATCCGCTCAGTGCGAACGATGCGACCGATCTGGCGGGCTATATCCTCAGCCTTAGGAAGTAGTTGCGGCCAAATTCGCCCTTGGATTGCGCCGCCGCCCCGTGATCGGCGGCGTCCGGACGCAAGAGTGGGCCCTGGCGCCCGATGATACGGCACCTCGCCGGCAATTTAGCAAGATCCTCCGGAACGAAACGCTCAAGCCTGCGTTCTGTGTGTTCGCCGTCGTGAGCTGGAGCACGTCGCATGGCCCCAAACGGGTCTGCTGACGGCAAATCGCCCTGTCCTCGTTGCCGGGAAGACCAACAACAAGCAGCGATCGAGATAGCCCTTGCATTTGCACACAAACAAGTTGGTAATCTGGTGCACGGCGTCTTCTCTACCGACCTGTTAGCAAGGAGCCTGCGACGTGCACGGAATGCCCGGCGCCTCCCCCGCCCCACGCGCGACCGACGACGATACGGCCTATCTGGCGGCGATCGTAGAGTCCTCGGCCGACGCCATTGTCAGCACCACCGCCGACGGCGTCATCCGCAGTTGGAACGCGGCCAGCGAGCGGATGCTGGGGTTCACCGCGGCTGAAATGATCGGCAGATCCGCCTCCGAGATCGTTCCCCCCGAGCTGGCGGAAGAAGCGAGCGCCTTGCGCGCCAGGGTCAACGCGGGCGAAGCGGTCGAGAGCTTCGAGACCGTCCGGCTGACCAAGCAGGGACGCCCGATCGAGGTCTCCATCACGTTTTCACCGATCCGCAGCAGCACCGGCGTGATCGTCGGCATCTCCGGAATCATCCGCGACGTCACGCTGTCGAAGAAGGCCGAGCGTGCGGCGGCGATGCTCGCGGCCATCGTCGCCTCGTCCTCGGACGGCGTCGTCAGCAAGACGCTGGACGGCACGATCACCAGCTGGAACAAGAGCGCCGAACGGATCTTCGGCTTCTCGGAAGGCGAGATGATCAACCGCTCGATCCGCACGATCATCCCGCAGGAGCGCCAGGCCGAGGAGGACCGGATCCTCGCCACCGTCCTATCCGGCGCGATCATCGACAATTTCGAGACCATCCGCCTGCGCAAGGATGGTGCGCTCATCGACGTGTCGGTCACAGTCTCGCCGGTCCGGGATTCGAACGGCCGGATCATCGGCGCCTCCAAGATCGTGCGTGACATCACCGACAAGCGCCAGACAAGGGAGCAGTTGCGCACCCTGCTGGCCGAGGTGAACCACCGCAGCAAGAACCTGCTGTCGCTGGTGCAGGCGATCGCCCGGCAGATGACCCGTCACGGCCGCCAGCTCGACCTCAACCGGTTTCTGGAGCGCCTGCAGGCGATCGCGAGCAATCAGGATCTCCTGATTCAGAACGATTGGCGTTTCATTCCACTCGGCGGCCTGGTCCGCTCGCAGCTCGGGGCGTTCAGCGACTTGATCGGCGACCGCATCGCGATCGACGGACCGCCGATCGAGCTGACGCCAGAGGCCGCGCAGTCGATCGGCATGGCGGTCCACGAGCTCGCCACCAACGCCGCCAAATATGGTGCGCTGTCGAACCACGACGGACGGATCGCGGTCCGCTGGACGCGCATCGACGACAGCTTCGACATGACCTGGGTCGAAAGCGGCGGACCTGAGGTGGCGCCGCCCGAGCACACCGGCTTCGGCAGCCGGGTGATTTCCGACCTGGTGCGCGCTGGCCTTGATGGATCGGTCGAGGTCCAGTTCCTGCCGGCCGGACTGCGCTGGCACCTGAGGTGCCCCCTGCAACGCCTCAGCCGCGACCATCATCATGCGCGCCAGTGAGAAGACTCACCTCCTGATCGTCGAGGACGATCCCCTGATCGGCTTCGACCTCGCGGTCGAGCTCGAAGCCGCCGGATTCACGGTGGTCGGCGTGGCGCCGACCGTGCACAAAGCCCTCCATCTGCTCGAGCGGAATCACTGCGATCTTGCCGTGCTCGACGTCAATCTCGGGCGGGAAACATCGGCGCCGATCGCGCGCGCTTTGGCCGCGGCCGGCGTGCCCTTCGTCGCCGTCACCGGCTATTCCGTCGATCAATGCCCGGAAGAATTCGCCACGGCACCGCTGCTGTCGAAGCCGTTCCAGACGTCACGGCTGGTCGCGGCGCTGAGGCGGCAATTGCATCCGTGAGGCGCGCGTCGGCCGCGCAACAGAGCCACGATCGGCATTGTTGCCGTTTGAAGGATTAGGGGTCGGTACCCCGCCCTTGAAACAGCGCAGTTGATTTCACGTCTTTGATGGCAGAATTGCCCCCTCGCCTCGACAGCGATGCACTCCCCTCCCCCTTGCGAGGAGGGGTCGCGGGTGGGGGTCCACGAGTCGCGCTCCACGTGATCAGCGCTCCCACCGTGGACGATGTCGACGATGATCTGCGCAACCGGCGAACCGCCTACTTTGAGTGTTGCAGAATGCAGCGGCGGGACGCTGCATGTCGCGAAGCGATGCCTCCGTGAGAATATCGAAGTCGCATACAACAGAGTTCAGCGCGCGCGGACCCCCGCCCCGCAAGCGGGAGGGAGGTGCAGCATGCCTCGAGCTAACTCACGCCCACTTGCGCGACGATCAGCCCGCAATCTCCACCACGATCCGACCCGTCGTCACCTGGTCGCCCTCGGCGACCTCGATCGCGGTCACCGTTCCTGCGATGCCAGCAGTATGAACGTGCTCCATCTTCATCGCCTCGAGCGTCACCACCGGCTGTCCCACAGCCACGCTGTCGCCCGGCTTCACCAGCACCGCGACCACACGACCGTTCAGGGCCGCACGGACCTTGCCATCGCCTCCGGTGGCGGCCGAGGATTGCGGCCTCGCCAACGTCAGATCGCGCACTGCCAGCGTCTGACCGCGATGCTGGACGAACAGCCGATCGTCGTCACGGACGAAGCGCGCGCTCTCGACGATCTCGGCGCGATGAACGCGGATCGTGTCATCAGTGAGCGATACGATCTCGAAGCGATGCTCTGCATCACCACGCGTCACGCGATAGCTTCCGTCACGCTCGCGCAGTAGCTCGCACTCGGCCACCTCGCCGGCAATCTCGAACCGGAGCGGCGTCGCGAAGGCGGCCGCGAGCGAGCGGCCGCGGCGGACGGGATGTGCGAGCGGATGGCTGACGGAGAGCAGCAGCGCGACCAGCGCGAGGTCTGCCGCTTCGGCGGCCGGCGCACGCAACTCGTCACGATGCGCCGCGATGAATGCGGTGGTTGCCTTGCCCGCGGCGAAGGCCGGATGCCGCAGACATGAAATCAGGAAGGCCCGGTTGGTCGGGACGCCCAAAGCAACGGCCTGCTCCAATCCGGCGATCAGCCTTGCGCGCGCCTCCTCACGAGTCGCAGCATGGCTGATCAGCTTGGCGATCATCGAATCGTAGTGGGGCGGGATCTCCGCGCCGGACTCCAGCGCATGCTCGACCCGGATCATCCCCGGCATCTGCCACAGCGCCATCCGCCCCGATTGCGGCATGAAGTCGTGCGCGGCATCCTCGGAGCACAGCCGCACCTCGATCGCATGACCCGAGAAGCTGATCTGGTCCTGGCGCAACGGCAGAGGCTCGCCGGCGGCGACACGCAATTGCCACTCGACGAGATCGAGTCCCGTCAGGGCCTCCGTCACGGGATGCTCGACCTGCAGCCGCGTGTTCATCTCCATGAAGTAGAACTGGTCGTCGGCATCGAGCAGGAATTCCAGCGTACCTGCCCCCTCATAGCCGAGCGCCTTCACCGCCTGCACCGCCACCGCGCCCATGCGCGCGCGCAGCTCCGGCCCGACCGCCGGCGACGGCGCCTCCTCGATCAGCTTCTGATGCCGCCGCTGCACCGAGCAGTCGCGCTCGCCGAGATGGACGGCATTGCCGTGGCTATCGCTGAATACCTGGATCTCGATGTGGCGCGGATTGGCGATCGCCTTCTCGAGGATGACGGTGCCGTCGCCGAACGCCGTCGCCGCTTCCGAGCGGGCGCTGCGCAGCAGGTCGGGAAAGGCGTCCGCATCCGTCACAAGCCGCATGCCGCGGCCGCCACCACCGGCGACGGCCTTGATCATTACCGGGAAACCAATGCGGCGCGCCTCGCGCAGCATCGCGTCGTCGCCCTGGTCCTCGCCCTGATAGCCGGGAACGCAGGGCACGCCGGCGCAACTCATGATCACCTTGGCGCCGGCCTTGTTGCCCATCGCCTTGATCGCCTCGGGCGATGGCCCGATGAACACCAGACCGGCCTCCTTGCACGCTTGCGCAAAATCCTCGTTCTCGGCGAGAAAGCCATAACCGGGATGCACGGCATCCGCGCCAGTCGCCTTTGCGGCGGCGATGATCGCTGCGATGTTGAGATAGGACTGTGCGGGCGGCGGCGCGCCGATGCGGACGGCCAGATCGGCGAGCCGCACATGCGGCGCATCGGAATCGGCGTCCGAATAGACCGCGACCACGCCGTGGCCCAGCCGGCGCGCGGTGCGCATGATCCGCAAGCCGATCTCACCGCGGTTGGCGATCAGCACCTTGTGGAACGGCCTGCGTTGCATTCCCGGCATCTCTCCGCTCATGGCCTGGACACCGAGAACTGCATGCGCTGCGGCTGCCGCGCCTCCGCCTCGCGGCAGATCGCCAGCACCTCCGACAGCACCGCGCGGGTGTCGCGCGGATCGATCACGCCGTCGTCGAGCACGCGCGCCGAAGTCGCAAACACGTCCATCTGGCTGTCGAACACGCCGATGATCTGCGCCTTCATGGCATCGAGCTTCTCGCGCTCCACCGGCTTGCCGCGGCGCGCCGCCGCCGCTTCGGTCACGATCGCCATCGTCTCCGCCGCCTGCTCGCCACCCATCACGGCGGTCTTGGCGTTGGGCCAGGAGAAGCAGAAGCGCGGGTGGAATCCACGGCCGCACATGCCGTAATTGCCCGCCCCGAACGAGGCCCCGCAATAGATCGTGATCTGCGGCACGCTGGCCGAGGTCACCGCCTGGATCATCTTGGAGCCGTGCTTGATCATGCCGGCCTCCTCATAGGCGCGGCCGACCATGTAGCCGGTGGTGTTGTTGAGATAGAGAATCGGCGTTCGGGTCTGGCAGCAGGACTGGATGAAGTGCGTCGCCTTGTTGGCGCCGGCCGGATCGAGCGGGCCGTTGTTGGTGACGATGCCGATCGCCTGGCCCTCGATGCGGGCATGGCCGCACACCGTCGCAGGCCCGTAGTTTGGTGCCATTTCGACGAAGTCGCTGTCGTCGACGATCCGCGCGATGACCTGGCGCATGTCGACGGGGCGCTTGTGGTCGAGCGGCATGATGCCGAGCAGCTCCTCCTGGTCGTAGCGCGGCGGCTTCACTGGTGACGACTCGTGCGATGGCCGGTCCCAGTTCAGCTTGCCCATGATCTCGCGCGCGATACGCAGGGCATCGCGGTCGTCCTCGGCGAGATAGTCGCCGAGGCCGGAGATCGAGGTGTGCATCTCGGCGCCGCCGAGCTCCTCCTCGGTGGCGATCTCGCCGGTCGCGGCCTTCAGCAGCGGCGGGCCGGCGAGGAAGGCGCGGGTGCGGCCGCGGACCATCACGATGTAGTCGGACAATCCGGTCTGATAGGCGCCACCCGCGGTCGACGACCCATGCGTCACGGTGACGACGGGAAGGCCCGCCGCCGACAGCCGCGCCAGGTTGCGAAAGATGTTGCCGCCCCGCACGAAGTCCTCGACGCGGTAGCGCAGCAGGTTGGCGCCGGCACTCTCGACCAGTTGCACGTAGGGCAGCTTGTTCTCCAGCGCCAGCTCCTGCACGCGCAGGGTCTTGTCGAGGCCGTAAGGCTGCAGCGCTCCGGCATCGATGCCCGCGTCATTCGCCGAGACCATGCAGCGCACGCCGGACACGAAGCCGATGCCGGCGACGACGCCGCCGCCCGGCACGCTCTTGGCCGGGTCCGGCGTATCGAACATGTAGCCGGCAAGCGTCGACAGCTCCAGGAACGGCGCGCCGGGATCGAGCACCAAGGCGACGCGCTCGCGCGGCAACAACTGGCCGCGCTGATGGAAGCGCTCCTTTGCCGCCGCAGAGGCATTGCGCGTGCGCGCCTCGAGATCGCGCATCCGCGCGATCAGGACGAGCATGCCGTCACGATTGGCCTGGAAGGCGGCGCCGGCGGGAGAGATGGTGTTGTCGATGGTGGCCATCAGTTCATGCTTTCGTCATTCCGGGGCGCGAGTGCGCAACGAGATGGACGGGCCATCTTGCTGCGCGGGAGCGAACCCGGAATCTCGAGGATCAACCCTCACGCGCTCTTCGCCACGAAATGATCGCCATAGGCCTGGCGCAGCTCGACCTTGCGCAGCTTGCCGGTGGCGGTCATCGGCATCTCCTCGAGCACCCGCACCAGCTTCGGCACCTGGAAGCCGCCAAGCGACTTGCGGCAGTGCTCAAGCAGCTCGGTCTCACTGGCCTGTGCGCCGGGCTTGAGCTTGACGAAGGCCGAGACGGCCTCGCCCCATTGCGGATGCGGCAGGCCGACGACGGCGGCATTCTGCACCGCCGGATGCGCCAGTAGGGTCTCCTCGATCTTGACCGAGGCGACGTTCTCGCCGCCGGACTTGATCATGTCCTTCTTGCGATCGAGGAACAGCACCTCGCCCTTGTCGATGACCGCGAGATCGCCGGTGTGGTGCCAGCCGAACTTGCGGGCGTCCTCGGTCGATTTCGGATCCTTGTAGTAGCCAAGCATCACGTTGGGCCCGCGATGCACCAGCTCGCCGATCTCGCCGGGCGGCAGCAGGTTGCCGGCATCGTCCATGATCGCGGTCTCGTTGACGAACAGCGACTCGCCCCAGTAATTGCCGAAACGATTGAGCTGCACCTCGGGACGCGACATCGTCGTCGCCGGATACATCTCGGTCTGGCCGCTAGTCAGCACGAAGTTCGGGCACAGCTCCCTGATGGCGCGCTCCAACAACGGCCGGCCCATCGGCGCCATCGTGTAGAGGCAAGTCCGCAAGTGGGAGATGTCGAACTCCTTGCGGCGCGGATGATCCAGGATCGCCTGGTACATCAGCGGCAGGCCGACGAACACGGTGAGGCGGTCGCGCACGATCGCCTCCATGCAGGCGACCGGGTCGAAGCCACGCATCAGCGCCATGCGGCCGCCGACCGAGAGATAGCTGAGCAGCAGCACATGGCCGGCGCAGTGGAACAGCGGAAATTGCCCGGTGATGCCGTCGTCGCGCGAGAGCTGCATCTCGATGCAGTTGCTCATCACGGCCATCACCACGGCGAGGTGACAATGCATCGCGCCCTTCGGCCGCGACGTCGTGCCCGAGGTGTAGATGATCATCGCAAGATCGCGATCGTTGATCTCGATCTCGGGCTCGACGTCCGAGTGACCCTGGATGAGGTCGTTGAAGCTGGCAAGCCCCGCGGCCTTCGCCGTCCCGGTGAGATCGACGGCGATCAGCTCGACGCCCCGCTTTTCCAGCGCGGCGCGGCGGTCCGCCTGAGCAAACAGATTGTCATCGATGAGCGCGAAGCGAACCTCGGCATGGCCGAGGATGTAATCCATGTCGGCGGGCCCGAGCATCGTATTGATCGGCACCCAGACGAGACCCGCGCGATGGATGCCGAACAGCGCTTTGACGAACTCAATCGAGTTGTTGCAGACGGTCGAGATCTTTTCGCCCGGCTTCAGCCCCTTGGCGACGAGATGGTTCGCAAACCGGTTGGCATCGCGCTCCAGCTCGGTGAACGTCACCTGACGGGCGCCATCGGTGATCGCCACCCGCTCGGGAAAGCGGCGCGCCGCGCGCTTCAGGAGATCTCCGATCGCGACCCGGCCGATGCGGCCGGGACCGGACACGCCGCCGGTGGCATCGAGATTGGTCATTGGCCTGTTCCCTCCCCATCCACGTCATTGCGAGGAGCCGAAGCGACGAAGCAATCCAGGGCGTCGTGCAGAACTCTGGATTGCTTCGCTGCGCTCGCAATGACGGCGTATGCTGCGTCAATTCACCGTGCCAAACATCTGCCGGGCCTCGGCGGGACTTGCGATCTCGCGGCCCGCGCGCCGCGCGCACGCCGCGATCGCCTCGATCAGTTGGCCGTTCGAGGTCACCTTGATGCCGTCGCCGAGATAGAACGTGTCCTCCAGCCCGGTGCGGAGATGGCCGCCGAGCTCGGCGCAGCGCTGGTGCAGCGGCCAGATCTCGGCGCGGCCGATCGCCGTGACCTGCCAGTGCGCTTCCGGCAGCTTCAGCTTGAGCAGGATCGGCAGCAGCTCGGGATCAGCCGGCATGCCGGAGGCAACGCCCATCACGAAATTGTACTCCAGCGGGCCGCCATACATGCCGGTCTGGCGATACATCGCGACACAGCGCACGATGCCGACGTCGAAGCATTCGAATTCCGGGATCGTGTGCGCGTCCTTCATCGCGGCGAGATAGTCCTGGATCTTCTCGACCGAGTTGTCGAACATCATCGGCGGCCAGGCCCAGTTGTTGTCGGCCTTGACCTTGAGATAGTTCAGCGAGCCGGCATTGCAGGCCGCGATCTCCGGCCGGGTCTGCCGGATGCAGTCGAGCGCACCTTGATAGTTCGGTCCCGACACGCCCGAGGTGTGATTGATGATCACGCCGGGACAGGCCTCGCGGATCGCCTGCTGGATCTCGCGGGAGACGTCGACGTCCCAGGACGGCAGATGCCCCTTGCCCGGCGCCTGCTGGCGCAGATGGATGTGCATGATCGCAGCACCGGCGTCATAGGCGCGCCGGGCCTCGCGCGCCATCTCCTCGGGCGTGACCGGCACATGATGCTGCCTGGGATCGGTGAGCACGCCGTTCAGCGCGCAGGTGATGACGGCTTTGTCGCTCATGGCACTCGTTCGATGGCTTCGCGCAAGCGGCGCTGTGCTGATCCGGCCCGTATATGACGGTGTCTCCGCCTGATCTGCTTGCGTTGACTCGCTGGTTGGAGGCCGCGCAACCCGCTATTGCTCTGCATCAAGCGCCCGGACGGGATCGGCGCTAACTGGTTCCCATGTTTCTCGTCACGGGGCGTGCAATGCCGATCGACACACAACCGGCGCCGACAATTCCGAACGGCCTGAGCGCAGCCGAGGCGGCACGGCGTCTGACGGCGGAGGGATTCAACGAGCTGCCGCAGACCGGCAAACGCTCGATCCTGCGCCTCGTCGCCGACGTGCTGAAGGAGCCGATGCTGCTTCTGCTGCTCGCCGGCGGGGGCATCTATCTCGCGCTGGGCGACGCGGCGGAAGCGATGCTGCTCGGCGTGTTCGCCTCGGCCTCCGTCTTCATCACCATCGTGCAGGAGGCGCGGACCGAGCGCGTGCTGGAATCGCTGCGCGATCTCTCCAGCCCGCGCGCCCTGGTGATCCGCGACGGCGAGCGCATCCGCATCGCCGGCCGCGAGGTGGTGCGCGGCGACCTCATCGTGCTCGCCGAGGGCGATCGCGTCGCGGCCGATGCGGTGCTGCGGGAGTGCGACGATCTGCTGACGGATGAATCGCTGCTGACAGGCGAATCCGTGCCGGTGCGCAAGCGCCCGGCCCCGGCCGAGCCGATCGACAAGCCCGCCGCGGCGGCCGGCGGCGACGACCAGCCATTCGTGTTCTCCAGCAGTCTCGTCGTCCGCGGCGGCGGCATTGCCGAGGTGACGGCGACCGGGCCGCACACGGCGATCGGCAGGATCGGCCAGTCGGTGACCGCCCTGGAGACCGAGACGCCGCGGCTGCGGCAGCAGACGCGACGGCTGGTGCTGGCGTTCGCCATCGCCGGCGGCGTCGTGGTTGCGATCACGGTCGTGCTCTATGCGGTGTATCGCGGCGGCTGGCTGGAGGGAATCCTCGCCGGCATCGCGCTGGGCATGTCGATGCTCCCCGAGGAATTCCCGGTGGTGCTGACGGTGTTCCTGGCGATGGGCGCCTGGCGCATCTCGCAGGCGCGCGTGCTGACGCGGCGCGCTTCGGCGATCGAATCGCTCGGCGCCGCCACCGTGCTGTGCACCGACAAGACCGGCACCCTGACGCAGAACCGCATGATGGTGGCCCGGCTGGTGCTGCCGGACGGCAGCGCGCTGCAGCCTGCGACGGCGACGCCGGATGCCGTCGCGCCGCCCTTCCGCGATCTCGTCGCCACCGCCGTGCTGGCCTGCGACCCGCAGTCGCATGATCCGATGGAGAAGGCGCTGCACGCGCTCGGCGCCGACGCCACCGCAGGCGCCACGTTGCAGCGACGCTACGGCTTGCGCCCCGACCTGCTGGCGATGACCAACGTCTGGTCGCGCGCCGGCGCCGGCGTCGTGGCGGCCAAGGGTGCGCCGGAAGCGATCGCATCGCTCTGCGGCGTCGACGGCGGCGAGCTGGCGGCGCTGCAGGCGCGCGTCGAGACGCTCGCCGCCGAGGGCCTGCGCGTGCTCGGCGTCGCCCAGGCGAGCTGGAGCGACGAGGCGCTCCCCGACATGCAGCAGGACTTCGCATTCTCGTTCCGCGGTCTCGTCGGCTTCGCCGACCCGCTGCGTCCGGAGGTGAAGGATGCCGTCGCCGAGTGCCGCTCCGCCGGCGTCCGCGTCATCATGATCACCGGCGACTATCCCGCGACGGCCACCGCCATTGCGCGGCAGGCCGGGATCGATCCCGAGCGCGTCATCGCGGGCCCCGAGCTTGCCGATCTCGACGACGACGCCCTGGCGCTTGCGGCGCGCGTGCCGACGGCGTTCGCCCGCATCATGCCGGAGCAGAAGCTGCGCATCGTCACCGCGCTCAAGGCCGACGGCGAGATCGTCGCGATGACCGGCGACGGCGTCAACGATGCGCCGTCGCTCAAGGCGGCGCATATCGGCATCGCGATGGGCGGCCGCGGCACCGACGTCGCGCGCGAGGCCTCGGCGATCGTGCTGCTCGACGATGATTTCGGCTCGATCGTCAAGGCGATCCGGCTGGGACGGCGCATCTACGACAATCTGCGCAAGGCGATGAGCTTCATCCTTGCCGTGCACTTTCCGATCGCCGGGCTGGCGCTGCTGCCGCTCGTCACCGGTCTGCCGCTGCTGCTCGGGCCCGTGCACATCGCCTTTCTCGAGATGATCATCGATCCCGTCTGTTCGCTGGTGTTCGAGGCCGAGACCGAGGAGAGCGACATCATGCGGCGGCCGCCGCGCGATCCGCAGGAGCCATTGCTGCCGCGGCCGCTGGTGCTGTGGGGGGCGCTGCAGGGCATCCTGGCGATGCTCACCACGGGCGGCGTCCTGCTGCTGGCACACCGCAACGGCATGCCGGACGACGAGCTCCGCGCGCTGGTGTTCTTCACCCTGGTGTCGGTGATCGTCAGCCTGATCTTCGTCAACCGCTCGTTCTCGAGCTCGCTGCGCGAGGCGCTGCTGCGGCCGAACCCCATGCTGCTGCTGGTGATCGGCTTCGTCGTCGCCGTGCTCGCCACCAGCCTGACGCTGCCCGCCGCTGCGGCGCTGTTCCGGTTCGGACCGCTGCACGCCGACGATCTCGCGCTGACCGCGGGAGCCGCGCTGACCACGCTGATCATGCTCGAACTGTCGAAGTTTCCGCTGCGCGCCGCCCTGTCGCGGCACGGAACGAGACAGGATCAGGTCAAGGCGATCTCGCCGGCGCGGTAGATCGCGAGATCGCGCGAGCCGGAGAAGATCGCGCGCGGCTTCAGCCCGTAGAAGCGGCGGATCGAATGGCTGAAATGCGTCGAGTCGGGATAGCCGATGTCCTGCGCGAGATGCGCGAGGTTGAGGTCCTGGTTGGCGTAGTTGAGCAGATGCCGCGCGCGCTTCCAGGCGCGGAACGAACGGAAGGAGATGTCGGTCTCCTCCTTGAACAGATGCAGGAAGCGCGACGTCGACAGCCCCACGGCGGCGGCGCAGCTCTCGGCCGTGGCCGGCTCGCCGGAGAAGCGGCTGATCAGACCGATCGCCTTGACCACGCGCGGATCGAGCGTCCGCTGCGGCAGCACCTCGCCGAAGCACAGCCGGTCGAACACCGCGCTGGTGACGTCGCCGCTCAGCGGCCGCTGCACCAGCTCCTCATAGGCGGCGCGGATACGGCAGGTGAAGGTCTCGGCCTCGCGGGCGACGCGGCTGGCGAAGCGGTCCAGCGTGCCGATCGGCACGCTCTCCGGCTCGATGGTGACGACGATGACGGTGCGATAATCGCTCTCGATGGTGTGCGGCCGGTTCGGCGGCACGACCAGCAGCTCGCCGCTGCGCTCTTCGGCTCCTTCGGCCAGCAGCCGCAGGCTGCCGGTGAGCGCGACGTAGATATGGCACGCGCCCGAGCAGCGCTGGCGCGGACGGCCGAGCAGCCCGGCGTAGAAGACGCGCTCGGGCGTGATCAGCATGAGGTGGCCGGAGTCCCGGCGGGTCACATCCATGGCATTCCTCCTGAGGCGCGGCTCTGTCGGCCGCTTCTTTGGAGGAGAACCATAGCGCAATTCGCGCCGCTGTCATCGGCGACGACTGCCGATTTTTGTCGCGGTTAACTCACCGATTCGAGATGATCGTCGTTCCGGGGCGCGCGCGAGCGCGAACCCGGAATGACGTGCCCAAAGCTACGGCCTGACCCGCGGCTTGATGCCCTGCTCGATCCCGGCGCGCTGCTCGGCCGCACGCGCGCGGCTGTAGCCTTCACGCTGCTGCAGGCGCGCCCAGTAAGCAGCCACATTCGGCCCAAAATCCTTGGCGAGCCCAAGCGTGTCTGCGAGACGCAATGCATAGCCGATCACGATGTCGGCCGCGGTGAAACGACCCGCGCACAAGAACTCGGCATTCGCCGTCGCTGCCTCCACGGCGCGCAGCCGTCCCAGGAACCACTTGGCATAATCGGTGGCGACCTGCGGCGAGCGCCGCTCCTCCGGCTCGAGCTGAGTGTATCGCAATACCAGCGTCTGCGGGAACGTCAGCGTCGCGTCGGAGAAATACATCCAGTTCAGGAACGCGCCGTAGTCCTTTTCCTCAGGCCCGACCATCAGCGGCGTGGGTCCGTGCTTGACGCCGAGGTAATGGCAGATGCCCGAGGACTCCGTCATCTTCGTCTCGCCGTCGATCAGAAACGGGATCGTGCCGAGCGGATTGATCGCCAGATACTCCTTCGCCAGCACCCGCGGCGGGAACGGCAGCATCTTCAACTCGTAGTTAAGTCGAAGCTCTTCCAGCATCCACAACGGGCGAAACGAGCGGGCGCCGTCGCAATGATACAGCGTGATCATCAGGTGCTCCCCGCTTTGCCGCTGCCTGGCAAGGTCCCCATCATCTTGCACAGGATCGTCAGCATCACCTCGTCGGCGCCGCCGCCGATCGAGCTCAGGCGCGAATCGCGGTAGGCGCGGCTGACCGGTGTCTCGTTCATGAAGCCCATGCCGCCCCAATATTGCAGGCAGGCGTCGGTAAGCTCGCGCCCCAACCGGCCGGTCTTGAGCTTCACCATGGTCGCGAGCCGTGTCACGTCCTCGCCGGCGATCAGCGCCTCCGCGGCCTGGTAGGTCAGCGCGCGCAGCAGCTCGACCTCGGTCTGCATTTCCGCGAGCTTGAAGTGGACGACCTGGTTGTCGAGGATCGAGCGACCGAACGCCTTGCGGTTGCGGGTGTACTCGATGGTCGCATTGATGATCGCTTCATGCGCCTTCAGGCAGGCCGCGCCGGCCCACAGCCGCTCCTCCTGGAACTGCATCATCTGATAAGTAAAACCCTGCCCCTCCTCGCCGATGCGGTTGCGCTTGGGGACGCGAACGTTGTCGAAGAAGATCTGCGCCGTGTCCGACGAGCGCATGCCCATCTTGTCGAGCTTGCGCGCGACCTGCACGCCCTTGCTCTTCATCGGCACGCAGATCAGCGACTTGTTGCGATGGACAGGTCCGTCGCTGGTGTTGGCGAGCAGGCAGATGAAATCGGCCTGGGTGCCGTTGGTGATCCACATCTTGCCGCCATTGATGACGTAGTCGCCGCCATCGCCGCGCGCCTGGGTCTTGATCGAGGCGACATCGGAGCCCGCGCCGGGCTCGGAGACGCCGATGCAGGCGACGTAGTCGCCTGAGATCGCGGGCGCCAGGAACTCCTTGCGCACCTCGTCGGAGCCGAACCGCGCCAGCGCTGGCGTCGCCATGTCGGTCTGCACGCCGATCGCCATCGGGATGGCGCCACAATTGATGGCGCCGAGCTCTTCCGCCATCATCAGCGCGTAGGAATAATCCAGCCCCTGGCCGCCGAACTCGACCGGCTTGTTGAGGCCGAGAAAGCCGAGGTCACCGAGCTTCTTGAACAGCTCATGCGCCGGAAAGATGCCGGCCTCCTCCCATTCGTCGACATGGGGATTGATCTCGGCAGCGATGAACTTCTGCAGGATGCGGCGCGGTTCGTCGTGGTCGGCGGTGAAGAGCATTCTTGATCGAGCTCCTGTCGTCTCTTGTCTTGACGTCATGGCCGGGCTTGTCCCGGCCATCCACGTCGTTGTTCTTGTATGGCGTACAGCATGGATGCCCGGGTCAAGCCCGGGCATGACGAGCGGACAGAGTGCGCGTCACAATCCCATCTGCCGGCTGGCCAGATCCTTCATGATCTCCTCGGTGCCGCCGCCGATCGCATTGACCTTCACCTCGCGATAGATCCGCTCGACCCGGATGCCGCGCATGAAGCCGGCGCCGCCGAAGATCTGCACAGCTTCCGAGGCGCAGTAGGCCATCGTCTGCGTCGCCTGGTTCTTCATCATGCAGATCTCGGCGACCGGATTGTCGCCCTGTTCGAGCCGCCACGCCAGCATTTCCAGCATCGCCTGCGACGCCGCCACGCGCTGCGCCATGTCGACCAGCTTGTGCCTGATCACCTGGTGCTGCGCCAGCGGCTTGCCGAAGGTCTGGCGCTCCCTGGCGTAGGCGATCGCATCGTCGAGGCAGACACGGGCGAAGGCCGTGCAGCTCGCCGCCATGCCCATCCGCTCGCTGTTGAAATTGTGCATGATCAGCTTGAAGCCCTGCCCCTCCTCGCCGATCAGGTTCTCGACGGGCACGCGGCAGCCGCCGAAATGCAGGGTCGCGGTGTCCGACGCCCACCAGCCCATCTTGTCGAGCTTGGTGCGCGTCAGGCCCGGTGTGTCACCGGGAACCAGCAGCAGGCTGACGCCCGCCGGCCCAGGTCCGCCGGTGCGCACGGCGACCGTGATGTAGTCAGCGCGCATCCCCGAGGTGATGAACGTCTTCTCGCCGCTGACGACGTAGTGATCGCCGTCGCGGACCGCCTTGGTCCTGAGATTGGCAACGTCGGAGCCGCCGCTCGGCTCGGTGATCGCCAGCGCCGAGATTTTGCGCCCAGCAAGAATCTCCGGCAGCACGCGCGCCCTCACCTGCGGCTGCGCGGCGCGCGCGATCGGCGGCGCGCCGATCGTATGGCTCATCAGGCTGGCGCTGATGCCGCCGGCACCCGCACGCGCCAATTCCTGCGACGACACGATCTTCATGAACTGGTCGGCCGGCACGCCGCCGAATTCCTCCGGGAAGCCGAGCCCAAGCAGGCCGATCTCCGCCGCCTTCAGATACAGCGCGCGCGGAAATTCGCCGGCCTCGTCCCACGTGCTCGCGAACGGCGCGATCTTCTTGTCGACGAACCGCCTGATGACGTCGCGGAAGGCCTCGTGCTCGGCCGTGTAGAACGGGCTTTTCGTCATGGCGGTGCCGGGAGGATCCTGCTTCGTGCGCGGGAGAAGATGCGCCGGAAACGCCCGTATCAACTTGCGTGGAGTGGCTGGCCGGCAAAATCACCTGCGGCGCGCCCGATCGGCCTCCGCCAGGTTCCCAAGGCCAGCGCCTGGACGCAAGACAGTGCATTGCACACATCTGCCCACTCGATTGCGGTGAGCGGCCTCCCATGGCCACCATCGCCGCAGGCCAAGAGCAAAAACGACAATCACGGAAATTCAATCGAGGAAGCCCAGGGATGTTGCCGATGACGACCAGGACTCTGCTCTCATTCGCGGCCGCGGCCGCCTTTTCCGTACTGGCGAGCCAGAGCGCGCTTGCGCAGAAGAAATACGACACCGGCGCCACCGACACCGAAATCAGGATCGGCAACGTCGAGGCGTATAGCGGCCCGGCCTCGGCCTACGGCATCATCGGCAAGACCGAGGAAGCCTACTTCAAGATGATCAACGATCAGGGCGGCGTCAACGGCCGCCGGATCAACTTCATTTCCTATGACGACGGCTACAGCCCGCCGAAGACGGTCGAGCAGGTGCGCAAGCTGATCGAGAGCGACGAGGTGTTCCTGGTGTTCAACGCGCTGGGCACGCCGACCCAGACCGCCGTGCAGAAATATCACAACGCCAAGAAGGTGCCGCAGCTGTTCCTGGCCACTGGCGCCAGCAAATGGAACGACCCGAAGGAATTCCCCTGGACCATGGGCTTCCAGCCGAGCTACCGCGTCGAGGCGCGGATCTTCGCCAAGTACATCCTCAAGGAGAAGCCGAACGCGAAGATCGCGATCTTTTATGCCAATGACGATTTCGGCAAGGACTACGTCCTCGGCATCAAGGAGGTGCTCGGCGACAAGGCCAAGACCATGATCGTCGCCGAGGAGAGCTACGAGACCACCGAGCCCTCGATCGATTCCCATATCGTCAAGCTGAAGGGAACCGGCGCTGACGTGTTCGTCAACATCTCCACGCCGAAATTCGCCGCCCAGGCGATCAAGAAGATCGCCGAGCTGGAATGGAAGCCGATGCATGTCATGACCGACGTCTCGATCTCGATCGGCGCGGTGATGAAGCCCGCCGGCCTCGATGCGTCCGAAGGCGTGCTGTCCGCCGGCTATCTCAAGGATCCGTCGGACCCGCAGTGGAAGGACGACGAGGGCATGAAGAAGTTCATGGCCTTCATCGACAAGTACATGCCGGGCGCCAACATCTCCGACGCCAACCTCGCCTATGGCTATGCCGCGGCCCAGACCATGGTGCAGACCCTGAAGCAGTGCGGCGACACTCTCACCCGCGACAACGTCATGAAGCAGGCGGCCAGCCTGAAGGATTTTGCGCCCGACACCCTGATCCCCGGCATCAAGGTCAATACCGGCCCCAATGATTTCGCCCCGATCGAGCAGCTCAAGATGATGCAGTTCAAGGGCGGCAAATGGGACCTGTTCGGCGACATCATCAGCGCGGACGTGGGGGGATAGGCGGACAAGATCGTCCCGTGTGCTTCAGCCAACCCGTTTCGCTGGTCTGAGCACACGGGCTTGGCATTGGCCTCGCTCTCGCAACGACGGCAGTGTGCTCCCCTCCCCCTTGCGGGGAGGGGTTGGGGGTGGGGGTCCACGCGCACCGACCCGCATGAAGGCCCCCGCGCCTATCGAAATCGTCGCTCGATATATCAGGCGCTCTGGACCTCAGCCCCCCTCGCCCCTGCCGCGAAGCCGTGCTCGCGTCTCTCAGAGATCCTCCCTCATCACATCGAGCACGACTCGTTGGACCCCCACCCCCTCCCCGCAAGGGGGAGGGGAGCTGACCGACATCGCGGCAAGAGCCTGCTCTTCACGAAGAAAACCGATGTTCGGCTTGCCTCCGGATTCTGATAAAAATAATTTACTTGCGATTTTTCGGAATTCATGATTGTATCCCTGCATCCCGCCTCACCGCAGAGGGGCGTTGCGCGCGATCGTCACGACACGCGAGGTGGGGATGCGATGGCCGCGAGAGATCGCAGCATTCTCCTCAACGAGGATGCGGACGAACGATCGCTTGCGGACGTGAAGTCGCAGCGTCCTGACACCCCGATGCTGGTGTCCCGCGCAATGCGCAAGCATTGTCGCGAATGGTGGCCAACAAGCCCGGCGCACCAGGGAGACTGCGTATAAGCGTGAAGACCGTCGCGCAGGGAATGCCGGTTGAATCGGCTTTGCCTGTGGTACCTGCCGCCTGCATTTTTTGAGCAGGCGGGCCATGGGTGAGGCCTTCACCCGGCATTCCCTGCGCCCTCTGCATTTGAGGAGGGACGAACTGATCGCAGACCTCGGGCATGATGTGCCGCGGGAATGCGTCGACATGTCCGTCGTCTGCTGTTCGATCCGTTCTGCTGTTTAGGCCTTCTGCTGTTTGAGCCGTGAATCCGCCCACCCACCGCTGTCGTCCCGGCGAACGCCGGGACCCATACTCCGCGGCGGTTGTGTTGGGCAAAATGCCAATGACCAGCCAGCCTCAAACCCCTCCCTGGGGGTATGGGTCCCGGCGTTCGCCGGGACGACAGCGTATTTGTAGGAGCACCGCGTCTCCCACACGCACCGTCCTAGCGAACGCGGCGACGGAGTCAGCTGCCGTAGGGTGGGCAAAGCGGACGCCCGCAGGGCGGTTGCGTGCCCACCGTCCGTCGGCGCATTCGGAGCGAATGGTGGGCACGGCGCGCGGTGGAGCGCAGCATGCAACACGCACCGGGGCGCGCCTTTGCCCACCCTACACCTAACAACTCACGGCACGCCTTGCACGAACAGTGCGAACGGCTCCTCGACCGTCTTGCGCAGATGCTCGCGGTACACCCCATAGTGTCGATCATCCGTCCCGAGTCGGCCGAAGCTCGGCTCCACCACATTGCGCAGCGGCAGCAGCGCGATGGGCGCCGCGATCGGCGTCAGCAGCGAGCCGCGGCCCGCCAACAGCGTCGTGATGATGCCGTACATCTCGCCGGTGATGGTCGGCCGCGACACGGTGATCAGGCGGTGCTGACCGTGGCGGTTGGTGACGAGGTAGACGAAGCCGGACTGGTTGGGCACGGCGACCTCGCCGAACTGCGTGAACGCCGCATCGAGCCGCGCGCCCTCGCGAAACACCAGCGACGACGCCGCATCGTCCCAGACGATGTCGGTGCGGTAGGCGTAGATCGCGTCCTTGTCGCCGAATGACGGCCGCAAGGTGACGTAGGTGCCCTCGATCCACTCCACAGCCCGCCGCGAATAGGAGCCGAGACTGTCCGGCGCGATGCCGCCGCTCGTGGCAGGCGCCGCGAGAGGCGCGCTCGGCGCCTTGCGCAGGGACATGCCGAGCGCCTGCTCCAGCCGGACGATGGTCGCCAGCGTGAACGGGCGGCGGCCGCCGAGCGCCTTCTCTAGGGTCGACAGGCTCAGCCTGGCCTGCTCCGCCAGCGCCTGCCGCGACATCCGGCGCCGCGCGATCTCCTCGCGGATGGTCTCCGCGACCTGCCGGCTCTGCTCGTCGGAAAGCTCGCTGTTGTCCGGGTTCGACATCCTGTCCCCTGCCGCGTGACGCCCACCTCTTCTAGCAGACGGACAAATCAGCACAAACCCGGACAGATCAGCCGCGCTCTCGACCGCCACCGGACAGGCGCGGGCGGGCCGCGGCCGAACAAGACCGACCATTCCGCTCGCGGCGCTGGCGCGCTGCGCTCAGTGTCGGCAGGCCGAAATTGTTCGTTGCGGAGCCAATGATGAGCGAGACGATCGACCACGATATCAGAAGCAGCACCCATCCGGTCCGGTCGTGGATCGTGACCATGCTGCTATTCCTGCTGCTGCAGGCCGCCGCCGTGCTGCTGGTCGGCTTCGCGGCGCTGTTTCTCAGCGTCACCCCTGGCTGGTCCTCCGAAGGGCCGCTGGCGCCGCTGACCAGGCCGGGCGATGCCCGCTCCGGGGCGCTGCTGTTCAAGAGCGACCTCGGTTACACCGAGGCGCCGCGGCTCGGCATCGATGTCGATATCGTCGTTTCAGGGCCGACGGCGCGGGCGCGCGTGACGCAGCTGTTCAAGAACACGAGCTCGCAATGGATGGAGGCGGTCTATGTCTATCCGCTGCCGCCGGACAGCGCGGTGGACACGCTGAAGATGATCGTCGGCGACCGCGTCGTGGTCGGCGACATCAAGCCGCGCCAACAGGCCAAGGTGATCTATGAGCAGGCCAAGCGCGACGGCAAGACCGCGGCGCTGACCGAGCAGGAGCGGCCGAACATCTTCACCAACTCGCTCGCCAATATCGGCCCCGGCGAGACCGTGCTGGTGCAGATCGAGTATCAGCAACCGGTGGCGCAGAGTGGCGGCGAATTCTCGCTGCGGGTGCCGCTGGTGGTCGCGCCGCGCTACAATCCGGCGCCGATCGTGCAGAGCGTCGATTTACGCCCTGATAGCAACGGCTGGGGCGCGGCGAGCAGCGATCCCGTGCCTGATCGCGACCGCATCTCGCCGGAGGTGCTCGACCCCGCCAAGAGTGATCCGGTCAACCCGACCAAGATCACGGTGCGGCTGCAGGCCGGCTTCGCACTCGGCGAGGTCAAGAGCCATCATCACCAGGTGACCATCGACAGCCCCGATGCGAACACGCGGGTCGTGACCCTGGCGAAGGGCGTGGTGCCGGCCGATCGCGATTTCGAGCTGACCTGGAAGCCGGCCACGACGGCGATGCCTACGGTCGGACTGTTCCACGAGCAGGTCGGCGATGCCGATTATCTGCTCGCCTTCGTCACGCCGCCTGCCGTGGCAGCGCCGGCGCAGCGGCCGCAGCCGCGCGACGTCATCTTCGTGATCGACAATTCCGGATCGATGGGCGGCACCTCGATCCGCCAGGCCAAGGCCAGCCTGCTCTATGCTCTGGGACGGCTGCAGCCGAACGATCGCTTCAACGTGATCCGCTTCGACGACACCATGACGGTGCTGTTTCCGTCCTCGGTGCCGGCCGATGCCGAGCATGTCGGCAGCGCCACCAGCTACGTGAGTTCGCTGGACGCGCGCGGCGGCACCGAGATGGTGCCGGCGATGCGCGCGGCGCTGACCGATGATGGCAGCGACAGCGACCGCGTGCGGCAGGTGGTATTCCTCACCGACGGCGCCATCGGCAACGAGCAGCAGCTATTCGAGACCATCACCGCAATGCGCGGCCGCTCGCGCATCTTCATGGTCGGCATCGGCTCGGCACCGAACACCTATTTGATGACGCGCGCCGCCGAACTCGGCCGCGGCGCCTTCACCCATATCGGCTCGGTCGAGCAGGTCGAGGAGCGCATGCGCGGCCTGTTCGCCAAGCTCGAGAACCCGGCCGTGACCGCTCTGACCGCGACGTTCTCGGAAGCCTCGGCCGATCTGACGCCCGCGGTGCTGCCCGACGTCTATCGCGACGAGCCGCTGGTGCTGGCGACGAAACTCGACCGCCTCGCCGGATCGCTGCAGCTCAAGGGCCGCATCGGCGACCAGCCCTGGACCATCACGCTGCCGCTGTCAGGCGCCGCCGAAGGCAAGGGCCTCTCCAAGCTGTGGGCCCGGCGCAAGATCGGCGATGCCGAGGTGGCACAGACGATGCGGCAGATGACATCAGAGGAAGCCGACGGCGCGATTCTGAAGCTCGCGCTGGAGCATCAGCTGGTGACGCGCCTGACCAGCCTCGTCGCCGTCGACAAGACGCCGCGGCGGACCGATGGCGAGCCGCTGAGGCTCGCCGAGCTGCCGTTCAACCTGCCGGCAGGCTGGGACTATGAGAAGGTGTTCGGCGAGCGCGGTGGGATGCCGGCGATGCGGAAGGACCGCCGCGCCGAAGCCGACGGCGACATCCAGCTCGCCGCGCTGAAGCGGCCGGTGGTGCCGGCGGCGCCCGCCACGATCACGCTGCCGAAGACGGCAACCGATGCCGAGCTCAGCATGCTGCTCGGGCTGGGGATCCTGATGCTCGAACTGATCTGGCTCGCCGCCCTTCGGCGGCGGGCTGCCAACTAACTAACGGCGTCATTACGACGAGCCGAAGGTGACGAAGCAATCCAGGGCCGGGTGCGCGACTCTGGATTGCTTCGTCGCTTCGCTCCTGGCAATGACGAAAGGAGAGTTCATGCCTCGTGTCCTCATCCCGCTCGCGATTGGCCTGGTCGGCCTCGCCCTGTTCGGTCACGGCGCTCTCATCCACGCCAAGGCGATCGTCGCACAAGTACTGCTCGACCGCGCCTTCACTAGGACCATCGCGACGGGCCGGCCGGTCAAGCCGTGGTCCTGGGCCGACACGGTCCCGGTGGCGCGGATCGAGGTGAAGCGCCTCGGCGTCTCCACCATTGCGCTGGCCGGCTCCAGCGGCCAGGCGCTCGCCTTCGGCGCCGGCCATGTCGAAGGCAGTGCCGAGCCGGGCCAGCCGGGCATCGCGGTGTACTCCGCGCACCGCGACACGCATTTCCGCTTCCTGCGCGACATCAGGATCGGCGACGAGATCGACATCGTCAGGCGCGACGGCAAGAGCTTCCGCTATCGCGCCGATGCCGCCCGTGTCGTCCGCTTCGATGCCTCCGGCATCGATCCGGCGACCGCCAGAGCCGAACTGGTGCTGTCGACCTGCTGGCCATTCGATGCCCTGACACAGGGGGCGGAGCGCTATGTGCTGCACACCACGATGATCGCTGCGGGCAAATGAACGGGAGCATGGCCGCTCTTGGGAACCAGGCGACGAATGCCCATTTGTCACCCTGCCGTCCCCGTGGAATGATCCTACGGGGACGGCAAGGCCCACATCTCAAACGCTTTCGACATGCATTCCCAGGTCCAATATCTGCCGATCACGCCGGCCTTCTTCGCCATCCTGGTGCTGGCGTTCGGCGTCCTGATCGTCCTGATCCAGCTCGGCATCCTGCGCTACGCCTACATGAAGCTCGGCGTCAGCTCGGGCACCGCGATGCTGCTGCTGTTCGGATCGCTGATCGGCAGCTATTTCAACATTCCGATCACCATGCTGCCCGGACAGGTCGCGCGCTCCGGCGAGATCATCGACTTCTTCGGCATGCAGTATGTCGTGCCGCTGGTGCATCAATGGCCCGGCACCCTCCTCGCCGTAAATGTCGGCGGCGCCGTGATCCCGACGATCATGTCGACCTATCTCATGTTGCGCTACCAGCTCTGGCTGCGCGCCGCGATCGCGGTGCTGGTGATCGCGGTGATCATCCACGCGATGGCGACGCCGGTGCAGGGCGTCGGCATCGCCGTGCCGGTGTTCGCGCCGGTCGTCGTGACCGCGATCCTGGCGTTCCTGCTGTCGCGCGAATATGCCGCGCCGCTGGCCTATATCGGCGGCTCGATGGGGACGCTGGTCGGCGCCGACCTGATGAACCTCGACAAGATCGGCAGCCTCGGCGCGCCCGTGGCCTCGATCGGCGGCGCCGGAACCTTCGACGGTATCTTCCTGACCGGGATTCTCGCGGTGCTGCTCGCGGGCCTCGCCGCCCCGTCCCGGCCCGGGCTCGCGCGCTGAGCTTCCAACCGGAAGACTTAACGGCTAAAATCGAGCAGAGGCAGCGACGGACACGGAATGCGCGCGATCAATCTCATCGTCGGAACCCTGACGATCGCGGCCGTTGCGGCCGGGATCAGCGGCGTCCTGATCAAGCAGAAGGCGCGGATCGCCCAGCAGCGCAGCGTCATGCGCGTCGTGTTCGACGGCGGCTCGGCGGCGGGCCTGCGCAAGGGCGGCCCGGTGAATTTCGACGGCGTGCAGGCCGGGCAGATCCTCTCGATCAACCTCGAAAGCCCGCGCAAGATCGTTGCCATGATCACGCTCGACAATTCGGCGCCGATCCGCAAGGACACCACGGCCGGCATCGAATTTCAGGGCCTGACCGGCATCGCCGCGATCTCGCTGGTCGGTGGCGCGCCGACGGCGCCGCCGGTGCCGTTCGATCGCGACGGGGTGCCGGTGCTGACGGCCGACCTCAAGGACCAGGAGACGATGGTCGAGACGGTGCACAACGTCGACAAATTCATCGTCAGCAATGCACCGGCCATCAAGGAGGCGCTGCAGACCTTCGAGTCCGAGACGGCGTCGCTGCAGGAGAAGACCGCAGCGATCGACGCCGCGATCGACAAGGCCGAGGACGTGTTCAAGGGCTTCGACACGCTCGTGACCAGGATCGACGGCGCCATTCCCGGCTTCGCGGACGGCAATCCCGGACAGCTGTTCGATCAGATCAAGTCGATGCGCGAGCTCGTCGACAGCTTCAAGCGCAAATCGGCCAAGGTGATCGACGAGAGCCGCAAGACGCTGCTCGACATCAGCGACGGCGCCAATGCGATGACTGTCAAGTTCGGCGGCCAGCCGACGGGTCCGGGTCCGCGCCGCGTGCCGGCGTCACGCTGAGGGACGGCGGATCGCGCCGCCCCTCGCGTTCAGTGGCTGATCATCCACGGCCGCGCCGTCGGAAAGCCCTTGGCGCCGCTCCTGGTCTTGGTCATCAACCGCGGCGACTTCTTCGGCGAGCAGCAGCCGCAGCCCGGCCCGTGCTTCGCCTTGTATTCCGCGACCGTCTGCGGCGCGTGGCGGCTGCGCTCATTAGTGGCATGCGCCGTTCGCCGCTCCGCGGGCATGCAGGCGAAGGCGGGTGCGGTGAGGATCACGCGCGGCGCCATGTCCTGGCATTGCGGACAGACCTGCGGCTCATCACATTCAGCCATCGGGCGCATGTCGGTGAATGGTCCGCATGTATCACAGAGATATTCATAGACCGGCATCGTCTCGTCTCCTGCGCAACAATCATCTCCATCTCACGCGGCGGATGCGGGGCGGCGGATACGCTGCCGTCCCGCACCCATCGCGCAGGGAGACCGCTATTTGTCCGGCGAGATCGGCATCTGGATGTCGCCCGTGATGTGCTTGATCGGCCCCGCCGACGACGGCATCACGTCGAAGTCGAAGATCTCGGTCGGCAGCCACAGCGTGGCGCAGGCATTGGGCACGTCGACCACGCCCGAGATGTGGCCCTGCACCGGCGCGGTGCCGAGGATCGAGTAGGCCTGGGCACCGGAGTAGCCGAACTTCTTCAGGTACTCGATGGCGTTGAGGCAGGCCTGGCGATAGGCGATGTGGACGTCGAGATAGTGCTGCTTGCCGGCCTCGTCGACCGAGATGCCCTCGAAGATGAGGTAATCGCGATAGTTCGGCGTGATCGGCGACGGCTTGAAGATCGGGTTCTTGATGCCGTATTTCGCCACGCCGTCCTTGATGACGTCGACCTTGATGTGCAGCCAGCCGGCCATCTCGATGGCGCCGCAGAAGGTGATCTCGCCGTCGCCCTGGCTGAAGTGCAAATCGCCCATCGAGAGGCCGCCGCCGGGCACGTAGACCGGGAAGTAGATCTTCGAGCCGCGCGACAGGTCCTTGATGTCGCAATTGCCGCCATGCTCGCGCGGCGGCACGGTGCGGGCGCCCTCGGCACCGATCTTGGCCTTGGCGTCGCCCTTGGCCTGTCCGGCATGCGCGGTCGGCGCGAACGGCGGGTTGGCGAGACCGGGCACGCGGGTCGGGTTGGTGGCGATCAGCGCGGTCTCGCGCTCGTTCCAGGTCGCGAGCAGCTTCGGATCGGGCAGACAGCCGATCAGGCCGGGATGGATCAGGCCGGCGAAGTTCACGCCCGGCACGTGACGCGACGAGGTGTAGAGGCCCTTGATGTCCCAGATCGACTTCTGCGCCAGCGGGAAGTGATCGGTCAGGAAGCCGCCGCCGTTCTGCTTGGAGAAGAAGCCGTTGAAGCCCCACAGGCTCTCCTTCAACGGACCGACGTCGAGCAGGTCGACGACCAGGAGGTCGCCCGGCTCGGCGCCCTTGACGCCGATCGGGCCGGACAGGAAATGCACGATCGACAGGTCGATGTCGCGCACGTCATCGGCGGAGTCGTTGTTCTTGATGAAGCCGCCGGTCCAGTCATAGGTCTCGATGATGAAGTCGTCACCCGGATTGACCCACTCCACCATCGGAATGTCAGGGTGCCAGCGGTTGTGCACCTTGTCGTTCTCATAGGCCGATTTGGTCAGATCGACCTTGATCAATGTGTCTGGCATCAGAAGCTCCCCTTGTTGCTTGCTTGGACGGAGTGGTTAGACGGACAGATATTTCGAGACCTGCGCGGCATCGACGGACTCGCGCGGATCGTCGCGGACGATCTCGCCGTTCTCGATCACCAGCACGCGGTCGGCGATGTCGAGCGCGAAGCTCAGCACCTGCTCGGAGACGACGATCGACAGCCCCTTCTCGTCGCGGATGCGCTTCAGGGTGCGCGCCATGTCCTTGATGATCGACGGCTGGATGCCCTCGGTCGGCTCATCCAGCAGCAGCACCTTGGGCTTGGTCGCGAGCGCACGGGCAATCGCGAGCTGCTGCTGCTGGCCGCCGGAGAGATTGCCGCCGCGGCGGCCCTTCATCTCCAGCAGCACCGGAAACAGCTCGTAGATGTCGGCGGGCACCTCGGACTCGCCGGAGACCACGAGGCCGGTCTCGATGTTCTCCTTCACCGTCATGGTCGAGAAGATCATGCGGCCCTGCGGCACGTAGGCGAGCCCCTTGGCGACACGCTCATAGCTCTTCAGGCTTGCGAGCTCGGCGCCGTCCATCGCGATCGAACCGCTCTTGGCCGGCAGGATGCCCATCAGCGACTTCATCAGCGTGGTCTTGCCCATGCCGTTGCGCCCCATGATCGCAACGATCTCGTTGGGCGCGACCTTCACGTTCAGGCCATGCAGCACCTCGCTCTGGCCGTAGGCGACATGGAGATCGGAGATTGCGAGCATCAATGGCTCCTGCAAAGTGATGAACTTGGATGAGGCTGCAGCAACATCGGCAGAGCGCTCCCTCCCCCCTTGTGGGGGAGGGTTGGGGAGGGGGGTGGCCCCAAGCGAGACTGCCGCCGTGGGCCCCCTCCCCTAACCCCTCCCCACAAGGGGGAGGGGAACGCGGCGTCATTCGGAGCGAACAGGATCGCGATCATCGCTCAATGCCCCAGATAGACTTCGACGACCTTGGGATCGTTCTTGACCCGCTCCATCGTGCCTTCAGAGAGGATCTGACCCTGGTGCAGCACGGTGACCTTGTGCGCGATGTCCTCGACGAACTTCATGTCGTGCTCGATGACGAGCACCGACCGATCCTTGATGATGCGGTTGAGCAACTCGGCGGTCTTGGCGCGCTCGCTGACGCTCATGCCGGCCACGGGCTCGTCGAGCATCAGCAGGTCCGGGTTCTGGATCAGCAGCATGCCGATCTCGAGCCACTGCTTCTGGCCGTGGCTGAGCTCGGCGGCCGAGGTCTTGAGACGGTCCTTGAGGAAGATCATCTCGGCGACCTCCTCGACGCGGTCCTTGACGACCGCGTCGCGCTGGAAGGTGAGCGAGCCGAACACGGTGCGGCCGCGCGGAAACGAGATCTCGAGATTCTCGAACACGCTGAGATCCTCGAACACCGACGGCGTCTGGAACTTGCGACCGACACCCGCCTTGACGATCTCGTTCTCGCGCAGCTTCGTCAGCTCCTTGCCGCGGAACTGGATCGAGCCCGAGGTCGCCTTGGTCTTTCCGCAGATCAGGTCGAGCACCGTGGTCTTGCCTGCGCCGTTCGGGCCGATGATCACGCGAATCTCGTTCTCCTCGACATAGAAGGAGAGATCGTTGACCGCCTTGAAGCCGTCGAAGGAAACCGTGAGCGCTTCGACCGCGAGCAGGAAGTCCTTGGGCTGATGACCGATGAGCATCGCTGTCTCCTCACTCTGCGGGGGCGCCGTTGGCGACGAGCCCGCCATTGCCGGATTTCTTGGTGCGGGACGCCAGCAGGCGATCGATGCGCGGCTGCACGTGATCGCCCCAGATCCCGGCCAGCCCGTTCGGGAAGGCAAGGACCACCGCAATGAAGAGCGCGCCGAGGCCGAACAGCCAGAGCTGCGGGAAGGTTTCCGACAGGCTGGTCTTGGCGAAGTTGACCAGGATCGTGCCGTAGACCGCGCCGAAGATCGACAGCCGGCCGCCGACCGCGGTGTAGATCACCATTTCGATCGACGGCACAATGCCGACGAAGGACGGCGACATGAATCCGACTTCCAAAGTGAACAGGGCACCGCCGACCGCGGCGAACACTGCGGCAGCGCAGAAGGCAAAGATCTTGAAGTTGGCGACGCTGTAGCCGGAGAAGCGGACCCGATCCTCCTGCTCACGCATCGCCACCAGAATGCGGCCGAGCTTGGTCAGGCGGATGAACTGCGCCACCAGGATGGCGACGAACAGCAGGAACACTTCGACGAAGTAGAGGATGAGTTTGGCGTGATCGGTGCGGATGTCCCAGCCGTGCAGGGTGCGCAGATCGGTGATGCCATTGATGCCGCCGGTATAACCCTGCTGTCCCACGATCAGGATGGTCAGGATGGCCGCGATCGCCTGGGTGATGATCGCGAAGTAGACACCGCCGACGCGCCGCTTGAACATCGCGGCGCCGATGATGAAGGCGAAGATCGCCGGCACCAGGATGATCGCCGCCAGCGCGAACGGGAAGCTCTGGAATGGCTTCCAGAAGAACGGCAGCTGCGTCAGCTGATTCCAGTCCATGAAGTCGGGGATGCCCGGCGTCGACTGGATCTTGGTGTTGGCGACGCTGGAGGCCTCCAGCTTCAGGAACATCGCCATGCAGTAGCCGCCGAGTCCGAAGAACACGCCCTGGCCGAGGCTCAGGATGCCGCCATAGCCCCAGCACAGCACCAGGCCGATCGCAACGAAGGCGTAGGTCAGATATTTCGCGACCAGGTTGAGGCGGAACACATCGAGCGCCAAGGGCAGGATGACGACGAGCAGGAGCAGCAGCGAGACGAAGCCGATGAGTTCTGATCGGTTGAAAAAGCGCGAGTTAATGATCATGACCGTGCTTTCTTGTTGGGCTGTCGGAGCTGGCTCACTTGCGGACCTTGAGGGCGAACAGGCCCTGCGGCCGCATCATCAGGATGGCGACGATCGCAAGCAGCGTGAGCACCTTGGCCATCGAGCCGGACATGAAGAACTCCATGGTCGACTGCGCCTGGGAGATGGTGAAGGCGGAGGCGATGGTGCCGATCAGGCTGGCGGCGCCGCCGAACACGACGACCAGGAAGGTGTCGACGATGTAGAGCTGTCCGGCCGTCGGACCCGTCGAGCCGATCATGGTGAAGGCCGAGCCCGCGACGCCGGCAATGCCGCAGCCGAGGCCGAAGGTGTAGCGGTCGACCTTCTCGGTGTTGATGCCGACGGCGCCCGCCATGACGCGGTTCTGCACCACAGCGCGCACCTGCTTGCCCCAGCGCGACAGGAACAGCACGTAGGCCACCACGATCGTGATGAGGATGGTCAGGCACATCACGAACATGCCGTTGATCGGGATCTGGATGGCGTCAGTCGCCTGCCAGGAGCCCATCATCCACTCGGGCAGCTCGACGCCGACCTCGCGCGCGCCGAACACCGAACGATAGGCCTGCTGCAGGATCAGGCTGAGGCCCCAGGTCGCGAGCAGCGTATCGAGCGGCCGCTTGTAGAGGCGGCGTATCATCGCCCATTCGACCAGCATGCCGAGCGATCCGGAGGCGATGAAGGCGAATATCATCGCGACGAAGAAGTAGCCGGGAAACAGCGAGGGGAGGAAATGCTGGAAGGAATTCGACGTCATCCAGGTGACGTAAGCGCCGAGGATCATGAACTCGCCATGCGCCATGTTGATGACGCCCATCTGGCCGAAGATGATGGCGAGCCCCAGCGCCATCAGCACGTAGACCGAAAACAGGATGAGGCCCGCGAAGCCCTGCATCGCGAAGATGGCCCCGAGGTCGCCGATGGAATAGTCACCGAACATGATCCGTCCTCTCGTGATGCCCTGCTGCAAAATGGATCGGCGCCGGCACAGCGTGTCCGCGGCCAAGATCGTTCCCTCCCCCCTTGTGGGGGAGGGCTAGGGAGGGGGGCCTCCACGACGAGCTGTGGGTGGGGTACCCCCTCCCCAACCCGCCCCCACAAGGGGGGAGGGAGCGCACTTTTTGTGCGGCAACTGCATCGCCTCATCGGCCCACCGCGAAGAGGCGTGCGGCGCAGGCTTACTGATAGCCCTTCGGGAACGGATCGGGCTCGACCAAGTCGGCGGTCTCGTAGATCAGCTCGTACTGACCGTCCGCCTTGGCGCGGCCGACGCGGGTCTTGGACCAGAGATGGTGGTTCTCGTGGATCCGAACATAGCCTTCCGGCGCGCCCTTGAACTCGATGCCGGGCGAGGCCGCCGCGACCTTGTCGATGTCGAAGCTGCCGGCCTTCTCGACCGTCAGCTTCCACAGCCACGGGCCGAGATAGGCCGCCTGCGTCACGTCGCCGATCACGGTCTTCTCGCCCCACATCTTCTTGAAGTCGGCGACGAAAGCCTTGTTGTTCGGATTGTCGAGCGACTGGAAATATTTCATGCAGGCATACGCGCCCGCGATGTTCTCACCGCCGATGCCGTCGATCTCGTCCTCGGTCACGGAGATGGTGAGCAGCGTCTGCTTCGACATGTCGATGCCGGCCGCCTTGAGCTGCTTGTAGAACGCGACGTTGGAACCGCCGACGATGATCGCGTAGATCACGTCCGGCTTGGTCAGCTTGATCTTGTTGATGACCGAGTTGAACTGGGTGTGGCCGAGCGGGAAATATTCCTCGCCGACGACCTTGGCACCCTGCAGATGGCCCTCGATGTGCTTGCGCGCGATCTTGTTCGAGGTGCGCGGCCAGATGTAGTCGGAGCCGAGCAGATAGAAGGTCTTGGCGCCCTTGGTCTTGTTGACCCAGTCGAGGCCGGCGATGATCTGCTGGGTCGCCTCCTGGCCGGTGTAGATGACGTTCTTCGACTGCTCGAGGCCTTCGTAGAAGGTCGGGTAGTACAGCATACCGTTGTACTGTTCGAACACCGGCAGCACCGCCTTGCGCGAGGCCGAGGTCCAGCAGCCCATGACAGCCGCGCATTTGTCGTTGACCAGCAGCTTCTTGGCCTTCTCGGCGAAGGTCGGCCAGTCGGAAGCGCCGTCCTCCTGGATGTACTTGATTTTACGGCCGAGCACGCCGCCGGCGGCATTGATCTGCTCGATGGCGAGCTTCTCGGCCTGCACCGAGCCGGTCTCCGAGATCGCCATCGTGCCGGTGACCGAATGCAGAATGCCGACGGTGACTTCGCTATCCGTGACTGCAAGGCCGGTGGTGTTGACTGCAGAGGTTGCAGGGCCGGCGCCGAAGGACGGCCGCGGCATCATGGCGAGCGCCGGGATCGCGGCCATTCCCATCAGCAATTGGCGCCGAAGTGGCGACTTCAGGCCCTTTTTGGTTTCGTCTGACATGAGCACCCCATTCATTGGTTCGAGGACACGCGTTGGCGTCGGACGAAGGATGGCGCGCTTTGTGCAACGCACGGATACGCAAGATTGCGTATACTGCACCGCAAAAGCGCGACGTAGGCTCTGCGTAGGTCTTGCGAGCGGCAGGACAATGCGTGCGGGTGAACCGCTTCGCGTGAGGAGTTCGAGAGTGGCAGGGCGGCAGCGGATCGACCGCGTCAGGCGCCAATACAACCAATGGGTCGCCAACCAGACGTTGGAGGACTATGCGCTCCGTTTTACGGCCAAGAGCGCGCGGCGCTGGTCCGCCGCCCGCGTCGCCAACACGGCGCTGGGCGCGATCTCGTTCCTCGCACTTGAGGCGATCGGCGGCACCATCACCTTGAACTATGGCGTCACCAACGCGACCGCCGCGATCCTGGTCGCCAGTGTGATCATCTTCTGCTGCGGCCTGCCGATTGCCTACCATGCGGCCAAATGCGGCATCGACATCGACCTGCTGACCCGCGGCGCCGGCTTCGGCTATATCGGCTCGACCATCACCTCGCTGATCTACGCGTCGTTCACCTTCATCTTCTTCGCCATCGAGGCGGTCATCCTGGCTTCGGCGCTGGAGATGTGCTTCGGCATTCCCCGGCCGATCGGCTATCTCATCAGCGCCGTCGTCATCATCCCGCTCGTCACCTACGGCATCACCCTGATCAGTCGCTTCCAGCTGTGGACACAGCCGCTATGGGTCGTGCTGCACATCCTCCCCTTTGCCGCGATCGCCTATGCCAGCCCGCACTCCTTCGTCGAATGGCAGCAGTTTCCCGGCGAGCACGGCGATCCCATGGGCCATCTCGATCTGGCGCTGTTCGGGACCGCCGCGGCGGTCGTGTTCTCGCTGGTCGCCCAAATCGGCGAGCAGGTCGACTTCCTGCGCTTCCTGCCGCGTGACCGCCGCACGTCCAAACGGTCGTGGTGGATCGCGCTGTTGTCGGCTGGCCCCGGCTGGATCGTGCTCGGGGCACTGAAGCTGCTGGCAGGCTCGTTCCTCGCCTTCTTCGCGCTGAGCCACGGAGTCTCCGCCGACCACGCAGCCGAACCCGCGCACATGTATCTGGAGGCGTTCCGCTACGTCTTGGCCCGGCCGGACCTGGCGCTTGCATTGACCGGCACCTTCGTGATCGTCTCCCAGATCAAGATCAACGTCACCAACGCCTATGCCGGCTCGATCGCCTGGTCGAACTTCTTCTCGCGTCTGACGCACAGCCATCCGGGGCGCGTCGTGTGGCTCGTGTTCAACGTCGTCGTCGCGCTGCTGCTGATGGAGATCGGCGTCTACAAGGCGCTGGAGCAGACGCTGGCGCTGTACTCCAACATCGCGATCTCCTGGGTCGGCGCTCTCGTCGCCGACCTCGTGATCAACAAGCCGCTGGGCCTGCGCCCGCCGCAGATGGAGTTCAAGCGCGCCCATCTCTACGACATCAACCCGGTGGGGGTCGGCGCGATGACGATCGCGACGATCGTCTCGATCAGCGCCTTCTATGGCCTGTTCGGGCCGACCGGAAAGGCGCTGTCGACCTTCGTCGCGCTCGGCGTCGCGCTCGTCACCGCGCCTGCGATCGCCTATCTGACCGACGGCAAATACTATCTGGCACGCAAGCCGAAGCGGAGCTGGCAGAACATCGAGCAGATCCAATGCTGCATCTGTGAGCATCACTTCGAACCGGAGGATACCGCCTCCTGCCCGGCCTATGCCGGTCCGATCTGCTCGCTGTGCTGCTCGCTCGATGCCCGCTGCCACGACCTGTGCAAGCCGCACGCGCGGGCCCAGGCTCAGGTCGCAGCGGCGCTCAGCGGCATGCTGCCAGAGTCGTTGCTGGCCAAGTTCAACTCGCAGCTCGGCCATTATGTCGGTGTATTTCTGACATCGGCCGGGCTCGTCGCGCTGACGCTCGGCATGATCTATCTGGAGACGTCGGCGGCGCTGCCGGGCTTCAAGGGCATCATCTCCGATGTGCTGTGGAAGGTGTTCTTCGCCCTCTCCATCATCATCGGTGTCGTGACGTGGCTGTTCGTACTGGCCCAGCAGAGCCGCCGTGCGGCCGAAGACGAGACGCGGCGGCAGACCCAGCTGTTGATTCAGGAGATCGAGGCGCACAAGCGCACCGATGCAGAGTTGCAGCGCGCCAAGGAAGTTGCGGAATCAGCCAATCTCGCCAAGAGCCGCTATGTGGTCGGCCTCAGCCATGAGCTGCGCTCGCCGCTGAACGCGATCTCCGGCTATGCGCAACTGCTCGAGCAGGACACGAGCCTCGCACCGAAGCCGCGGGACCAGGTTCGCGTCGTCCGCCGCAGCGCCGATCATCTGTCCGGCCTGATCGACGGCATTCTCGACATTTCCAAGATCGAAGCCGGGCGGCTGTATCTGTCGCGCGACGAGGTCCGTCTCAGCGAATTCCTGGATCAGCTCGTGGGCATGTTCCGATTGCAGGCCGCGGCGAAAGGCGTCGACTTCGTGTTCAAGCGGCCGGCGGTCCTGCCGCTGGTCGTCTATGCCGACGAGAAGCGGCTGCGCCAGATCCTGATCAACCTGCTGTCGAATGCCATCAAATTCACCGGGGAAGGCAGCGTCCAGTTCGTCGTGCACTATCGGAGCCCGGTGGCCGAGTTCGAGGTGATCGACACCGGCCCGGGCATCCAGCCCGACGATCTGGAACGCATCTTCGCGCCCTTTGAGCGCGGCGCGCTCGGGGTTGCGCAGCCGCAGACAGGTACGGGGCTCGGCCTGACGATCAGCCGTCTGCTCGCCGGCGTCATGGGCGGCGACATCAAGGTCGTGAGCAAAGTCGGCGCCGGCAGTACGTTCAAGGTCAAGATCCTGCTGTCCGAGGTGACAAACCCGACGCGGCATGCGCCGGTGAAGGCGCCGGTGGCCGGCTATCGCGGGCCGCGCAGGACGATCCTGATCACTGACGATGATCCTGTGCATCGCGACCTCCTACGCGAAGTGCTGACGCCGCTCGGCTTCATCCTGCTGAGCGCGCCCGACGGTCCCGCCTGCCTCGCGCTCGCACAACACTGCCAGCCGGATCTGTTCATTCTGGACATCTCGATGCCCGGCATGGACGGCTGGACAGTGGCCGAGACCTTGCGCAACAGCGGTCATCATCAGGCCCGGATCCTGATGACATCTGCGAGCGCGCTCGAAGCGCACGGCCGGCCGTTGGCGCAACCCTTTCACGACAGCTACCTGATGAAGCCGATCGACATCCCAAGGCTGCTGGAGGCGATACGTCAATTGCTGAAGCTCGAATGGAGCTACCAGACCGACACGCCCGTGGCCCCGCCACGCTGGCGGCCGGACACCGGATCCCGGCCGCCGCTCAAATATGTCGAAGAGCTGATGAGCCTCGGCCAGATCGGCTACATCAGGGCCATTCAGCTCAAGCTCGACGAGATCCGCAACGCGCATCCCGAGCATGCCGACTTCGTCGCCCAGATGCGCACGCTCATCGACCGCTTCGATCTCGATCAGTACATGGCAACTCTGAAGACCTTGCACGCCTATGAGCATTGACAGCAAGAAGCGCGACGTCGCTCTGGTCGTCGACGACTCGCCGGAGACGCTTCGGCTGCTGACGGACGCGCTGGATGGGGCCGGCATGACCGTCATGGTTGCGCTCGATGGCGCCGCGGCCATGCGCATTATCGACCAGATCACGCCGGACATCATCCTGCTCGATGCGGTCATGCCCGGCATGGACGGCTTCGAGACCTGCCGCAAGCTCAAGCGCGAGACAGGCCTCTCCAACGTCCCCGTGATCTTCATGACCGGGCTCGCCGACACCGAGCACATCGTGCAGGGACTGGAGGCCGGCGGCGTCGACTACGTCACCAAGCCGATCGCCGTCTCGGAGATGCTGGCGCGCATCCGCGTGCATCTCGCCAACGCCCGGATGACGCAGAGCGCGCGCGCCGCGCTCGACGTCTCCGGTCGCTTCCTGCTCGCCGTCAACCGCGAGGGACGGCTGATGTGGGCGACGCCGCAGGCCCAGAAGCTGTTGTCGGACAGTTTTGGCACGGCGGAGGAGCTCGTGCTGCCGGAAGCGCTGCGGCTGTGGCTGGATCAGGCGCAGAACGGCAAAGGCGGCGCCAAGGCCGCCGCTTCGATTCCCGATCATCCCGAATTGCGCCTCTACTATATGGGGGGAGCCGGGCCCAACGAGTTCCTGCTGCGGCTCGCCAAGGAGTCCTCCGGCGAGCTGCCCAAGCAGTTCTCCAGCGCGTTCGGTCTCACCACGCGCGAGGGCGAGGTGCTGTCATGGCTGTCCAAGGGCAAGACCAACCGCGACATCGCGCAAATCCTGGGACTGAGCCCGCGCACCGTCGACAAGCACCTCGAGCAGATCTACGCCAAGCTCGGCGTCGAGAACCGCACCGCCGCCGCGGCGATCGCGACCGGTGTGGCGCGGCGGGAGAATTGAGGCGAGCCGAATCGCGCGTCCCTACAAGACTGTCGTCCCGGGCAAGCTCGGCGACGCGGAGCGTCGACGGGCGCCGACCCGGGACCCATACCGCGTGATGTGTCTTGAGGCAGGACGAAAGTTGACGTTGTGCCCAGCACACCTGCCGGTGGCTATGGATCCCCGCTTTCGCGGGGACGACGCCGTCTTTGGAGCGGCACACCGGCCGTTAAAAGCTCACCCGTACACGAACGCCGGATCGTCCAGATCGATCGCAGGAATCTGGTCCTTCTCGCTCCAATAGTCCTGGCTGTGCTGCCACTCCGGCTTGTCGCCGCGCTTGGGCAGCAGATGCATGTTGCGCATCATGTAGCCGGGGTTGAAGTTCTCCGGGTCGATCCATGGCAGCAGCGGCATGTTGTGATCCTCCGGGCGCAGCGCCGGCACGACCTTGCTCACACCTTTTTCTTTCATGTGCGCGAGCAGGCGGCACACGAAATCCGCGACGAGGTCCGTGCGCAACGTCCAACTGGCGCGGAAATAGCCGAACACCCAGGCCAGGTTCGGCACGCCGGTGAACATCATGCCGCGATAGGTCACGGTGTCAGCGAAGTCGAGCGGCTTGCCGTCGATCGTAAACGCGATGTCGCCGAGCACGCAGAGATCGAAGCCGGTCGCGGTGATGATGATGTCGGCCTTGAGCTCGTCGCCGGACTTCAGCTTGATGCCTGTCTCGGTGAACCGCTCGATCTCGTTGGTCACAACCGAGGCCTTGCCGCTCTTGATGCCCTCGAACAGGTCGGCATCCGGCACGAAGGCGATACGCTGCCGCCACGGGCGGTAGCTCGGGGTGAAGTGCTTGGCCGTATAGTCGGGTCCGAGGATGGCGCTGATCTGGCCGATCAGCTCCTTCTTCACCTGGTCGGGCTCGGTCAGGCAGCGCTTGGTGAACCAATCCTGTTCGAACAGGATCTTGCGCCTGACGATCTCATGGATCCATTCCTCCTTCACCTGCAGTCTCCGCAGCTCCTCGGCCAGCTCGATCGCATTGCGGCCAACGCGGAAGTAGGTCGGCGACCGCTGCAGCATCGTCACATGCGCGCATTGGCCGGCGATCGAGGGCAGGATGGTCGCGGCCGTCGCACCGGAGCCGATCACCACGACCTGCTTGCCCGTGAGATCGATATCCTCGGGCCACAACTGCGGATGGACGATGCGGCCCTTGAACTTCGCCATGTCCGGCCACTCCGGCGTGTAGCCCTTTGAGTGTCGGTAGTAGCCCTGGCACATCCAGAGAAAATTCGTTGTAAAGGTGACGGGCTCGTGATCCCTGCCCTTCACCGCTTGGACCGTCCAGAGACTGGTCGCGCTCGACCAACTCGCGGACAGGATGAGGTGGCCATAGCGAATGTGGCGGCCAAGGTCGTTCTCCTCGATCACGTCGCCCATGTAGTTGAGGATCTCTTCCGCGGTCGCGATCGGCGGCCCGACCCATGGCTTGAAGCTGTAGCCGAACGTATGCAGGTCGCTGTCGGAGCGGATGCCGGGATAGCGGTGCGTCCGCCAGGTGCCGCCAAAGCTGTCCTGGCTCTCCAGGATCACGAAGCGCTTGTCGGGCATCTGCTTGGTCAACTGATAGGCGCTGCCGACACCGGAGATGCCGGCGCCGACGATCAGCACGTCGAAATGTTCGGTCGCGTGAGAGGACGCGGCCTCCCGGATGGGCGCGATGACGTTCATGGGAGTCCCTGGGCTTTGGTCTTGATGTTGTTTCCTCGCGCGACAGGCTGAACCCGATCACGACGATGGTCAACCCGCGACCGCGAGCCGCAACCCAGCCCTGAACGATCTCAATTTCCGCTGAGCGGCATGCCCCATTGCCGCGCGGTCTGTGCGACCCAATCGCGATATAGCGTGAGCGGCGTGACGCCGGTCATGCCGCCGCAGCCGTCGCCGAGATTCGGTCCGGTCGACCATGAGATGACGCCGATCAGCACCTGACCTTGCGGCTGCGTCTCGAAAGCAGGCCCGCCGGAGTCGCCGGTGCAGCCGCCCAATCCGGGCCGCACGCCTTGCGTCGCCGGATCGACGAGCCGGATCTGCAGCGTGCCCGGTTTGCCCGTCGCAACCAACGCCGCCCCGCGCACCATGCCGCCGCTCTTTCCGTCGCCTGGGACAGCGACACCGATCCCTGCGACCGTGAACGCGTTGCCGGCGGCAAGCGGCGGCTGCGGCACGCCAAGCGCCGCTGGCACGCGCTCTTTCACGGGCACCTCCAATTCCAGCAGCGCGACATCGGCGGTGGCGCGATGCGCCACGATGGCCTGCACGCTGAAGCTCGGATGCACCGCCACCCGTCGGACCGTCTTGAGAACCGGCTTGCGGTCACGATCGTATTCCACGATGCGGTAATCGAGCCCCGGCTGCACGCAATGTCCGGCGGTCAGCACGAGCTTCGGGGCAATCAGTGCGCCGCTGCAAAAATTGCCGCGCGAGCCGACGATCGTGACCACGGAGCGGCCGATGCCGTCATTCAGCGCCGGCGCGTTGCCGACGATGGCAAGGATTGGCGATGGCGCCAGCAGGACGGCGGCTGCAATGATTGCGTGAGACGGCTTCATCGCGGCAGCAATAGCGGCTGCGGCCGATATCGCCAAGTGCGGCGTCCCATGCTAGCGATCATCCGGGGATCGAACGAGGATGGGACTGACATGGTCGAGGCGGTGATCTTTGATTTCGGTGGCGTCATGACGACATCGCCGTTCGAGGCCTTCGCGCGGTTCGAGAAGGAGCGCGGCTATCCCGTCGACATCATCCGCAACACCAATGCTGCCAATCATCTCGAGAACGCCTGGGCGAAATTCGAGCGCGCCGAGATCGACCTCGACACTTTCGACCGGCTGTTTGCGGAGGAGTCGCTGGCGCTCGGCGGCGCAGCGGTCAGCGGGCGCGAGGTGCTGCCGCTGCTCGCCGGCGATCTCCGGCCCGGCATGGTCGAGGCGCTCCGCCGCATCAAGGCGGAGTGCAAGACCGGCTGCATCACCAACAATCTGCCAGCGAACGCAATCGGCAGCCAGGGCGGCCGCTCGTTCTACGTTGCGGAGGTGATGGCGCTGTTCGATCACGTGATCGAATCCGCCAAGATCGGCCTGCGCAAGCCCGATCCGCGGATCTACCGGATGATGACCGAGACGCTCGGCGTCAGCCCCGCGGACTGCGTCTACCTCGACGATCTCGGCGTCAACCTGAAGCCGGCGCGCGAGATGGGCATGACGACGATCAAGGTCGTGAGCGCGTCGCAGGCGATTACGGAGCTGGAAGCCGCGACGGGACTGCGCCTGCGCTGATCGTCATTGCGCGGCGCTTTTGCGCCGAAGCGAGCCGGAGGCTTCGCGGGATTCTGGATTGCTTCCGCCTTCGCCCTTTGGGCTTCGGCGGACACGTCGCTGCGCTCGCAATGACGAGGATCTCAATAGTTCGTTTGTTTCGCCCGCTCGGGAAATGCGGCCGCCAGCGCCGCTCCGTCAGCCTGCAGCACGCCGCGCTCCGTGATCAACCCCGTCACCAGCCGTGCCGGGGTGACGTCGAAGCCGTAGTTCGCAACCGGCGAGCCCGGCGGAACGATGCGCACGGTCTCGATGCGACCGTCGGCGGTGCGACCCGTCATCTCAGTGACCTCCTGCGCGCTGCGCTGCTCGATCGGGATCTGCCGTCCCTCGGCAACGGCGAAGTCGATCGTCGGCGACGGCAGCGCGACATAGAACGGCACACCATTGTCATGCGCGGCCAGTGCCTTGAGATAGGTGCCGATCTTGTTGCAGACGTCGCCATTGGCGGCGACGCGGTCGGTGCCGACGATGGCGAGATCGACCATCCCATGCTGCATGAGATGGCCGCCGGTGTTATCCGGGATGACGGTATGCGCCACGCCGTGATGCCCGAGTTCCCAAGCGGTCAGCGAGGCGCCTTGATTGCGCGGCCGTGTCTCGTCGACCCAGACATGGATCGGAATGCCGCGATCGTGCGCAAGATAGATCGGCGCGGTCGCCGTGCCCCAATCGACGGTCGCAAGCCAGCCGGCATTGCAGTGGGTCAGCACGTTCACGACTTCGCCCGGCTTCTTGCGCGCCGCGGCCGCCTCGATCAGCGCGAAGCCGTGCGCGGCGATGCCCTGGTTGATCGTGACGTCCTCGCCGGCAATGTCGACGGCGCGGGAATAGGCCGCATCGCGACGCTCCGACGGCGCCAGCCGGCGCAGCATGGTGCTCATCGTGTCGAGCGCCCATTTCAGGTTGATCGCGGTCGGCCGCGTCGCGATCAGCATCTCGTAGGCGCGGTCGATGCCAGGATCGGAGCGGTCGTCGCGCATCGCCAGCGCCATGCCGAACGCGGCGGTGGCGCCGATCAGCGGCGCACCGCGGACCAGCATGCCGCGGATCGCGTCCGCCGCCTCCTCGCATGTCGTGATCTTCGCCACCACGAACTCGTGCGGCAATCGGCGCTGATCGATCGCGCAGACCGACCAGCCGTCGGAGTCGAGCCAGATGCTGCGATAATGCCTGCCGTCCACCTTCATGTTCGATCCCCCCTCAACCACGCAAGATACGGCCTGCGACCGCATCGAGCTTCTTCAGAAGCTCGGGATCGCGCGCCTCCGGCGCAGTGATCAAGGCGGTGTCGAGCGCTCGGTCGGAGCCGATCGGGCACGGTTCATGCTCGCGCGGAAACTCCCGGGCGAGCCGCGCCACCAGCGATTTCGCCCTGTCGGCGTTGGTGGTGAGCACGCGAATGATATCCTGCACGGTGACGGCGTCGTGATCCGGATGCCAGCAGTCGAAGTCGGTCACCATCGCGACCGTCGCGTAGCAGATCTCGGCCTCGCGGGCGAGCTTCGCCTCCGGCATGTTGGTCATGCCGATGACCGAATAGCCTGACGCCTTGTAGGTCATGCTTTCGGCATAGGTCGAGAATTGCGGCCCCTCCATGCAGACATAGGTGCCGCCGCGCGCGATCGCGATGCCCTCGGCCTCGGCCGCAGCCGCGAGATGAATCCGCAACCGCGGTGAAACCGGATGCGCCATCGAGACGTGGGCGACACACCCCCTGCCGAAGAACGAGCTCTCGCGCTTGTAGGTGCGATCGACGAACTGATCGACCAGCACGAAGGTGCCCGGCGGGAGCTCTTCCTTGAACGAGCCGCAGGCCGACAGCGACACCAGGTCGGTGACACCAGCACGCTTCAGCACGTCGATATTGGCGCGGTAATTGATGTCGGACGGGGACAGCCGGTGTCCCTTGTCATGGCGCGGCAGGAACACGATCGGCAACCCCGCAATGGTCCCCCGGCGCACCGGCGCCGACGGCTCACCCCACGGGCTCACGATCACCTCTTCGCGGGCATCTTCCAATCCCGGCAGATCATAGATGCCCGAGCCGCCGATAATGCCAAGCACAGCCTTCGTCATGACGTCCCCATCTCCAGCGGAGACGAGAATGCCAGCTTTGCGGCGAATTGAAAACAGCGACGCGGTGATCCGCGGGGCGTGGCAACTGGGTCAGGCGGCCTTCGCTGCCGCCAACTGATCGCTCACCAGGCGCTCCAGCGTTGCGATGGACTGGAAGTTCTCCGGCGTGATCAGCTCCTGCGGAATGGTGAAATCGAACTCCGCCTCGATCGCCAGCATCAGGTTGACCATGTCCATCGAGGTCAGCCCGACATCGACGAGCTTGGCATCCGCCGCCACGTCGGCGGCCGTAGAATTCTGCGCGAGGATATCACGCACGAGCGCCACGATCCTGCGACTGACATCGACATCGAAACTCGGCATGGGGTCCTCTTCACTCGCGACTTGTTCCGGCGCGTCGGATCTGATCGACGCACGCGCAGGGGAGATAACGCAATTCGGCGTCGAAAGAGTTACGCCGCATCCCCATTCCAGTCTGAACTCGTCTTAACGCTAACGGCTTGGTCCAAAATTCTCGGATCGAACCAACCGGAAATTAACCCCCACCCGTCGATTGCGCGGCGTTTACCCTGAATTTCGTCGACGCATTTGAATCAAATCCATACCCTGCGTTGCAGCCCAGAGAAGGCGCAGCGCATCGGCCTGCTACTGCGGATGCGCGTGCCGCTCTCTCAAAGAGACAAGATCCGGAGTATCGATCGACCATGACTCTCCAGGGAACCGCGCTTCGCAACCCGATCCCCGACGACGGCGACAGCCTCCTGCTCGATCGCAGCTCCTTATTCGTCCAGCGGACCGCCGCTGTTGCGACGCAGGCCGCGGCGGAAGCCGAAGAGGTCGACCGTGACGGCCGCTTCCCGAAGGCCGCGATCGATGCGGCACGCGAGCACAAGCTGCTCGGGATGCAGATACCCGTCGAGTTCGGTGGCTTCGGCGCCTCGATCCACGACATTGCCGACGTCTGCTATGCGCTCGGGCGCGCCTGCGCCTCCAGCGCCATGATCTTCGCCATGCACCAGACCAAGGTCGCCTGCCTGGTTCGTCACGGCCGCGGCAATCCCTATATGGAATCGCTGATGCGCCGGATCGCCGCCGAGCAGCTGCTGATGGCCTCCTCCACCACCGAAGGCCAGAACGGCGGCAATATCCGCGCGAGCGCCGCGGCAGTCGGCCACGAGGGCGAGCGAATCACGCTCAACCGCGATGCCACGGTCATTTCCTATGGCGCTGAAGCCGATGGCCTCGTCACGATCGCCCGCCGGGCCGATGGCGCTGCCGCGTCCGATCAGGTGCTGCTGGCGCTGACGAGGGACGACTACACGATCGCGCGCACGCTCGGCTGGGAAACGCTGGGCATGCGCGGCACCTGCTCGACCGGATTCGCGCTCGAGGTGAGCTGTCCCTCCGACCGCATGTTCACCGAGTCCTATGATCGCATCCACGGCCAGACGATGACGCCGTTCGCACATCTGTGCTGGTCGTCGGCCTGGGCCGGCATCGCTGCGGCTGCCGTGGAGCGCGCCCAGCGCTTCCTGCGCAAGGCCGCACGCGGCGCCGGCGGACAGATGCCGCCGGCAGCTGCGCATTACACCGCGGCGAAGATGGCGCTGGCCCGGCTGCGCGCAATGATCGTCACCAACATGGATGCCTTCGTCGCCCACGAATATGACGAGCGGGCGCTGAGCTCGCTCGACTTCCAATCCTCGATCACGCTGTTGAAGGTGCAGGCCTCGGAACTTGCCGTCGAGACCGTGATGCACGCCATGCGCGCCTGCGGCCTCTCGGGTTATCGCAACGACGGCGAGTTCTCGATCGGCCGCCACCTCCGAGACGTTCTGTCGGCGCCGATCATGATCAACAACGACCGTATTCTCACAAACATTGCCACGGCCAACTTGATGAGCACGGTACCGACCTCGCTCCATGAATGATCACGCCGATCGCAGCCATTGCCTCCACTCAGGATTTGCAGAATGACGATTCCCGTTCTCCCGCAGTCGCCCGAGATTGCGCCCCAGCCGGCCGATGCACTGGATCATTTGACCGGCGCCCTGTTCCATCGCATGGGGGCAGATGGCGTCTATGCGCGGACCGCGCTGTATGAAGGCGTGGTGGAGCGGCTCACGACGCTCATCACGCGACATCGCGAGCCCGGCACGGAGGTCATGCGCTTCCCACCGGTCATGAGTCGCGCCCAGCTCGAGAAGTCGGGCTATCTCAAGAGCTTTCCCAACCTGCTGGGCTGCGTCTGCGGCTTGCACGGCACCGAGCGGGACATCCACGAGGCCGTGGCACGTTTCGACAAGGGCGGCGACTGGACCACCTCGCTGTCGCCGGCCGACCTCGTGCTGTCCCCCGCGGCCTGCTATCCGGTCTATCCGATCGCGGCGAGCCGCGGCGCCCTGCCGGTCGGCGGCCTGCGCTTCGACGTCGCGGCCGATTGCTTCCGCCGCGAGCCGTCGCGTCATCTCGACCGCCTGCAGTCGTTCCGGATGCGCGAATATGTCTGCATCGGCACGCCCGACGACGTCTCGGCATTCCGTGACCGCTGGATGGTGAAGGCGCAGGCGATTGCCCGCGATCTCGGCCTGTCGTTCCGGGTCGATCACGCCAGCGACCCGTTCTTCGGCCGCGTCGGCCAGATGAAGGCGGTCAGCCAGAAGCAGCAGGCGTTGAAATTCGAGCTGCTAGTGCCGCTGCGCTCGGAAGAGCAGCCGACCGCCTGCATGAGCTTCAACTATCACCGCGAGCATTTCGGCACCACCTGGGGCATCGTCGACGCCGATGGTGCACCGGCGCACACCGGTTGCGTGGCCTTCGGCATGGATCGCCTCGCGGTCGCGCTATTCCACACCCACGGCATCGATCCGACGCGCTGGCCGTCGCGCGTACGGGAAGCGCTGCAGTTCGAGCGCCAGGCAAGCACCGTCGGCTGACGCCACGAAGCCGCCGTCGAGGGATCGGCAGAACATCTCATGGGCGCGCCCAAGCCGCCGATCCGATGCCGCGAGATCGGAGACTCCGATCTGGACGCGATCACCGATCTCTTGACACGCGGCTTCCCCCGGCGGCCCCGCGGCTATTGGTCGAGCGGCCTGCAGTGGCAAGCCGCGCGCCCGACGCCCGACGGCTATCCACGCTACGGCTATCTGCTCGAGCAAGACGGCAATGCGGTCGGCGTTTTGCTCGTCATCTACAGCGATCGCGGCACGCCTGCGGAGCCGCAGATCTGGTGCAATCTGTCGAGCTGGTATGTCGAACCTGCCTTTCGCAACTACGCGACGATGCTGACGAGAATCGCACAGCGTCGGCCGGAGGTCACTTACGTCAATATCAGCGCCGCAAGGCAGACCTGGCCGATCATTGAGGCGCAAGGATTTCGCGCCTATTGCAGCGGCCTGTTCTTTTCGATGCCGACGCTGTCGCTAGCTGGCCTCAGTTCGCCGGTTGAGAAGGTCAGGGCAGACGCCCGCACCGTGGATGGCGTTCCGTCGGATGAGGCCGAATTGCTGATGCGCCATGCGCGCTATGGCTGCCTCAGCGTGGTGGTGCGATCGACGGCGGGCCCCGTTCCGCTGGTGCTGCAGAAGGTCCGCATCCGGCAGGGACGCTTCGCATTGCCTGCGATGCAGCTGATCTACTGCCGCAGCATCTCCGACTACGTTTCCTGCGCCGGTACCGTCGGCCGCCTGCTGCTGCGTCGCGCCGCCGTTTCTGTCATCATCGACGCTAACGGGCCGATTGACGGTCTCGTCGGCATCTACACCGAGCGGCGCGGCCGGAAGTACATCAAGGGACCGCAGCCGCCGCGCCTCGGCGATCTCAGCGACACCGAGCTGCCGCTGTACGGCCCCTAGCTCAGGCGGCTACCCTGACCTCATGCGCATAGTCCCAATACAGCCGGCGCGCACGGCTGAACACCGGACCGATCGGCAGCGTCCGCTCGTCGATGCGAATGACCGGTGCGACCTTGGCGAAATTGCCCGACGAGAAGATCTCGTCGGCGGCCAGGAAGTCCGCATAGCGCAGCGTGGTCTCGACCACGCTGACGCCGTCGGCTCGCAGCAGCTCGGCCACGCGCTGGCGGGTGATCCCGTTGAGAAACGTGCCGTTCGGCACCGGCGTGAACACCACGCCGTCCTTGACCATGAACACGTTGGCATTGCCGAACTCGGCGACGTTGCCGAGCAGATCGAGCATCAGGCAATTGTTGAAGCCGCGCGAGGCCGCCTCGATCAGCGCGCGCGAATTGTTCGGATAGAGGCAGGACGCCTTGGCATCGACCGGCGCGCACTCGGCGGTCGGCCGCCGGAACGGCGACAGCGTGATGGCGTTGCCCGTCGGCTGCGGCATCGGCGCTTCATAGATGCAAAGGCACCAATTGGTGGTCTCGGGATCGAACAGGACACCGCCGCCGGCGCCATGCTGCGCCCAGTACATCGGGCGGATGTAGAGCTCGGCTCTCGCTCCGAACCGCGCGATCCCCTCCCGCGCCAACCCCATCCAGGTCTCGACGTCCACCACCGGCTTGAGCCGGAAATTGATCGCGGACTGATTCACGCGCGCGCAGTGGCGATCGAGATCTGGCGTCACGCCTTCGAATGCGCGTGCGCCGTCGAACACGGTCGACGCGAGCCATGTCGCGTGGGTCCGGACGCCCATGATCGGCGCATTGCCCTCGCGCCATTCGCCGTCGAAGAAGGTCCAGGTCTGCGAGTAGCTGACAGGCTTGACGATGTGGGTCATGGCGGCGCTCCCGTTCGGCATCGATCGTGTCTGCACTTCTGGCGTGAACATTTTAAGGATTTCCCCGTCGCGACCTGCTGCTCACGATCGATTCACTGCTGATGGGCACAATGCCCGATGCCTTGGTTAACTGGAGCTGTCATGCCGCTCGACCCTCGCGCCCAGCGCCTGCTTTCGATGGTGGCTGCCGCTGTGCCGGAAAGCCAGGAGCGTCCGGCCCCCGCGCAGCGGCGGCAGTCGCTCGCCAAGCTGATGCAATTCGCGCGCAACGACTGCGGCGCCGTCATCACGCGGGACGGCAATTTCTCCGGGCCCTCCGGGCTGCTTCGTTATCGCCTGTATACGCCTGCAGCAGGCCCGGATGATACTGGGGCGCCCTTCCCCGGCTTCGTCTACTTTCACGGCGGCGGTCTCGTGGCAGGCAGCATCGACACGCACGACAAGGTCGCCGCCGCGCTTGCCGCCGCCTCCGGCTGTCGGCTGCTCTCAATCGACTACCGCCTCGCGCCTGAGCACAAGTTCCCCGCAGCGATCGAGGATGCGATCGCGGCGGTTCACTTCGCCATCGATCGCGCGGCCGCGCTCGGCATCGACGGCGGTCGGATTGTGATCGGCGGCGATTCCGCGGGCGCCACGCTCGCCGCCGCCGTTTGTCAGCAGGCCGTCGGCAGCACCGATCTCAGGATCGCGCTGCAGTGCCTGATCTGTCCAGTGCTCGATTTCTCCAATTTCTGGCCGTCGCGCGAGCTGTTCGGGACCGGCCACCTGATCGACAGGGCGACCTGGCAGGCCGACCTCGCCGACTATCTGGTTGGCGAGGTCGATGTCGCCAATCCACTGATATCGCCGTTGTGCCGTGAGACGCTGGCTGGGCTTCCCCCCGCTGTGATCCACACCGCGGAATTCGACCCGATGCGTGACGAGGGCAGTGCCTACGCGGCACGGCTCGCGGAAGCTGGTGTCACGGTCGCGCATGTCTGTCACAACGGCATGGTCCACAATTTTCACGCGCTCGGTGCGATCCTGCCGCAGGCCAAAGCAGCACTGGATCTGGTCGGACAGCAAATTCGGTCCCTCCTCCCGGTCCCAACCGCACGCTAATTCGAAGCTTATCGGCCACACATCGTTAGGGTTATTTCGTCGTTCTTGTCGCGAATTATTGCCCGCTTTACGCCTGCGCTCCTACAACGACACCCTCGCGGAATACGTGCAACCTGCATTGTGGACGGATGCGGGAGTGGAGATCGCCGATGCGCAATGAGACGATTGCAATCCACGCCGGCTATGAACCGGAGGCGACCACCAAGGCCGTCGCGGTTCCGATCTATCAGACCGCCGCCTACGCCTTCGACAGCGCCGATCACGGCGCCGCGCTGTTCAATCTCGAAGCCGAGGGCTACCGCTACAGCCGTATCTCCAATCCGACCACGGCGGTGCTCGAGAAGCGCGTCACCGAGCTCGAGGGCGGCGCCGGCGCGCTCGCCGTCGGCACCGGGCAGGCTGCGCTTCACTTCGCATTCGTCAATCTGGCCGATGGCGGCGGCAACATCGTCTCGGTGCCGCAGCTCTATGGCACCACGCACACGCTGCTCGGGCACATCCTGCCGCGCCAGGGCATCACCGGGCGCTTTGCCGAAAGCGATGCGCCGGATGCCATCGAGCGTCTCATCGACGAAAACACCAAGGCCGTGTTCGCCGAGACGATCGGCAATCCTGCCGGCAATGTCTGCGACATCGAGGCGCTGGCGAAGGTTGCGCATCGCAACGGCGTGCCGCTGATCGTCGACAACACCGTCGCAACACCGATCCTGCTGCGGCCGTTCGATTACGGCGCCGACATCGCGGTGCATTCGCTGACCAAGTTTCTCGGCGGTCATGGCACGACGCTGGGCGGCATGCTGGTCGACAGCGGCAACTTCCCCTGGAAGGATCATGCCGACCGTTTTCCCGCCTTCACCCAGCCCGACGCGTCCTATCACGGGATGGTCTACACCGATCATTTCGGCCGCAGCGCCTACATCCAGCGCGCGCGCAGCGTCTATCAGCGGACCATGGGTGCGGTGCTGTCGCCGTTCAATGCCTTCCTGCTGCTGCAGGGCATCGAGACGGTCGCGTTGCGCATGGAGCGCCACGTCGAGAATGCGCGCCAGGTCGCCAAATTCCTGCGCAACGATCCGCGCGTAGAATGGGTCAACTACGCCGGCTTCGCCGACAGCCGCTACTACCCTCTGGTCCAGAAATATCTCGACGGCCGGGCGTCGTCGCTGTTCACGTTCGGGATCAAGGGCGGCATGGAGGCAGGCAAGGTGTTCTACGACTCCCTGAAGCTCGTCACGCGGCTGGTCAATATCGGCGATGCGAAGTCGCTGGCCTGCCATCCCGCATCGACCACACATCGGCAGATGCCGCCGGACGACCAGCGCAAGGCGGGCGTCCTCCCCGAGACGATCCGGCTGTCGATCGGCATCGAGCATGTCAGCGACATCATCCAGGATCTCGACCAGGCGCTCGCCCAGGCCTGCCCTCGCACGCGTCAGTTGGATGCGGCGGAGTAGAGCGATCAGCCGATGACCATGCTGTTCGACCGACATCGCAGGATCGCGAGCCCTGCCCTCGCGCCCGCCGAGTTCGACGACCGCGGAGGGCGCCCGATCGAGCTTTCGATCGGCCTCGTCAACAACATGCCGGACAGCGCCCTGAAGGCGACCGATCTCCAGATCGCCCGCCTGCTGCAGCAGTGCGCGCCGCAGCACGTCCGCATCCGCCTGCACTGCTTCTCGCTGCCCTCCATCTTGCGCTCGCAAGCGGCCAGGAGCCACGTCGCCCAGTCCTACGCGGACATCGGGTCGCTCGATCGGCTCGGCATCGACGGCCTGATCGTGACCGGCGCCGAGCCTGTCGCCGCGACATTGCGCGACGAACCTTATTGGTCGGACCTCACCTCCGTGATCGACTGGGCCAGAACCAATACGCGCTCGACGATCTGGTCGTGTCTCGCGGCCCACGCGGCCGTGCTGCACCTGGACGACATCGAGCGGCAGCGGCTTGCGAGCAAATGCTCCGGCATCTTCGACTGCGTGAAGGTCCAGGACGACTGGCTCACGCACGGCATCCATTTGCCGCTTCAGGTGCCGCACTCCCGCCTCAACGCCGTCAACGAGCCGCTGCTGGCGGAGCGCGGCTACGACATCCTGACGCGGTCGGAGGAGGTCGGCGTCGACATTTTCGCGCGCTCGACGCCGAGCCGGTTCGTGTTCTTTCAGGGCCATCCCGAATATGACGCGCTCTCCCTGCAGCGCGAATACATGCGTGACATCGCGCGCTTTCTCGCCGGGCAGCGCGACGACTACCCGCGGCTGCCGAAATCCTATTTCAGCGCCGAGAGCGAGGCGGTGCTCAACGCGTTCGAGTGGCGGGCCAAGGAAAGGCGCGACCCGACGCTGGCGGCCGAACTCCCGGGATTGACGCTGCGGCCCGATCTCGCCGCCGAAAGCGCCGCCCAGACGCTGTTCAGGAACTGGATCGGCCATCTCGGGCAAACCGGATAGCGCCAAGGCCCGCCTTTCATCGGGGCGATCGCGCAATCGCGCGCTATCTGTTAGATTGGCACGACACACTTCGCCTGCAAGGTTCCGATGGCCCGACGCACCGGCAGCGCCGATCTTCCGCTCCATTCCGGACGCGTCCCGGCCTGGCTCGGCACGCGCATGGCCTCGCTCGGCGCCATCATCACCCAGGCGATCGTGCATCATTACGGCCGCGACGAATTCCTGGCGCGGATGTCGCATCCGTTCTGGTTCCAGTCGTTCGGCGCCGTCATGGGCATGGACTGGCATTCCTCCGGCATCACCACCAGCGTGATCGGCGCGCTGAAGCGCGGGCTGAAGCCGCTGTCCGGCGAGCTCGGCATCTTCGTCTGCGGTGGCCGCGGCGAGCATTCGCGCAAGACGCCCGACGAGTTGCGCCTGCTCAGCGACCGGCTCGGCCTCGACGGCGAGGAGCTGGTCCGGACCAGCAAGCTCGTCGCCAAGGTCGACAGCGCCGCGGTGCAGGACGGCTTCGACCTCTATCTGCACGGCTTCTTCGTCACATCGGACGGCAAATGGACCGTGGTGCAGCAGGGCATGAATGGCGACGCGCGCCAGGCCCGGCGCTACCATTGGCATTCGCAGCAGCTTGCGAGCTTCGTCGACGCGCCGCACAGCGCCATCGATGGTCCCGCCCAGGGCGAGATCGTCAACCTCACCGACAAGCGCGCCGCGCCGTCGCGCGACGCCCAGCTCGAGCTGCTCACCGATCTCGGCCCCGACCGCGTCGTCACGGAGTTCGAACGGCTGAGCACGCCGGAGCCCGCCCAGGGCCTGCTGCCGCATCTTGTCATGCCCGCGCATCACGACGTCAGGCCGAAGGACGTGTTCGCCCGCCGGCTGCACGGCACGCTCGCGGCTGCCGCCGAGCGCGGCCCGGTCGACTTCCCCGACCTTCTGCTGACGCCGGGCGTCGGCGCCCGCACCGTGCGCTCGCTCGCCATGGTCGCCGAGGTCGTGCATGGCGCGCCGTATCGATTCAGCGACCCGGCACGGTTCTCGCTGGCGCATGGCGGCAAGGACCGGCATCCCTATCCGGTGCCGATCAAGGTCTATGACGAGACCATCCGCGTGCTCAAATCGGCCGTCGGCAACGCCAAGCTCGGCCGCGACGAGGCACTGTCGGCGCTGAAGCGGCTCGACGACCAGGCCCGCCGGCTGGAGCGCATCGCGACCGGCCCCTCGCTCGATGCCCACATCGCGACCGAGCGCGCCGCCTCGCCAGAGCTCGACGGCCGTTCGGTGTTCGGCTGGGAGCGCGACCTCATCCAGCGCACCGGCGAGGCATAAGGCGATGCCGGCACGCAGCGCGGGCGTGCTCGCCTTTCGCAGGACCTCCAACGGATTGGAAGTGCTCCTGGTGCACCCCGGCGGCCCGTTCTGGCGCAACAAGGATCTCGGCGCCTGGTCGATCCCGAAGGGCGAGTTCGGCGCCGGCGAGGCGGCCGAGGCGGTGGCGCGGCGCGAATTTGCCGAGGAGCTCGGCACGACGCTGACGGCGTCGCTGCTGCCGCTCGGCGAGATCAAGCAGCGCGGCGGCAAGGTGGTCGAGGCGTTCGCCGCCGAGACCGACCTCGATGCCGGCAGCATCACCAGCAACGCGTTCGAGCTCGAATGGCCGCCGCGCAGCGGCCGTATCCAGCGCTTTCCCGAGGTGGACCGCGCCGCCTGGTTCGACCTCGCCGAGGCGAGGGTCCGGATCAATCCGGCGCAGGCCGCGCTGCTCGACCGTCTCGTGGAGATCGGCGGAGGGTGAGCTGTCACCATCCGCCGCCGACATCACGCCGCGCGGACGTTGCCGAGGAATCGCCCGGTCTGGGTCTTGAGCTGATCCGACTGGCTGCCGAGCTGCGAGGCCGCACTCAACACCTGTGCCGCCGCGGCGCCGACCTGGCCGGATGCCTCGCGCACGCCGACAATGTGCTGCATGACCCCCTGCGTGCCCTGCGCCGCCTGCTGCACGCTGCGGGCGATTTCCTTGGTCGCAGCGCCCTGCTCCTCGACCGCGGCTGCGATCGCGTCGGTGATCTCGTTCATCTGCCCGATGGTCGCGCCGATCTCGCGGATTGCGTTGACCGTCGAGCCGGTGGCGTCGCGGATGGCTTCGATCTGGCTGGTGATCTCCTCGGTCGCCTTGGCGGTCTGCGCCGACAGCGCCTTGACCTCGTTGGCGACGACCGCGAAGCCCTTGCCGGCCTCGCCGGCACGCGCCGATTCGATGGTGGCGTTCAGCGCCAGCAGGTTTGTCTGCCCCGCGATGGTCTGGATCAGCGCCATCACCTCGCCGATCTTCTGCGACGCGTGGACCAGCCTGTCGACCATCGCCTCCGTCCGCGTCGCCTGCCCGACCGCGTTCTGGGCGATCGACGACGACTGCGTGACCTGCTTGGCGATCTCCTGGATCGATGACGACAACTGCTCGGCGGAGGCCGACACCGTCTGCACGTTCTTGGCGGTCTGCTCGGCGGCCGCGGCCACCTTCGCGCTCTGGTCCGTCGTGCCGGCGACGATGCTCGACATCGATTGCGCGGAGGTCTGCAGCTCGCCGGCGGCGGTCGCGGTGGTTTGGATCACGCCGCCGATCGAGCGCTCGAACTCGTCGGCGATCCGCACCAGCACCGTGCGGCGCTCCTCGGCGGCCTGCTGCTTGGACTGCTCCTGCTCGGCCCGGAGGCGCTCGCTCTCGGCGAGATGGTCCTTGAAGATCTGCAGGCTGCGCGCCATGCGGCCGATCTCGTTCCTGCGATCGGTGAACGGCACCTCGAGGCCCAGATTGCCCTTGGTCAGCTCGTCCATCACGACGCAGGTGCGGTCGAGCGGAACGACGACGCTGCGTCCGAGCCAGAAGGCGACGACCGCGGCGACCAGCAGACCGGCAAGCGCGCCGAAGCCGGCCCACATCGCACGCTGATAGACGACTGCGTCGATGTCGTCGACATACACGCCGGCCTGGATCGCCAGCATCTTGTCGCCGCTGCCATAGGCGCCGACGTAGGACATCTTCGGCAGCTCGGTCGTCCCCCCGGCGCGCGGCACCTTGTACTCGACGAAGCCGCCGCCGGCGCGCGCCGTGCGCACGATGTCCTGGATCAGGAGCTTGCCGGTGGAATCCTTGAAGTCCCAGCGGTTGACGTTGATGTATTTCGGGTTGGCATGGACATAGGTCACGCCCGCATCCGACGATCCGGTTCCGTAGACGCCGAGATAGTCGTTGTACTGGCCCCAGCGCATTGCGCCGATCGCGGCGTAGGCCTGCTGCCGCGCCTGCTCCGGCGCGACCTTGCCGGCTGTCGCCGCGGCGTCATAATAGCTCAGCACCTTGACGGCTGACTCGACGAGGTTGCGGACCATGGTCTGCCGCTCCTCGAGAACGGTTCCGCGCAGCATCAGGATCTGCATGGCGGAGACGGCGAACAGTGCGATCGACATCACGGCGATGATCGCCGCGAGACGCTGATAGACAGTCAGGTGTCGCATTTTCTGGTTCTCGTTGCGTGGACTGTATGCACGATACCAACCCTACATTAATGGTTTGCTATCCGTGCCGCCCGAACACTGGCGAACTAATTAGTCTTTGGACTGGAAACGTCCGTTCACGCGAACTTATGCCAGAGAACAACCAGCGCGGCATTGCGCGACGATCGCTCGAATTAACATGCGATAATTGAAAGGGCCGGTTCGCACCAGTTCCACCCGATTGGGTGTCGAGTCCCCACGGAGTTGCGTTGTCGCGACGCGTCAGGCGCCCGAGCTTTGTGCAGCGAAGCCCTCACGTCATCGAGGGCGCAGGGAAGACCAGGCATCGGCTGATTCCTGCGGCCCCCGTGCGGAAAGGAATGCACGGGGCAGGAACCACAGGTTCAACCGGTTCTGCCCGGCCTTCCCTGCGCAATGGTGTTACGGCTGCTTCGCACTCTCCCCGGGGACCGGCGTTCTTGCCCCCGTTTGCGACAACGCGCCAAAGGCACGCCACGCAGGCATCAGCATCGGGATGCCAGGACCATGCGACTTGACCGTCCGTGCCGGCGCCGCTCGTCAGTCGGCGCCTGCCCGTCCATCACATCCCACCCCAACGCTCCTGACGATGCGCAGCGCCCCTCGTCGATGAGGCGGGACAGCGATAGAGAAGCACGAATTCCGATAAAACGAAAGAACAAAATTTGCGCAGGCGGGCGCGGCTGCGGCGATGTCGTTGAGACGGCGAATGAACTTCGTGTTTCGGCGCAGGGCGAATGCGGCATGTCCCGGCGCTTCCGGCGGGCGCAGGTCCGCCCCGACGGGCGACTCGGTCGGACGTCTCAGGACGAGACCGCCGCGCGCATCGGACGGCGCTGCCGCAGCAGCAACAGGATGACCACGGCCGCGCATGAGCATGCCAGGCTCAGCGCCAGCGGCGCGTTGCTGCCGTAGCGGGTCAAGAGCTCGACGAGGATGGGCGCCGACACCGCCGACAACAGGTTGAGCGGCAGTCCGATCTGGGCGGACGCCTTGGCGAAGGCCGCCTTGTCGTAGAACACCAGCGGCATGGTGGCCCGCGCCACGGCGAGCGCGCCGCTGCCGAGGCCGTAGATCAGGATGAAGGCGCCGATCGCGGCATGCGAGCCGTCGCTCAACATCAGCAGCAGCATCGCCACCGGCAGCGCCAGGCCGGCGACGATCGCGGTGGTGATGCCGTCCCAGCGGCCGCCGCCGAGAAAATCGATGGCGCGGGCGCTGATCTGGATCACCCCCAGCATCGAGCCAAAGCCGACCGCTTCGGCCGCCGACAGGCCTTCGGCCTTCAGGAGCTCGATCAGCACGGCCCCCATCCCGAACGCGACGAAGGCGTTGAGGCCGGAGGCGCCGACCAGCAGATAGAACGTGCCGCGCGACGGCGTCGCTGCGGGGACGGACGCCGCCGCATCCGATGATGACGGCGGCAGATGATCATGGACGCGCCGCGGCAGCAGGAACACGAACAGCGGCAGCGAGACCAGCAGCAGCAGGCCGGCGTAGACGAGACAGGTGCTGCGCCAGCCGATATGCGCCGAGAGGGTCGAGGTGACCGGCCAGAAGATGCTGCTCGACAGCCCCGTGACCAGCATCAGCGCGCCGATGGCGCTGCGCGCGCGCAGGCCGGCGATCTCGTTGAGCACGATGTAGGAGGCGGTCGAGAGCGTGGCGCTGCCGGCCACGCCGAGCAGCAGCCATGCGGCATAATAAGAGAGAGCGCCCTGCGCGGCTGACAGCAGCGCATAGCCCGGCGCGGCCAGCAGGGTGCCGGCGATCATCACCCGCCGCCCGCCATGCTTGACGAACGGCCGCGCCAGCAGCGGCGAGCACAGCCCCATCGACATGTACAGCACCGAGGTGCTGGCGAAGATCGCCGTCAGATCCATCTCCAGATCCACCGCCATGGCCCGGCCGATCACCGCCGGCAGGCTGAGCGTGCCCCAGGCGATGAGCTGGGTGATGGCGAGCACGATCAGGACGCGCAGGAGGGAGGGGTCGGCGATGACGGGGGGCATTTCGGGCGGGGGCACTGCACGGAGGTGACGCGCGACGCGCGTTGCAATTATAATTCTAGACCATTCGCGCCGAATCAGCCCCGCTGTTTGGGAATTGCCGCCCCGCCACCGGCGGGGTGCTCGTGCCAGGTGCCGGCAACTGCACGCACGGGCCGCCGGCCCCGGAGCAGGAGCAGCATGAGCAGCGCCGCACGGGAGCAGCCGATCGTCAGCCCCCATGGGTCTCAAGGCGATGCAGAGCGGCCCTCCTCACCATGACGGTTTGGATTTGGCCGCGAAAAGACCCTCATCCCAAGAGGCCGCCGTAGGCGGCCGTCGCGAAGGGTGGCTGCGAAACGAGCGCTCGCCACAGCTTGTTGCCTCATCTGCGATCGCCCTACCCTACCTCCGGAGCTCGAGCTTCGCGCGCCTACAGGAGGTGTGATAGGAACCAGTCACGCGCAGCCGAGGATGATTGTTCGAAGTGCTGGACATAGGGCGCGAAATGCCCGCAAGGCAGACTGACAAACTGCTTTGGCTCGCCGGCGCGTGCGAACGCCTCCCGGGACGCCTCGATCGGCATCAGCATGTCGCCCTCGGCCGCGATCCACATCAGCGGCCGCGGCGCGATGCGATGCAAAAAGGCGGCCGGCTCGAAGCTGAAGGTGAGCTCCAGGCTGCGCACGGTAACCTCGTTGCGCCACAGCGGCGAGATCTTCGCCGCCTCCATGCACCAGTCGTAGGCGTCCGACGTCCCGAGGATGCACGGCGTCGTCGCCGGATCCTGCGCCACCACCTGCATGGTCATCGGCGGCTCGCCCGCGGCACGGGCCAATCGCTCGCCGACGAACAGCTGCGACAGCTGCGCCTTTGTCTCCGCCGGAATGTGGCTCCAGATCGCGCCGCCGCTGAGGAACGAGACCTGCACTGCCACGCAGCGGATGCGCTGATCGATCGCCGCCGCCTGGATGGCGACACCGCCGCCATAGCTGGAGCCCCAGGCGCCGATCCTTCTGGGATCGACGCGCGGCAGGGTCATCGCGAAGGTGATGGCATCGCGGTAGTCGGCCAGCTGCTGCATCGGGTCGATCTCCTGCCGGACGCGTCCTTCGCTCTCGCCGAAATTGCGGGGATCATAGACCAGCGCGCCGAGACCGGCCGCGCTGAACGCGGCCGCATATTTGTCGAGATAGCTGTCCTTGAGCGCGCTGAAGCCGTGATGAAGCACGACGATGGGCGCTGTCGGCGCGTCCCCCTGCGGCGGCACGTGCCAGCCGCGCAGCACCGTACCATCGTCGGCCTTGAAGGCCACCTTCTCGAATCCAGCCCGCAGATCCGAACCGACCATTGCAACCTCCCTGTGCTCTCGCCTCTCCGCCTTGTCTGCACGGCGGTCTCAGCCTAGGCTCTAGGCCAAGCGCGGCACCGACGTCCCGGACGGCAGCGAAGGCGAACCCGGACGACAGCGAAACGTGGGCGGACGCAGCCGCCGCAAGCGAGGGTCTCGGGCGACCAAGGGAGAGCGTTGCAGATGCCGAACGTGCAAGGGTTTGCCGCGCCCACGACCTCCCTCGACCCACTGCTCGGCTGGAGCATTCACGCGGCCAAATCACACCGCCAGCAGTTGAGGCGGCTAGGCGATGCTCTCGTGATCGAAGCGCAGGTCGCACAGGGCTGCGCCGGGATGCGCCGCGCTTCCGATGCCGGTCTGGTGGTCGTGATGATCGTGATCGAAGGCCGGGAGCGCGGCGAGGACTCCACCGGCACGGTGCTGTTCGAACCCGGCGACGTGATCGTCTGGAACACGCGCGAGACGCTCGCCTTCGCCACGCTCAGTCCGCTGCGCAAGATGATGATCGCCTGCCCTGAAGCGGTGATCCGGAATTTTCACCCCGACCTGATCGGACGCGGCCGCCTGCATCTGCCCGGCCGACACGGCTTCGGCGCCGCCGTGTCCGGTTACTTCGAGGGCTTCGCCGGCACGCTGGCCGAGATGGACGACAGCGAGGTCCATGCCGCTGTCGATGCCGGGCTCGAGATCGTCGCCAGGGCTGCGCGCCTGATGCGCCGCGACGCTGCACCGCGACGCACATCCGCACAGTTCGCGCGCATCATGAGCTACATCGACGCACAACTGCACGACCCCGATCTCGACAGCGCCGAGATCGCCGCCCACTTCGGACTATCCGTCCGCTCCGTACAATTGTTGTTCGCCGAGCACGGCACCACGCCCTCGGAATGCATCCGCCAGCGCCGCCTCGACCGCTGCCGCCGCGACCTCGAAGCCGCGCGCCGAACCGAGAGCATCACCGACATCGCCCTGCGCTGGGGCTTCAACGACCCCTCGCATTTTAGCCGCCTCTTCCGCCGTCGATACGGCGTGCCCCCGCGCACGCTCGCGCGGAAGAAGCCGGAGGGCTGACAGCCCGCAGCGATTTCATCTTCTCGCAACTGAACGGAATGGCTGGGATGGCCGGCTGGCGGAGAGAGTGGGATTCGAACCCACGGTACGGTTTCCCGCACACACGCTTTCCAAGCGTGCGCCTTAAGCCACTCGGCCATCTCTCCAGCGGCCCTCTCTTGGCGGGGTCGGCGGCGTTTTGCAAGCCGGGCGGGGGCTCAAGGGCTAAATTTCCCCCAAATCGCTGATAAAAATCATCAATCCGCCCTGGTCGCGGGCTCAATCAGGAGGCCATGCCGCCCGGCCGGCCCATCATGAACCGACCGGCCGGGCGGCACGACCGCTGTTTTGCAGCCCGTCGGTCCCGGCTGCCGACTGAGGGATTCGCGATGCCGTCATCCTCCCCTGCCCGTCTCGCCATCCTGCTGACGGCGGTGCTCAGCCTCGCCGCCGGCCCGGCCCGCGCAGATCATTGCACCAAGCAGGGCGTCGACGTGACCTGCGACGACGGCCGCAAGGGGATCTGGCAGGGCGATGCGATCCTGTGGCCGGACGGGACGAAGTCGAGCCTGAAGCCGCACCCGTCCGTCATCGTCGGCAACAAGGCATCCGTGGTGGTGGGACCCGGCGTGTTCGTCGGACAGGGCAACGGGATGGTGCCGATGGACAATCCGAGCTCGCCGAACAAGCTGCGCTGCGCCGTGCTCGACGGCGTCTCCTACTGCCATTGAGCCTCGCCGCACGGAGCGGCGAGGAGCAAGTCCGGTTCAGTGATAGCGCGCGCCAGGCGACAGCATGCGGCCGGCCAGAAAACCCGCCGGAGTGGCAGGCAGGGGTTCGATCTCGACCTCGGCAGCGTCGCCGTCCTGCAGCGCCTCGACGAAGTCGGCAAACCATTGCTGGATCGAATGGCGGCGCAGCTTCGTCATCATGATCTCATAGCGCATGCGGCGCTCGTTGAGCGGCATCGACAGCGCCATCGCGATCGTCCGCGCCATGCCGTCGATGTCATGCGGATTGACGATCAGCGCCGCATCGAGCTCGTTGGCGGCGCCGGCGAATTTCGACAGCACCAATACGCCGGGATCGACCGGGCTCTGCGCCGCGACATACTCCTTCGCCACGAGATTCATGCCGTCTTGCAGCGGCGTGACGACGCCGACCTGGGCGCTGCGATAGAGGCCGGCCAGCACGCCCTGACCATAGCCCTTGTTGAGGTAGCGGATCGGCGTCCAGTCGACCTCGCCATGGCGGCCATTGACCTCGCTGACGAGGCGCGCGACCTCGCTCTGCAGATTGCCATAGGCCTCGATCGATTCGCGCGACGGCGTTGCGATCTGCAGCAGCGACGCGGCGCGCAGCAGGCTCGGGTGCATCGTCCACATCCGGTCGAAGGCGTTGATGCGGTTGACCAGACCCTTGGAGTAATCGAGCCGGTCGACGCCGATGGCGAGCTTCTCGCCATTCAGGCTGCGGCGCAGCCGCGACACATCCGGATGCGCCACCGCCTTTGCCGCCTGCTGCGCAAACTTGTCGGCGTCGATGCCGATCGGGAACACGGCCAGACGTGTGCGGCCGTGCAGCGACCTGACCACGCCGTCACGCACCTGCAAGCCGAGATCGGCGCGGATGCAGGCGGTGAAATTCTCGCGATCATCCTCGGTCTGGAAGCCGATCAGATCATAGGCGAGCATCGCGGTGACGAGATCGCGGTGATTCGGCACGCTGTCGATGACGCTGCGCGCGGGCCACGGCGTATGCAGGAAGAAGCCGATCGGGCTCTTCACGCCCAGCGTGCGCAACTCCGCGCCGAGCGACAGGAAGTGATAGTCCTGGATCCAGAACAAGGTGTCCGGCTTCTGGAACCGGAGCAGCGCGCGCGCCACGAAGGCGTTGACCTCGCGATAGGAGCGATAATCATCATGCGAGACGCTGATCAGATCGCTGCGTGAATGCAGCGCCGGCCACAGCGCCGAATTGGCGAAACCTTCGTAGTAGCCGGCATAATGCGCAGCCGGCAGATCCAGCAGCGCGAGCGCGCCTTCACCGATCTGCTCGATCTCCGCGATCGGTTCCGTCTGCGCGCCGTCGCGCACCCGACCCGAGGAACCCACCCATACTGCCCCCGATTTCTCCACAACGGGCAGCAATGCTGCCGCAAGTCCGCCGGTCATTGGCTCATTGGCTTTGCCACGGGCCACCCGATTCGAAACCACGACGAGGTTCACAGCTCCCTCCTGTTGGTCATGTCGGTTAACAGCTGTTCATCAATATGGTTCCGGGCCACCCTTTCAACCAATTGAAACCAAATTCGGGCATTCGCGCGGTGTAATCACAGCGTCAAATCAAGTCAGAACTGTTCTAATCAACAGCGACGCATTCAACATGCGACCGCTTGGCGAATGGAACTAACAACGTAGCGATGCGGAACCACTGCACGGATCGCTAGGTCGATGAATTAGTTCCACCGCCGGCGAGGCGCGCCAGGAATGCGCGCACGTCGTCCGGTGCGTCGAAATGTCCGTCGACGCCGAGCGCACGGCGCCCGACGGAGAACGAGAGGCCGGCGAAATCCGGCATGATCGCGAACACCGTCTCATCCGTGACGTCGTCGCCGATGAAGAACGGCTTGCGTCCCTTGAACGGTGCGTTCCGCATCAGCTCGCGCACGCCGCTCGCCTTGGTGAAGCCCGCATGCTTGATCTCGCACACACACTTGCCGGGCAGCACCTCGATCGGCGCTCCCGGCAACTCGGCGCGGATGCGCGACACTTCTTCGTAGATCGCCTTCTCAGCCTGCGGCGCGAGGCGATAATGCAGCGCCAGCGAGTAGCCCTTGTCCTCGAGCAGAATGCCGGGGCTGAGCCGGGCGATCGCAGCGAGCCTGCGCTTCAGCTCCTTGTCCAGCGGCGGCGCCTTGACGGCGTCCGCCTCGCCGCCGCCGCCGAGCCGCATCTCCGCGCCATGGCCGCCGACGGCGGGATAGACCTCCGGCGCGAAGATGAGATCGATGTCGTTGAGCGAGCGGCCCGAGACCAGCGCCAGCGCGCCGGAGGTTCGTTGCAGCAATGCGTTCAGGGTCTCGGCCAGGCCCGGCGGCACCCAAACCTCGCGCGGCGTCGGCGCGAGATCGAGCAGGGTGCCGTCGATATCGAGCAGGATCGCCACCTCGCGAAGATGCGGCACGAGACTGGTGGGCGCCGGAACGATCTCGGCGGGCTCCGACGCAGGAGAAGCGATCAGATCGGAGTTTTCGGACATCATCAACTACTCCATGACAGCGAGCGGACGCGCCACCTGTTCGAGCGATTTGCGCTCGGCCGCGATGGCATAGCGCCAAGCGACGAGCGCCGCCACCAGCATCAGCGCGGCACCGAACAGATAGCCGCCGAACACCGCGCCGCGCGCCCCGCTGTCGAGCAGCGCGCCGAACAGCGCGGGTCCCGCGACGCCGCCGATCCCGGTGCCGATGGCGTAGAACAGCGCGATCGCGAGCGCGCGCACTTCCAGCGGAAAATTCTCCGACACGGTGAGATAGGCGGCGCTCGCCGCCGGCGACGCGAAGAAGAAGATCACCATCCAGGCCGCAGTCTGCGTCGCGGCGCTCAGCACACCGATCGAGAACAGATAGCCGGTGAGCGCAAGCAGCACGCCGGAGACGCCATAGGTGAAGGTGATCATGGCGCGGCGCCCGAGCGTATCGAACAGGCGGCCGAGCAGCAGCGGCCCGAGCACGTTGCCGGCCGCGAAGGGCAGGATGTACCAGCCGACATGATCGGACTTGATGCCGTAGAAGTCGGTCAGCACCAGCGCGAAGGTGAAGAAGATCGCGTTGTAGAAGAACGCCTGGGCGATCATCAAGGTGAGCCCGACCAGGGAGCGCTGGCGATAAACTGAGAACAGCGTATGCGCGACCTCTCGTAACGGCGTGTGGCTACGCATCCGCAGCCGCATCCTCGGCAATTCCTTGGCGCGCGCCTCGCGGTCGTGGCCGGTGACGTCGCGTTCGATCTCCGCGACGATCCGATGCGCCTCTTCAGGATGGCCGTGAATCATCAGCCAGCGCGGACTTTCCGGAATCCACATCCGCATGACCAGCACGACGAGGCCGAGACAGGCGCCGATGCCGTAGGCCAGCCGCCAGCCGACATCCGGGCCGGTGACGTCGGGATCGAGCAGCACGATGGCGCCGACCGCGCCGAGCGCGGCACCCAGCCAGAAGCTGCCGTTGATCATGAGATCGGTCCAGCCGCGATAGCGCGCCGGCACCAGCTCCTGGATCGTCGAGTTGATCGCGGTATACTCGCCGCCGATGCCGGCGCCGGTCAGGAAGCGAAACAGCGCGTAGGTCGCGATGTTCCAGGACAAGGCGGTGGCGGCCGTCGCGGACAGATAGAGCGCAAGCGTGACGAAGAACAGCTTTCGGCGGCCGATGCGGTCGGTCAGCCAGCCGAAGCCGAGCGCGCCGAGCACGGCGCCGGCGAGATAGGCGCTGTTGGCAAGCCCGATGTCGAGATTGGAGAAATGCAGCGCCGGGCTCTGCTTGAGCGCGCCCGACAAGGCGCCTGCCAGCGTCACCTCGAGCCCGTCGAGCACCCAGGTGATGCCGAGCGCCAGCACGACGCGGGTGTGAAAGGCGCTCCAGCGGAGATCGTCGAGCCGGGCGGGAATGTTGGTTTCGATGATGCGATCCCGGCCTGCCATGTCGTCCGGCGGAGCGCCGGATTGCGGCGCTGACGTGACGACGCGGAGGTTGGGAAAGGATGCCTGTCGGGGTGCCATGGAATCCCAATGCGACGGCGCGGGTCGCACCGCATGCTCGACCGAGAGGATGAAGCAAATGCGGCAGCGAATGCCTGCCGCTGCGACTCAACGTCTCGTCGCGCGCAGGGTTCCCGGAGTGGGGCGGGGTTCGGCGCTCGACCCGCCTGGGGGCCGCAGCGTTTCCTGGGTGAGGCCCAGGCGCGCCTCATTTCAGCTGTCGTCCCGGGCAAGCGAGCGAAGCGAGCGCGACCCGGGATCCATACCGCGTGATGCAAGATTGGGGCACGCGATCAATACCGCCCGCCACACATCTGCCGCGGCGTATGGATCCCGGCGTTCGCCGGGATGACAGCGGAGGGTTTGGCCGCGGGCTCGCCAACGCACTTGCGAGCGGCGTGAAGACCAGCCTGTCGCCGCAAAACTCACGCCGCGCGGATGTTGGCCATGAAGCGGTTGAGCTCCGCGCGCAGCCGCGCGCTCTCCGAGGAGAGCGACTGGGCCGAGCGCAGCACCTCCTCCGAGGCTTCGCCGGTCTGGGTCGCGCCGCGATTGACCTGCGTGATGTCGGTGGCGGCGGCCTGCGTGCCTGCCGCGACGCTCTGCACGTTCCTGGCGATCTCCTGGGTCGCGCCGCCCTGCTGCTCGACCGCGGTGGCGATCGACGCGGCGATGGTCGAGATCTGGCGGATCGTGCCGCCGATCTGCTTGATCGCCGTCACCGACTCCTGGGTCGCCGCCTGCATGCCGGAGATGTGGTTGGAGATGTCGTCGGTCGCCTTGGCGGTCTGCTCGGCCAACGACTTGACCTCGGAAGCCACCACCGCAAACCCGCGGCCGGCATCGCCGGCGCGGGCCGCCTCGATGGTCGCGTTCAGGGCCAGCAGGTTGGTCTGCTCGGCGATCGCGGTGATCAGCTTGACGACGTCGCCGATCTCCTGCGCCGCACGCGACAGCTTGCCGATGCGCCCGTCGGTCTCCTCGGCCTGGGCCACGGCGGACTCCGCGATGCGGCTGGACTCGCGGACCTGGCGGCCGATCTCGTCGACCGAGGCCGACAGCTCGTCGGTCGCGCTCGCGACCGAGTGGATGCGGCCGGTGGCCTGGTCGGAGGTGCCGCTCACGCGGCTCGCCAGCGACTGCGTGGTCTCGGCGGTGCGCGTCAGGGTCGAGGCCGCCTGCTCGAGGTGCTCGGCCGAGCTCGAGACGTTGGACACGATCGAGCCGACGGCGGTCTCGAACTCGTCGGCGAAGCGGATGAGCTCGGCCCGGCGCGCGGCGCCCGCCGCCCTGTTCTGGGCGTCCTGCGTCGCGGCATCGCGCTCGGCCTTGGCCACCGCCTGGACCTTGAACTCCTCGACGGCGGCCGCCATCTCGCCGATCTCATCGGCGCGCCCGAGGCCGGGCAGACGGACGTCGAAATTGCCCGAGGCGAGCTCGCGCATCGCCTTGCACATCGTGATCATCGGCTTGGAGATGCCGTTGCCGAGCATCAGCGCCAGCACGGCGCCGAGCGTCAGCCCACCGATCGCCAGCATTGCGATCAGCCGCTCGATGTCCGCGATGGTGGTGTTGGTGGCGGCCTCGATGCGCTGCTGGTCGGAGGCGACCTCGGATTTCAGCCCGTTCGACAGCGCGATGATCTCGGTGCCGACGACGCTCATCTCCTGTTCGAGCTTGCCGAGCGCTTTCATGTTCTCCGACAGCTTGATGAAGGCGGCGCGGTACTGCTTGATCAGGTCGCCGAGCTCGGCGACGCGCTGGGTGATCTTCTCGTCATTGGCATAGATCGTCACCAGCGAGGTTTCCAGGAAGCGCGTGCGCGCGATGGCGCCGTCTGCCGTCTTGGCATCGGGCTTGGCGACGTAGGTCCCGACCAGCGCGGACACGGTCAGGTACTGGCCGGTGAGGTCCTTGGCCGTGGTCTGCACCGACGGCAGGCCGGCCAGCGCGGCGGTGTCTGCCAGATCATCGAACTTGAAGCGGATCTTGTTGCCGATGAGGCCGATCTGGTCGGTCGCCAGCTTCGCGTTCTCGCGGGTCAGAGCAACGATGCTCGAGAATGTCTTGGCGAAGGCCTGAAACTGCGCCTGCAGCTTGCCGACCTGCGCCCGCCGCTCGGCGCCGGTCGCCGCCATGGATTTGTCGATCGCGGCCTGGAGTGCCTGCTGGGCAGCGGTGGCCGCCGCCTCGTCGTCGGCTTTACCGGTCAGAGCATAATAACGGGCGAGCGCCTGGTACGAGACCAGCTCGCGATCGATGGTGCGGGTGGTGTCGGCTTCGGCGACGCTGCCGCGATAGGCTGCCACCGCTGCGGCGACCCGCTCGAATCCCAGATAGGAGAAGCCGATGCTGGCAGCAGAGATCGCCAGCACAACGGCGAAGCCAAGGACGATCTTGCCGCGAAAACGCAGGGTCAGAAAATTGGCACGCCGCGACTGCGGCGCAAGCTGCGCAGACATTCCCACCCCCGACACGCCATTCTTTATATTGGCCAGAAACCAAACCGCCCGGCGGCAACGCACCAGAGCGTGATCAAAACTACGTCACAATGGCTAAGGGGCGGTAAATGGACGGCATCGGCCTACGGCCTGCGCTTCACCTGCGCCGGTGCCGGCCTCGCGTGGCGCGCCACATGCGACCGGATCGCCGATGCCGCGCGCAAGACGTCGCAATGACATCGGAGACGAAAATTCGAGTTGCAAAGTCCTGAGGGCGCTGTTTCTAATCAGAATAAGAATAATTCATCGGGAGGTTACTCGTGTCGACAGTCAAACTGACGGTGAACGGCAAGGCGGTCTCGGTCGAGGCCGAGGATCGCACCCTGCTCGTTCACCTCCTGCGGGATCATCTGAACCTCACCGGCACCCATGTCGGCTGTGACACCAGCCAATGCGGCGCCTGCGTCGTCCATATCGACGGCCGTGCCGTGAAATCCTGCACCGTGCTGGCCGGCCAGGCCGCCGGCGCCAACGTCACCACCATCGAAGGCATCGCCAAGGGCGACGAGCTGCACCCGATGCAGGCGGCCTTCCGCGACAATCACGGCCTGCAATGCGGCTATTGCACGCCGGGGATGATCATGTCGGCCATCGATATTGTGCACCGCCACGGAGGCGAGCTCGACGAGGGCACGGTGCGTGAGGAGCTGGAAGGCAACATCTGCCGCTGCACCGGCTATCACAACATCGTCAAGGCTGTGCTCGACGCTTCCGGACGGATGAAGGTCGCGCAAGCTGCCGAATGAGGCCGGCGAGAGCCGCCGTTTACCGCAATACCGAGACCACGACCGCTGCGCGCGATGGCCGCGGCGGGACAACAGAACTCCGGTAGGGGAGAGATTCGCATGGGTATGGAAGGCATTGGCGCCAGCGTCGTCCGCAAGGAGGACAAGCGTTTCATCACCGGCAAGGGCCGTTACGTCGACGACGTCAAGCTGTTGGGCATGACCTTTGCCCATTTCATCCGCAGCCCGCACGCGCATGCCAAGGTCAAGAGCATCGACTCCTCGGCCGCCGAGGCGATGCCTGGCGTGGTCGCGGTGCTCACCGGCCGCCAGATCGTCGACGACAAGGTCGGCAACCTGATCTGCGGCTGGGCCATCACCTCCAAGGACGGCTCGCCGATGAAGATGGGCGCATGGCCGGCGATGGCGCCGGAGACCGTGCGCTTCGTCGGCCAAGCCGTGGCCGTGGTGATCGCCGAAAGCAAGAACCTCGCACGTGACGCCGCCGAGGCAGTCGTGGTGGAGTACGAGGAGCTGCAGGCCGTCGCCGACATGCCCTCCGCGCTGAAGCCCGGCGCGCCGCAGCTTCACCCGGAAGCCCCCGGCAACGTCGTCTACGACTGGTCGATCGGCGACGAGGCCGCGGTCAACGCCGCCTTCGCCAAGGCCGCCAACGTCGTCACCCTGGAATTGACCAACAACCGGCTGGCACCGAACGCGATGGAGCCGCGCGCGGCGATCGCCGAGTACGATGCGGCCGAGGAGCATTTCACGCTCTATACGACGTCGCAGAACCCGCACGTCGCTCGCCTGGTGCTGTCGGCGTTCTACAACATCGCACCAGAACACAAGCTCCGCGTCATCGCGCCCGACGTCGGCGGCGGCTTCGGCTCCAAGATCTTCATCTATCCGGAAGAGATGGTGGCGCTGTGGGCCTCCAAGAAGGTCGGCCGTCCGGTGAAATGGACCGGCGACCGCACCGAGGCGTTCCTGACCGACGCGCACGGCCGCGACCACATCTCCAAGGCCGAGATGGCGTTCGATGCCGACAACAATATCCTTGGCCTGCGGGTCAAGACCCACGCCAATTTCGGCGCCTACATGTCGCTGTTCTCGTCGTCGGTGCCGACCTATCTGTACGCGACCCTGCTGTCGGGCCAGTACAACATTCCGGCGATCTATGCCGAGGTGATGGGCGTCTACACCAACACCACGCCGGTCGACGCCTATCGTGGCGCCGGACGCCCGGAGGCGAGCTATCTGCTGGAGCGGCTGATCGAGACGGCGGCGCGCCAGTTGAAGGTCGATTCGGCCAATCTCCGGCGGAAGAACTTTATCACCCAGTTCCCGCACCAGACCCCGGTGATCATGGCCTACGACACCGGTGACTTCAACGCCTCGCTCGACGCGGCGATGAAGGCGATCGACTATGCCGGTTTCCCGGCCCGCAAGGCGGCGGCAAAGGCGGCCGGCAAGCTGCGCGGCCTCGGCCTGTCCTGCTACATCGAAGCCTGCGGCATCGCGCCGTCGAAGGCGGTCGGCAGCCTCGGCGCCGGCGTCGGCCTGTGGGAGTCCGCGGAGATCCGCGTCAACCCGGTCGGCACCATCGAGGTCCTCACCGGATCGCACAGCCACGGCCAGGGCCACGAGACCACCTTCTGCCAGCTGATCGCCGAACGCCTGGGCGTGCCGATCAGCCAGGTCTCGATCGTTCATGGCGACACCGACAAGGTGCAGTTCGGCATGGGCACCTACGGCTCGCGCTCGGCCGCCGTCGGTCTCACGGCGATCCTGAAGGCGATGGAGAAGGTCGAGGCCAAGGCGAAGAAGATCGCAGCCCACGCACTCGAAGCGTCGGAAGGCGACATCGTCATCGAGAACGGCGAGTTCAAGGTGACCGGCACCGACAAGTCGATCGCGCTGCCGATGGTCGCGCTCGCCGCCTACACCGCGCACAACCTGCCGGACGGCATGGAGCCCGGATTGAAGGAGACCGCCTTCTACGATCCGACCAACTTCACCTTCCCGGCCGGCACCTATATCTGCGAGCTCGAGGTCGATGAGGCCACCGGCAAGACGTCGTTCGTCAACTTCGTCGCGGCGGACGATTTCGGCCGGCTGATCAACCCGATGATCGTCGAGGGCCAGGTCCATGGCGGCCTCGTCCAAGGCATCGGCCAGGCGCTGCTCGAGCACGCGATCTACGACAGCAACGGCCAGCCGGTCACAGCGTCCTTCATGGACTACGCGATGCCGCGCGCCGACGACGTGCCGTCGTTCAAGCTGAGCCACACCACGACCCTGTGCCCGGGCAATCCGCTCGGCGTGAAGGGCTGCGGCGAGGCCGGCGCGATCGGCGCATCCGCCGCCGTGATCAATGCGATCACGGATGCGATCGGCAACAACAAGCTGGAAATGCCGGCGACGCCCGACCGCGTCTGGCATGCGATCCACGGTTGATCATCGCTCCGGGGGCGCGCGCAGGCGCGGCCCCGGAATGATCTCGATGAAAAATTCAGGGAGATTCCCATGTACGAGACGACCTACCATCGCGCCTCCTCGGTCGACGAAGCGGCGGCGCTGTTCGCCAAGGGCAGCGAGGCCAAGTTCCTGGCCGGAGGCCACACCCTGCTTCCGGTCATGAAGCAGCGCCTCGCCAGCCCGTCCGATGTCATCGATATCGGCAAGATCAAGGACCTGATCGGCGTGCAGCTGTCGGGCGACACGCTCGTGATCAAGGCGGCGACGACCTATTACGACATCATGACCAATGCCGACGTGAAGAAGGCGATCCCCGCGATCTCCTACCTCACCTCGGTGCTCGGCGATCCCGCCGTGCGTCACCGCGGCACCATCGGCGGCTCGATCGCCAACAACGATCCGGCCGCGGATTTCCCGGCGGCACTGATCTCGCTCGGCGCGACCGTGAAGACCAACAAGCGCACGATCTCGGCGGATGATTTCTTCAAGGGCCTGTTCACCACGGCGCTCGAGGACGGCGAGATCATCACCGAGGTGTCGTTCCCGGTGCCGGAGAAGGCGGGCTATGCCAAGATGCGCCATCCGGCGTCGCGCTTCGCGCTGACCGGCGTGTTCGTGACCAAGACGAAGGGCGGCGACGTCCGCGTCGCCGCCACCGGCGCCTCGCAGAGCGGCGTGATGCGCGTGCCCGCGATCGAGGCGGCGCTGAAGTCGAACTGGTCGGCCTCGGCGATCGACGGCGTCAGCATCCCGGCGAGCGGCCTGCTCAGCGACATCCACGGCTCGGCTGATTACCGCGCCAATCTGGTGAAGGTGATGGCGCAGCGCGCGGTGCAAGCCGCGGGCTGACCTCACAACGCGGATCATTCCGCGCAACGGCACAACAAATTCCACACGGCGCGCAGCGATGCGCGCCGTTTTGCTTTGCGACATACGGCGCGCTTGCGTTGGCCGGATACACGCGGGACAATCGCGGATCAGGAAACGCATCGCGCGTGATGATGTCTGGTTGATGCGGACAGCAGCCAAGCACACCCACCTCCCCTGGAGGGGGAGGGTGAAGGTCGCGGCGACCATCTTTGTCCGATCGACCTCATCACGCGCCGAAGCACCGCAGGGACAAGACAACGTGCTCGACAAGACCGCCCCACAGACCGAGACCCGCGCCACCGGACCGCTCGCGGGCTTTCGCATCGTCGAGTTCGCCGGCATCGGACCGGGACCGTTCGCCTGCATGCTGCTGGCCGACATGGGCGCGGAGGTGGTGACGCTCGATCGCGTCGGCGCGCGCAAGACCATGAAGTCGGTCGCCGGTCGCGGCCGCAAGGTCATCGAACTCGACCTCAAGGACAAGGCCGTCATTGCCGAGGTGCTCGACTTGCTCGCCGGCGCCGATGCGCTGATTGAAGGCTTTCGTCCCGGCGTGATGGAACGCCTTGGCCTCGGCCCCGACGTGGTGCTCGCGCGCAATCCCAAGCTGGTCTATGGCCGCATGACCGGCTGGGGCCAGCAGGGACCGTTGGCGCAGGCGGCCGGCCACGACATCAACTACATCTCGATCACCGGCGCGCTGGCCGCGATCGGACCCAGGGAGCGGCCGGTGCCGCCACTCAACCTGGTCGGCGATTTCGGCGGCGGTGCGCTCTATCTCGTCGTCGGCGTGCTCGCCGCACTGCTCGAAGCCTCGAAGTCCGGTAAGGGGCAGGTGGTGGATACCGCGATGTGCGACGGCGCGGCCTCGCTGCTCGCGATGTTCTTCGACCTCACCGCGATGGGCCGCTGGACCGAGGGGCGCGAGCGCAACTTCCTCGACGGCGGCGCGCACTTCTACGGCGTCTACGAATGCGCCTGTGGCAAGTTCATCTCCATCGGCTCGATCGAGCCGCAGTTCTACGCGCTGCTGCGGCAGCATGCCGACCTGTCCGATCCCGCCTTCGACGCGCAGATGGACCCGCGCGCCTGGCCGGCGCTGAAGGAGAAGCTGGTCGCCGTGTTCAAGAGCAAGACGCGCGAGGAATGGTGCGCGATCATGGAGGGCACCGACATCTGTTTCGCGCCGGTGCTGACGATGTCGGAGGCACCGAAGCACGCGCACATGGCGGCGCGCGGCGTGTTCATCCAGCGGCATGGCGTGACGCAGCCGGCCCCGGCGCCGCGCTTCTCGCGCACGCCGTCGACGATACGGGAGCCGGAGGTGGTGGAGATTGGGGCTGTCGTGAGTGCGTGGAAGGCTGGCGGGTAAGCGATTGCGGTGCGGTCGCGCCGATCAACGCTGCGCGACAATCCCGATGCCAGTGAGTTGACGACGCCCGCGCCTCACCCTCGGTGTCGTCCCCGCGAACGCGGGGACCCATAACCACCGGCCGCAGTTTGGCGAAAATCGTCTGCGACTATGCCCTATCGATAGATCACGCGGTATGGGTCCCGGGTCGGCGCCCGACGCCGCTGGCGCGTCGTCGGGCTTGCCCGGGACGACAGTTGAGGGTTTGGCGACATCCTGCCTCCAATCACGCCGTCATTGCGAGCGCAGCGAAGCAATCCAGGGTGCGGACGGAAGTCTGGATTGCTTCGTCGCTCTGCTTCTCGCAATGACGGGCGCATCTCCTCCACCTACTCCGCCGCCTCCACCTTCAGCACGCCGCGGCGGATCTGGTCCTCTTCGATCGATTCGAACAGCGCCTTGAAGTTGCCTTCGCCAAAACCGTCGTCGCCCTTGCGCTGGATGAACTCGAAGAAGATCGGGCCGATCGCATTGGCCGAGAAGATCTGCAGCAGCACCTTGGTATGACCGCCTGCAACGACCCCCTCGCCATCGATCAGGATGCCGTTTCTCTTCAGACGGGCGAGGTCCTCGCCATGCTTGGGCAGCCTGCTATCGATGCGCTCGAAATAGGTGTCCGGGGGCGACGGCATGAACGGCAGGCCCGCGGTCCGCAGGCCCTCGACGGTCAAGTAGATGTCGCGGGCGCCGCAGGCGACGTGCTGGATGCCTTCGCCGCGATAGATCTTGAGATACTCCTCGATCTGCCCGGACTCGCCGGCATCCTCGTTGATCGGAATCCGAATCTTGCCGTCGGGGCTGGTCAGCGCGCGCGAGAACAATCCGGAGGCGCGGCCTTCGATGTCGAAGAAGCGGATCTGGCGGAAGTTGAACAGCTTCTCGTAGAAGCCGGCCCAGACATCCATGCGGCCGCGATGCACGTTGTGGGTCAGGTGATCGATGTAGTAGAGGCCGGCCCCGGTCGGGCGCGGGTTGCGCTCGCCGGTCCACTCGAATTCGAGATCGTAGGCCGAGCCCTTGGCGCCATAGCGATCGACCAGATAGAGCAGGCTGCCGCCGATGCCCTTGAGCGCGGGCACATCGAGCGCCTTCCGTGATGCGGGCAGGTCGGCCGGCTCGGCGCCGAGCGCGATCGCCCGCGCATAGGCCGCCTTCGCATCGACCACCCTAAACGCCATCGACGGCGCACACGGCCCGTGCGCGGCGACGAACTCGTGGCCGTGGCTGCCGGGCTCCTCGTTCACGAGGTAGTTGACGTCACCCTGGCGGTACAGCGTGATCGCCTTGGTCCTGTGGCGCGCGACCGCGGCGAAGCCCATCAGCTTGAACAGCGCGTGCAGCTCGCTTGCTTCGGGGTGCGCATATTCGACGAACTCGAAGCCGTCCGTGCCCATCGGGTTGTCGGCGGAGATGGTGGCAGGAGGCGCGTCGTGCGGAAATGGACCCATGGGGGAAGCTCCTTCAGCTTGATGGGCGGATCATCTCCCGAATTCCGCGCACGGGGCATGCAAACCATTGTCATTTTCGCCCGAGTATGCACGATCCATGCACATTCAGAGGAAATGACGCATGATTTCGGTCGATAGCTTCGATCTCCGCATCCTGGCTGCGCTGCAAAACGACGGCCGGCTCACCAACCAGGAGCTGGCCGATCTTGCCGGCCTGTCGGCCTCGCAGTGCTCGCGGCGGCGGATGCGGCTGGAGCAGGACGGCGTGATCGCGGGGTATCGCGCGCAGCTCGCCAGTCAGGCGCTCGGCTTCGAGCTGATCGCCTTCATCCAGATCACCTTGGCGACGCACTCGCCCGACAACGCGCAAAAGTTCCGCACGCTGGTGGACCGGGTCGACGACATCCAGGAGGCCTACGCGCTGACCGGCGATTCCGACTACCTACTCAAGGTCGTACTGCGCGATCTCAAGAGCCTGTCCGACGTCGTCAACAACGTGCTGATGCCGCACCAGAGCGTGGCGCATGTGCGCTCCTCGATCGTGCTCGATCGACTCAAGGAGAGCGCGAAGCTGCCGCTGGCGGCGCTCCCGCATGGCTGACGCCGCCGTGGCGCAAATCGAGGGAAATGCGTCATTCACCGTCATCGCTCGCTCTGCGACACTCGCCGGGTTTCAATTACCCGCGAGACGACCATGGCGCTGCAGCTTCGCCCCAACTGCGAGTACTGCGACAAGGACCTGCCACCGCAGGCGCAGGACGCGCGCATCTGCTCCTACGAATGCACCTTCTGCGCCGACTGTGTCGAGACGAAGCTGTTCAACGTCTGCCCGAACTGCGCCGGCGGCTTCGCGCCACGGCCGATCCGGCCCGCGCGAGAATGGCGGCCGGGCGTCTGCACGGTGAAGCAGGTGCCATCGGACAAGCGCGTGCATCTGAAATATGCGGCCGAGGACGTCGCGGCCTTCGTGGCTGGTATCAAGAGCGTGGCGCCGGAAGAGCGCTGATCTCTATCCCCGTCATTCCGGGGCGCGCGCAGCGCGAGCCCGGAATCCATACTCACGATCGAGATTTTGGATGGAAGGCTTAGCCACGGGCGGCTCGCGTCACCACATCCGCCTGTGGTTATGGATTCCGGGCTCGGCCCTGCGGGCCGCCCCGGAATGACGGCGGTGGGTGGAGTGGCTACTCGGCCGCGACGATCGTGCCTTCGACTTCGCCGAAGCCGACGCGATAGCCGTCGCCCTGGCACCAGCCGCGCATGATGAGGGAGTCACCGTCCTCCAGGAACGAGCGCTTCACGCCACCGGCGAGCTCGACCGGCTCGGTGCCGTTCCAACTGATCTCCAGCAGGCTGCCGCGCTGGTGCTTTTCCGGACCGGAGATGGTGCCGCTCCCCAGGAGATCGCCGACACTCATGGCACAGCCGGACGAGGCATGGTGCATCAGCTGCTGCACGCTCGACCAGTACATGTACTTGAAATTGGTCTGCGCGATGGTCTGCGCGGCGTTGCTGCCGGAGGCACGCAAGGCCACGTTGAGGGAGAGATCGTAGTTCTGCGCCTCCTTCTGCTGCAGGTAGGGCAGCGGCGTTGGATCCTGCGTTGGCCCCGACACGCGGAACGGCTCCAGCGCCTCCCGCGTCACCACCCACGGGCTGATCGAGGTCGCGAACGCCTTGGCTTGGAACGGGCCGAGGGGCACATATTCCCATTGCTGGATATCGCGTGCGCTCCAGTCGTTGAGCAGCACGAAGCCGAAGATCATCGCCTCCGCCTGCGCCTCGCTCAGCATCTCGCCGAGCGGCGACGACTGGCCGATGACGACGCCCATCTCCAGCTCGAAATCGAGCCGCTTGCAAGGGCCGAAGCTCGGGGCATCGGCACTCGGCGGCTTCAACTGCCCACGCGGCCGGCGCACCTTGGTACCGGAGACGACCACGGTCGACGCGCGCCCATTATAGCCGATCGGCATGTGCAGCCAGTTCGGCTGCAGCGCATTGTCCTTGCCGCGGAACATGACGCCGACATTGGTGGCGTGCTCCTTCGACGAATAGAAATCGGTGTAGCCGGCCACGTCGAACGGCAGATGCAACGTGACGTCCTGGCGCGGCAGCAGCGCCCGGCTGCGCAGCGGCTTGTCGTCACGCAGCCGCGGATTGTCGTGGCGCAGCAGTGCGCTGATCGCGGCACGCGTCTTCGACCACACGGCGGGGCCGAGCGCCATGAAGGCATTCAGCGAGAATTGCGCGAACACCTCATAGGCCGGCGCCAGATCGAGCAGGCCTTCGTCCTCGAGCACGGCGAGGTCGAGCACGAACTCGCCAATGGCGACACCGACGCGCGGCTTTGGCGAATCGGCGGCGGAGAACACGCCGTAGGGCAGGTTCTGGATCGGGAAGTCCGAGGCCGGATCGACCGGGATGAAGGAGCGAAGCGAGGGATCGTTGGGATGAGTCAAAATGCTTCTCCGGACTACGTCGTCATGCCCGGGCTTGACCCGGGCATCCATCTCTCACCGCACAGAGAATGTCGTGGATGGCCGGGTCAAGCCCGGCCATGACGGCATTCTCCCAGTTCAAGGCCTGTTCGGATCGAAACGCTTCTCCAGTCCGTTCCAGCAATCGGCGTAGTCGCTCTGCATGGTGCCGGACTCCGCGGCGTGCTTGGTGATCCGCTGCGGGAAGCGCGTCTCGAACATGAAGGCCATCGTGCCCGTGAGCTTGACCGGCTTCAACTCGCCATTGCTGGCGTGATCGAACGCCTCGCGATCCGGACCGTGCGGCAGCATGCAATTGTGCAGGCTCATGCCACCAGGCACGAAGCCCTGCGGCTTGGCGTCGTAGACGCCGTAGATCAGACCCATGAACTCCGACATGATGTTCATGTGATACCACGGCGGACGGAAAGTGTTGTCGGCCACCATCCAGCGCTCGGGGAAGATCACGAAATCGATGTTGGCCGTGCCGGCGGTTTCCGACGGCGAGGTCAGCACGGTAAAGATCGACGGATCGGGATGATCGAAGCCGATGGCGCCGACCGGCGAGAAGGTGCGCAGGTCATATTTATACGGCGCGTAGTTGCCGTGCCAGGCAACGACGTCGATCGGCGAGTGCCTGAGCTCGGTCTTGAACAGCGCGCCGCCCCATTTCACGTAGAGTTCGGTCGGCGTATCCTTGTCCTCATACGAGGCCACCGGGGTCAGGAAGTCGCGCGCATTGGCAAGACAATTCGCGCCGATCGGGCCGCGCTCCGGCAAGGTGAAGGCGCCGCCATAATTCTCGCAGAGATAGCCACGTGCCGGTCCCGCCGGAATCTCCACCCGGAACTTGACGCCGCGCGGGATCACGACGATCTCGCCAGGCTCGGCGTCGATGCGGCCGAACTCGGTGACGAACAGCAAACGGCCCTGCTGCAGCACGAACATCAGCTCGCCGTCGGCATCGTAGAAGTGCTGGTCGACCATCGACTTGGTGATGACGTAGACATGCGCCGCCATGCCGGCCTGGGTCGTGGCATCGCCGGCCGTGGTCATGGTCTGCACACCCTGCAGAAACGTCACATCGCCTGCCGGAAGCGGCGTCGGATCCCAGCGCAGCTGCTGCACCGTGATCTCCTGCTCGTGACACGGCGCGGTGCGCCACAACCCGGCATCGACCTTGGCGAATCGGCCGGAGTGCTTCACCGAGGGCCGGATGCGGTACAGCCAGGAGCGCTCGTTGGAGCCGCGCGGCGCGGTGAACGGCGAGCCAGACAGCTGCTCGGCATAGAGCCCGTAGGCGCAGCGCTGCGGCGAGTTGCGGCCGATCGGAAGCGCGCCCGGCAGCGCCTCGGTCTCGAACGAATTGCCGAAGCCGGACATGTAGCCCGGCGTGACCTGTCCCGATGCGCGGTGCAACCGGTCAGGCGATGTGTTGATGTTCATCATCCTTCTCCTTGCAGGCGGGCCCACATCTCGCGGTCGCGCTCGGCGGTCCAGATCACGGGATCGTCGATGCCGCTGGCTTCGTCATAGGCGCGCGACACGTTGAACGGCAGGCAGTGCTCGTAGATGGCGAAGCTCGAGAATTTCGGATCCATCACTTCGCGCGTGGCGGCCATGGACTCCTTGAGGCTGCGCCCCCTGGCGACCGACATCTCGGCCGCGCCATACAGCGACGAGACGAAGTCGCGCGTCATCGCGATCGCCTCGCGCACCGTGGTCTCGCCCTTCAGCGCGTCGCCGCGGCCGGGCGCGATCGCCTTGGGATTGAAGTCGCGGATCTCGTTCAGGGTCGACGGCCATTCGCGCAAATAGGCGTCGCCGCAATAACAGGCCGAGTGATATTCGATGAGATCGCCGGAGAACATCACCTCGGCGTCCGGCACCCAGGCGACGATGTCACCGGACGTATGGCCCGCACCGAGCTGGATCAGTTGCACCTCGCGCTTGCCGAGATGGATCGTCATCTCGCCTTCGAAGGTGAGCGTCGGCCAGGTCAGGCCAGGAATGCTCTCGGCATCCTGGAACAGGCGCGGGAAGCGGCCGTATTCGGAGTCCCAGTCCTGCTGTCCCCGCTCCACGATCAGCCGGCGTGTCTCCTGCGACGCAACAATGCCCTGCGCGTGATAGGCCGAGGCGCCGAGCACGCGCACCGCGTGGTAGTGCGACAGCACGACATATTTGATCGGCTTGTCGGTCACGGTCCTGACCCGCTCGATCACCTTGTTCGCCATCGCCGGCGTCGCCTGGGCATCGAACACGATGCAGCCGTCGTCGCCGACGATGACCGCCGAATTCGGATCGCCCTCTGCAGTGAATGCATAGAGATCCGGGCCGATCTCGGAGAAAGTGATTTTCTTCTCGGCGAGATCGGTGGTGGATGCGAAACCCTTCGCCATCAGTTCATTCCCTGTCTGCGCAGCAGGCTATTGCTGCTGCTGCTGTTGTTGTTGCTGTTGACCGGTATCAGCCATGCTGCGTTTCGCCAGCGTGACCGCCTCGCGCAGCACACCGATGTCACCGATGTGATTGGCGAGGATCAGGACCAATGCCGCATCGAGGTCGGCGCTTTCGAGGTCCGAGAGGCCCCGATGGGCTTCGACGATGGCGCGAAAGGCATCGTCGGGCTTGGCGAAATTGGAAGCGGTCGAGAGTGTCATCGTTGCGGCTCCTCAGCTCAGGCCGGAGGCGCGTGCGACCGCCGCCGCGATCGCGGCGCGGCGCGGATGCCGGAAGCGCGCCGCGACATAGCCGTCCGGACGCAGCAGATAGGATGTGCCGGGTTCGGCCCCGTAACGCTTGCCCGCGAAACCCTCGCCATCGGCAAGTCCATTCGGACCGCCGATGCTGACGACACCGACATCGTCGGGCACATCGATCGCCTCACCATCGGCAAAGGACAGCAGGGTGAAACGCCGGCCCTGAGCATTGAATGCATCGGTGAGATGAAGGTGCCGTCCGTCTGCCGTCTCGAGCGGCGCATCCGGCATCGATGTTCCCGGACAAGGGCCACTGTGCCAAGCCTCGTCGTCTTCGGTCGACAGCGGCGTCTGGTAGACCGAGGGAACCGACAGCCGGCCGCCATTGACCATGCGCTTGCCGAATTCGGTGTCCCTGGCGAGCGCGAGCACCACCTTGCGCAGCCGCGCCTCCTGGTGCGAATTCGGCGCCATGAAATCCGTCGCCCGCGTGGACTCGCGAATGTTTTCGTCAGCCGCTGCGCTTCGCTCCAGATGATAGGTTTCGAGCAGCGCCGCGGGCGAGGTACCGCGCAGCACGCGATCGAGCTTCCAGGCCAGGTTCTCGGCATCCTCCAGCCCCGAATTGGCACCGCGCGCGCCGAACGGCGAGACCTGATGGGCGGAATCGCCGGCGAAAACGACGCGACCATGAATGAAGCGTTCCATGCGCCGGCACTGGAATTTGTAGAGCGAGATCCATTCGAATTCGAACTGATCATGGCCGAGCATGCGCGCGATCCGTGGCCGCACATTCTCCGGCTGCTTCTCGACGTTGGGATCGGCATACCGACTGAGCTGCAGGTCGATGCGCCAGACATTGTCCGGCTGCCGGTGCAACAGCGCCGAGCGCCCGGCATGGAACGGCGGATCGAACCAGAACCAGCGCTCGGTGGGGAATTCAGCCGTCATCCTGACGTCGGCGATCAGGAACTGATCCTCGAACACCTTGCCGGAAAAACCCGCGCCGACCATCTGGCGCAGCGAGGAGCGCGCGCCATCGCAGGCGATCACGTATTGCGCCGAGAGCCGATAGGCGCCATCCGGCGTCTCGATCGTCAGCACGACATGATCGTTGCGCTGCTCCAGCGCCGTCACCTTGTTGCGCCAGCGCAGCGAGATCTCCGGCAGCGCGTTGACGCGATCGACCAGATAGGCCTCGGCGTAGAACTGCTGCAGGTTGATGAAGGCCGGCCGCTTGTGCCCGGGCTCCGGGAGCAGGTTGAACTGATAGAGCTCGGACGGTCCGTGGAAGATGCGGCCGACGTTCCACACCACGCCCTTGTCGACCATCCGGTCGCCCACGCCGAGGCGATCCCAATATTCCAGCGAGCGCTTGGAGAAGCAGATCGCGCGCGAGCCCTCGCCGATCCGGTCGGCATCATCGAGCACCACGACGGCATGGCCGCGCTGCGCAAGATCGATCGCGAACGACAGCCCGACGGGACCCGCACCCACGACGACGACCGGATGCGCGGCCGGCGTGGCCTGATCCTGGTCTTCGTGCCGATGATAGCCGAACTGAACCTTCGCCTGGCTCGCGCCCTGCCCCGGATTGGCCTGCACCATGGCTTGCTCGCCTTGTGGTTTTCTTGGACTTTCGAAGCGACGGCTTTCGAAGCGACCGACATTTCCTCGGGCGAGGCCATTCGGCCGTCTTGCCAGATAGTCTCACCTGCAACTATTCTAAAGCCGACGGCTTCGGCCGCGTCAACTCAAAAATCGGAGCGCGATTTTGGCGAAGCCATCTACCGCGGCGTCCAGGCGGCAGGCGAAGCCGGTCGAGGATGACCGAAATGCCGCAGTGCCGCAGGAAGACGAGCGGCTCGACCTGTTCAAGTTCGCGCCATTCCGGCTCAACCGTCTGGCCGCCGAGGTCAGCGCGGCGCTCGCCGTCGAATATCGGGAGCGCTATGGGCTCGACATTCCGGAATGGCGCGTGCTCGCGACGCTCGGCTTCCGCCGCGAGGCCTGCAGCGCGCAATATGTCGCGGCGTGCACCCGCACGCACAAATCGACCATCAGCCGGGCCGTGACGTCGTTGCTGGAGCGGCGGCTGATCGAGCGCGTCGAGAACGCCGAGGATCGCCGCGAGTTCCGTCTGCGCCTGACACGTAAGGGCAAGACGCTTTATGAGGAGCTGATCCCGCGTTTGCAGCAGCGCGAGCGCGAAATCATGGCGTGCCTGTCCGCCGACGAGCGCAAGACGTTCGACCGCCTGATCGGCAAGATCGAGGCGAGCCTCGATCTGATCCAGACCAGCGAGGAGGCCGATGCGAAGCAGGCCTATTGAGCCGCGCTTCGTCCGGTGGGCAAAGCGCCGAAGGCGACCCGTGCCCACCATCCTTCGTCAAACGACAGCGATGGGCACGGGGGCGCGCGAGACTGCCGTCGACGACGAGCAAGGCGCCGCGCGCCTTTGCCCGCCCTACTTGTTAGTCGCCGACGATCGCCGCCGCTCCTCGACTTCGACCACGTCGGCGCCCTCCCCGCGCCAGCGCAGGATCTCCATCGCCAGCACCGGGTGATTGAAGCCCTTGAGATGAAGGTCGTCGATCGGCCTGGCGTCGACCGACTGTTCGACCACGCCGAACACCCGGCGCGACACGATCACTTGTCCGGCCTTGGCCTCGTCGCATAGCCGCGAGGCGAGATTGGTGACGCTGCCGATCGCGGCGTATTCGAGCCGGTGCTCGAAGCCGACCTGGCCGAGCGTCGCATATCCCAGTGCGATGCCGACGCCGAACCCCAGGCTGTGGCCGCGATTTTTCCAGCGCTCCGTCAATTGGCCGATCTCGTCGCGCATTTCGAGCGCCATCTTCACCGCGCGCGTGGTGTGATCCTCGAACGGGATCGGCGCGTTGAACAGGATCATCACGCCGTCGCCGGCATAGCGATCGAGCGTGCCCTCATATTTGAAGATGAGCTTGCCGAGCGCGGCGTGATATTCACGCAGCACGTTCATCGCCTCTTCGGGCTCGGTCGTCTCGGTAAACGCTGTGAAGCCGCGCAGATCGCAGAACACCACCGTGACCTCGCGGCGGTGACTTTCCAGCAGCGCATCATGGCCGTCCGACGACGCGATGATCTGCGCGACCTGCGGCGCCAGGAAGCGCTCCAGCCGCCTGATCCGCTCGATCTCCGCCAGTTGCTTCTCGACCCGCTCCTCGAGCGACCTGTTCCATTCGCGCAGCTGCTCGGTCTGCTCGGTGAGCTTGGCAGCCTGCTGCTGCACCGTCGCGTGGGTCAGCGCGAGCTCGCGGCCCTTCTGATCGACCTCGGTGAACAGTCGTGCGTTGCGCATCGCCAGCACGGCCTGGTTTGCAAACGTCCGCATCAGTCCGATCAGGTTCGGCGGGAACGTGCCGGCCGACCGGCGGAGCACCACGAGCGCGCCGAGCACACCCTGCTGATCGACCAGCGGCGTGAACAGCACGGCGTGAAAGCCGGCGGCGACCGCGACGTCACGCAGCGGGTGATCGGGTGCGCTTTCGAGCTCGGCGATCGCGATCGGCTCGCCGCTACGCACGGAGTCGGAGAGCAGGCTCGTCCGCTCGTCCAGCACATTGTGCGGGCCGTCCCGGTCGACGCCCTTGGCCTCCACCAGCCTGAAGCGGCGTTCGGCGGCCTCATAGGAATAGATCAGCACGGCGTCGGTCTTGGTGATCTCCAGCGCCCGGGCCGCCACCGTCGGCAGCACGGCATTGAGATCGAGCGAGGAGGCCACCGCGCGGCCGACCTCCTCGAGCACCTTCAGCTCATTGATCGACTGGGCCAGATCGCGCGTGCGCTCCTCGACCTTGGCTTCCAGCACGGCATAGGACTGCGCGAGCTGGCCGGCCATGCTGTTGAACTGATCGGCGAGCTCCTCCAGCTCGTCATGCGTCTTCACCTCGATGCGCTGGGCGAAATCTCCGGCGCCGAGCTTGCGCGCGCCGGCGCGCAACGCGGTGATCGGGACGAGCATGCGTCGCGCCAGCAGCGAGCCCGCGAGGATCGCAACGGCAAGACCGAGCGCGATCAACAGCGCACCGCGCAACAGCTGATCGCGGATCGGCGCCAATGCGTGCGCGGTAGACTGTTCGAAGAACACGGACCAGCCGAGCTTGGGGAGCGTCGCGACCGCCGAGAGCACGGCGTGGCCGGCGCTGTCCGTACCGGAGGCCAGCGGCTGGCCATCCGGCGTGAGCACCGCCGCGACCTGCGGCAGCTTGGAGAGGTCCTGACCGACCGCCGGCCCCCTCGCCGAGCTCGCCAGCACCTGGCCGCGCGGATCCACCACGTAGGCGGTGCCGACCTTGCCGATCTGCGCCTCGGTCATGAAGTCTTCGAGAAAGTCGAGGTCGATGTCGGCCACGGTCACACCGGCATTGAAGCCGGAATGCGCGACCGAGATCGACATCGTCGGCTGCGCACCCTTGAAGGTCACAGCGGAGAAATTGCTGCCGTGCGTGACCGTGTCGGTGAAGCGCAGGTCGCGCGACAGATCGTTGCCCGAGGAGAACGCGATCGAGGTGCGCGACACCCGGAGCTGTTCCCGGCCCTGACCGTCGAGCTGATAGAGCTGCCGCACAGCCGGCGCCTGACTCAGCAGTTGCACGTAGTCGGCGCGGCGGAGCTCCAGCGTATTAGCGCTCGCCCGCGTCACCCAGCTGATCTGTCGCTGCAGGTCCGAGAGCGCCTGATCGATCCGCCGGGCGCTGGCGTCGGCCTTTTCGGCCATGGCGGCGGTCAGGCTCGCCTTGGTGGACTGATAGCTGATCCAGGTTTCGGTCGCGCCATTCACGGCCAGGACGAACACGACGAGCCCGACCAGCGACACGACGTATTTGGCGAACAGGCCCTGCCGCAACGACCAGCCTCTGTTCTCGACCTCTTTCATCCGGACCCCTCACGCGCGTCATCGCCGAGGTCAGCCTCGGACAAGCGCGTCCGCTACCGTCCTCGCGGCAGCGACACCTCGGAGACGAGACCGCGCGGGTGCGAGACGGTCCGTCGCCGGCATCCGTTTAGCACATAATGACAAGCAGAGCCGCGCGTGCAGTGCGCACCCGCGCCGCCCGTTGTTTGCGCGGTTGGCCCTCACCCGCTCCGCCGTGCGGATGAGATCACCGTGGCTTCGATTGCCCACACGGTTCTATATTACCTATTGAAGATTCGCTTCAGTACATCGTTCATCGGCTGGCTGTCCTGCGCGCCGTCCTGCCGAGGCTCGGCGGGGGCGGCCTCCGCCGAGCCCTGGCCGGCATCGCCCGAAGACGGCGGAACAGCGCCGCCCTGGGGCGCAACCAGCGTACGGCCGCGGCCCTTGGCCTGCGGCTGCGCGCCCTGCTGCAGCCCTTGCTGAATCAGATTGCCGATCGCCGATCCGAGATCGCCGCCGAGCAGGTCGGATTGGCCGGCCGCCGGAGCCTGCGCGTTCGGAGCCACCGTCGATGGCGCGCCGTTCGAACCGGCGTTGGGCGCAGCATTTCCGATGAGGCCCCCGATGCCGTTGATCAGATTGTTCAGCCCGGCTCCGTCCTTGCCGAACAGGCCCTGGCCCATCTGCTTGAGCCTGGCGTAGGCAGCATCCGGATTGTCGAGGATGCCGGCCATGTCGGGGTAGAAGCGCGGCTGACTCCAGGGGCCGTCGATGACGATGGGAATCCCGAGACCAACCGGCTCCGAGGTGCGGCCCTGCCCCTCGGTCGTCATCACGAGCTTCGGCTCGACGCGCATCGCCAGCGCCCGATTGCCCAGATCGATCGTCCCCGCACCGGTGACCTTGACCAGCGGTCCGACCAGGTTGAGGTCACTGGTGGCGGCCTGCCCGCGCTCGACCTGGAACGAGGCCGAGAGCTGCGTGAGATCGGTCGTCAGCTCCTTCGAATCCTGCCATCCCGACAGCGGATTGGCCGTCAATGAGCGGATCATCTGCGCGACGTTGATGCCGCGGATGGCGCCGTCCTGGAACAGCAGGAACGCCGAGCCGCTCAGGTTGCTCATGAGAGCCTGCTGGCTGGCACCGCTGGAGCGCAAGGCCAGCTTGCCCTGCATCCGCGCATCGAGCTTGTCGAATCCGGCGACGCTCGAGAGCAGCGGCAGCGCGCGGATGCCGACGAGATCACAGTGCATCGCATAGGCCGGATTGCCCGTGGAGGCGTCGATCACGACCTCGCCGCTGGCCTGCCCCTCATAGGCGCCAAGATTGGCGACGGTCGCCTTCAGCAGGCCGCCGGCCAGCGAGGCTTCGAGATCGAGCGGACCGAGGCGAGCCCCGGAGAGAACGACATCCGTCGCCGACAGCTTCACGCGCGCATCGACGTAGTTGAGACCGCGCAAGTCGATTGCCGCCGTGCTCCATCCCGACACGCCGGCAGAGCCCTGCCCCGCAGGCGCTCCCAAGTCGAGCCGGCGAACGTCGAGATCGACCTTCACCAGCGGCTTGCTCGCGAGATCGACCGAGGCCCAGCCGTTGAAATCGCCATCGCCAAGCGTACCGCTGAGGCCGTTGATCATCACCACCGGGCCATTCAGCCGAACGTCGGCGCGGCCAGCAAGGACTCCGCGAAATGCATTGGCCACGTCGATCTTGAAGTCGACCGGCAGTGTCTGGCGGTCGATTGGCAGTGCAGGCGCCGCCGCCGTGACGTCGAACGTCACCGGGCGGTCGCCGGCACGGGCCGCGCCCGTGATCTTGACCTTGCCGTCGGACAGAGACGCCGTCGCGCCGATGCCCTCGAGACGATTCTCGACGCGGTCGCGCGGGTTGGAGAGGATGACGGCTCCGTCCCTGACGGTGACCCGTTCGATCCGGACCGCAGGCACCGCTTCCGACTTCGCCGAGATACGGCTGCGCGGCGCATTGTCCCGCAGCCGTTCGCGCAGCAGCGGCAGATAAAGTGTGGGCCTGTCGACGATGATCTCGCCGATGTCGGGCCGGCCGGACCACAGGCTCGACAGCGCCACGTCGGCCTGCAGCTTGCCGATCGTCAGCCGATTGTTGCCGTCCCGCTCCTTCGGATCCTGCAGGGTGATGTCCGTCAGGGTCGCATGCAGCGACGGCCACAGGCTGACGCTTGCCGAGCCGGCGATACTCAGGCGATAGCCGGCGTCACGCTCGACGCGGTCCTGGATGGCGACCGTGAGGAAGCTCGCCGGAAGTCCAAAAGCGAGCGCCAGAGCGAGCACGACGATGACGGCGCCAATCAAACCGCCTGCGATCTTCAATGCCTTCATGTCGATGTCCCAAGCGCAAGGCGCGAGCGGTCTCCACGGGTTAGCGTGCGGCAACGCCGACCCGGTTCAATCCGAATTTTTCTCGGAACGAAGACCGCTCCGAGAGCGACCAACATAGTCGTGAGCGCGTGCGCCATTATGTGACTTATGACACACTTCCGCCCGGGCGGATTCTGTAACTCGGGCTTTGAACCACTGCCGAAGGTATAGTGATGAGCAAGCAGGCCGAATTTGCGGTCATTCTGAAGATGAACCCGATGTTCGCAGACCTCGGCGCGGACGAGCTGCAGCGAATCTCGAGCCTCTGCCACACCCAGCATCTGTCGTCGGGCGAGGTGCTGTTCCAGAAGGGCGATCCCGGCAATGCCCTGTTCGGGGTGCGGCGCGGCCAAATTCGCATCGAGACCGGCGCTACCGACGGCAGCCGGCTGACCCTCAACTTCATGGGACCCGGCGATCTGTTCGGCGAGGTCGCCGTGCTCGACGGGCAGGAGCGCACGGCGGACGCCACGGCCGGTGAAGCGTCCGAGCTGTTCGTGCTTCGCCGCGAGGATTTCCTCAGCTTCCTGGAACGCGAGCCCAAGGTGGCGATCAGGATCATTCAGCTGCTGTGCCAGCGCATCCGCTGGCAGAGCGAGCGAATGGAGGAATCGGTGCTGCAGCCGCTGCCGGTCCGGCTGGCACGCCGGCTGTGCGCGCTGGCGGAGGATTTCGGCTCCGAGGTTCATATCTCGCAGGAACAGCTCGGCGTCTTCGTCGGCGCGGCGCGTGAAAGCGTGAACCGCCAGTTGCAGGCCTGGCGCAAGGACAAGATCCTGGATCTGCAACGCGGCCGCATCCTGCTGCATGACCTGACGAAGCTGAACACGATCGCACGCAACGAGTAGCAAGCCGGGCGCCCAGCTTCGTTCACCGCGAATTTGTCGATTGCGGGTCCGGTCCATGGCGGGAACCGCCCGTCGTGCATCGTTTGGTATCGGCATCGGCCAAACATGATCGCAATTGGGCCACCACGCCTCACAATTTGCGACATGAACTCTTTTTAACAATTCTAACAGGGTTCAATCCGGCGGCGGAGAGTTCCATTTGCTCGCGCGCGGCTGCGCGCGGGTGGAGCTTTACGCGCCAGGCGAGCGTGGTTGGAAGTAACATCATGAGTCTTGCGTTGCCGGCCATCGCGATCGAGGCCAGTGGTTCGGTTGGCCGTTGGCGCAAAGCTCTCGCGGTCTGGATCGACGCCGTAGAGGATGGTTGGGCCGTTCCGGCCTTGATCGTCGGGTTCGTCGCGGTCTGGATGGTGTATTTCTCGATCGCCTATCTGGCGGGCGATCTCCACCAGGACGTGATCGAGACCTGGTCGCTCGGACGCAGCTTCGACTGGGGCTCGACCAAGCATCCGCCGCTGATGGGCTGGGCCGCGCGGGCCTGGACCACCGTGTTTCCGCTGACCAACTGGTCGTTCAACCTGCTGGCGCTGACCAACGCCGCGGTCGGCCTCTGGGCCGTCGACCTCATCACCCGGCGTTTCGCGCGCGGTGACAAGCGCCTGGTCGTACTGCTGCTGCTCATGCTGCTGCCGGTCTATCAACTGCATGCGCAGCGCTTCAACGCCAACGCCGTGCTGCTGTCGAGCTGGCCGCTGGCGACGTGGTGCTTCCTGCGCTCCTTCGAGACGCGTCACGTCGGCTGGGCCGTCGCGGCCGGCCTGACCGCGGCACTCGCCATGCTCGGCAAGTACTACGCGGTCTTCCTGATCGCGGGCTTTGCGGTCGCAGCGTTGTGTCACGGCGAGCGTCGCGCCTATTTCACCTCGTCCGCGCCCTGGATCGCGGCGCTGTCCGGCCTGGCCGCGCTCGCACCTCACATCTATTGGCTGGCCACGACCGGCGCCCAGCCGTTCTCGCATGCGATCGAGCATCACGTCGGCAAGACCGCTGGGGCCGCGCTGGTCGAGGGCAGCGGTTTCCTGCTGGCGATGGCCGGCATCGCCGGTATCCCCGGCCTCATATGGCTCGCCATGACGCGGTCTCGCCCCACCCGCGTGCTGAACGATGCGCTCAGCCTCGAACCCGGGCTCCGGCTGCTGGCGACAATCAGCATCTGGACCATTGTGTTCCCCGCGCTGGTCTCGGTCGTGTTCGGCACCGACATGCCGCCGCTGTGGGGCCTGCAGGGCATCTTCCTGTTCGTCATCGTGATCGTGTGCGGCGCGAGCTATCACGCTCCCCGCGACATCACGATCAATCTCGCCGCCGCGACGATCGCGATCGCGGCATTCGCGGCCACCGTCGTGGCGCCCCTCCATGCATTGTACCGGAACTACGTTCCGTTGAACGAGGGCCGCAACTTCTATGAGCCGGCCGTGACCGAGCTCGACCGCCTGTGGCGGACGGCGTCGAACGGCGTCCTTCCCGCCGTCGGCGGCGACGACGGCCTTGCTTTTGCCGCCGCGTTCTACAGTCCCGACCATCCGCGCTATGAAATGGCGCTGGTGCACCCGCACGAGCTGCAGCCTCCGTCCAAAGTGCTGACCGCGCAGGGCTGGGCGGCGCTGTGCTACGACTCCGACATCTCCTGCATCTCGGGCATGCAAGCTGCGGCGGCGCAGGCGCGACGTTCGGTGCGGGCCGACTTCACGCTCCGGACCAAGCTGTTCGGCCTGGAGGGCGCGAGCCAGGGCTTCGTTGCCCTGATCGTTCCGCCTGAGACCGCCGCGCCGCTCGATAGCACGCCGAGCGAGGCCCACGATCTCAGCGCACGCCGCCGCATGCCCTCGACCGCGAACTGAAACAGCTCGTTCCGGCACGTCATCTCATTCCGCAGCCGGCGACATCGCCGACGGCGGCGACTTGGGCTGATGCGCCGCCTCCGGCTCATGGCCGGACTGCGCCTCGTCGGCGGCCTCGCCGGAGGAGACGATCAGCTTGCGGCCGAGCCGGGCGAACAACGCGCCGACATCGTCCATCACCAGGAACATCGCCGGCACGAACAACAGCGACAGCACGGTCGAGAACACCAGCCCGCCGATCACCGCCAGCGCCATCGGCGAGCGGAACTCGCCGCCGGCACCGACCGCGAGCGCGCTCGGCATCATGCCGGCGACCATCGCGATCGTGGTCATCACGATCGGACGCGCCCGCTTCATGCCGGCATCGATGATCGCCTCGTCGCGCCTGATCCCGGCATGGATCGCCTCGACCGCGAACTCCACCAGCATGATCGCGTTCTTGGTGACGATACCCATCAGCATCATCATGCCGATATAGACCGGGATCGTGAGCTGCTTGCCCGTGAGCATCAGAGCTCCGATCGCCCCGCCGATCGACAGCGGCAGCGAGAACAGGATCGTGATTGGTTGCAGGAAGGTGCCGAACAGCAGCACCAGCACGGCGTAGACGATCATCAGGCCCGCCGTGATCGCCGCGATGAAGCCGGAGGCCAGCTCGTTCAGGCTTTCGGCGTCATCGGACGGGATCAGCTTGACGCTGGCAGGCATGCTCTTTCTGACCGGCAGCTCATCGATCTGCTTGGTTGCATCACCGAGCGCCGCCAGTCCGACGAGGTCGGCGGCGACGGTCGCCTGCCGCCCGCGATCGTAGCGGCTGATGCTGGTCGGCCCCTGGTCGAGCTTGATGTCGGCGACCACCGCCAGCGGCACGCCGCCCTTTTCGCCGTACTGGCCGAGCGGCACCCGCAACTGTTCGAGGATCTTCACGTCGCTGCGCGCTGCATCCTCGAGCTGCACCCGGATCGGGACCAGCCGGCCGCCGGCGTCATACTTCGCCAGCGCCGGTCCGACATCTCCGATCGTGGCGACGCGGATCGTCTGCGACAGGCTTTCGGTGGACACGCCCAGACGAGCGGCCAGGTCGGCGCGCGGCTGCACCCGCAATTCCGGCCGGTCGAGCGAAGTGTCCGACACCACGTTGGAGATGATCGGAATCCGCTTCATCTGCGAGGCGAGCTCGCTCGCAACGTTGTCGACCAGCTTGGGATCCGAGCCCGTCAGCACCAGCTTGATCGGGCGCAGACCGTTTTCGTCCGTGAACCAGAAGCGGATGTCCGGAATGGTTTCGAGATCCTTGGTGATCTCGAGTTCGAGCTCTTTCTGGGTGATCTTGCGCTCGGTCTTCGGCGTGTAGTTGACGATCATCCCGGCGCGGCGAACCTCCATCGCGCCCTGGAGCCGGCCGCCGTCGACGAACACGCTGCGGACCTCTGGCCGCTTGCGCAGGCGCGCGACGATGTCCTCGGTGACCTTCTCGGTGTAGGCGAGCTGCGCGCCCGGCGGCAGCTCGATCGCGAGCAGCGATCGCGCCGCGTCCTGCGCCGGCAAGAACCCTTGCGACAGCAGCGTCGTGCTCCAGATCGAGGCAGCGAAGATCCCGATGCCGAGCAGCACCGTGACAAAGTAGTGCTTTACCGACCAGGTCACGATGCGCTGATAGGCACGCAGGATGAACCCCGGCGGCGGATCGTCATGGTCGTGATGCTTGAGGAAGTAGGCCGCCAGCATCGGTGTGACGAAGCGCGCCGCCAGCAGCGAGAAGAACACCTGCACCGAGACGGTGATGCCGAACTGCTTGAAGAACTGGCCGGCAATGCCGGACATGAAGCTCGCCGGCGCAAAGATCGCGATGATGGTGAGGCTGATCGCGATGACCGCGAGCCCGATCTCGTCGGCGGCATCGAGCGCGGCGCGATAGGGCGACTTCCCCATCCGCATGTGGCGCACGATGTTCTCGATCTCGACGATGGCGTCGTCGACGAGAATGCCGGTCGACAGCGTGATCGCCAGGAACGAGACCATGTTCAGCGAGAAGCCGAGGATGTCCATCGCCCAGAAGGCGGGGAAGATCGACAGCGGCAGCGAGATCGCCGCGATCACCGTGGCCCTGAAGTCGCGCAGGAACAGGAGCACGATGATGACGGCCAGGATCGCGCCCTCGAACAGGGTCGAGATCGCGGCCTCGTAGTTGCCTTTGGTGAACTCGACCGAGGTGTCGATCAGCTTCAGATCGACGTCGGGATGGGCGGCCTTCACCTGGTCGATGCGCTTTTGCACGGCGGCCGCGACGACCACGTCGCTGGCGCCCTTGGAGCGCTTGATGCCGAGCGCGACCACCGGCTCGCCGTTGAAGCGCGCAAAGGTACGGCGATCGGCGATCGTGTCGGTCACGGTGCCGAGATCGGCGAGCCGGACCTCGCCGCCGCCGAACAAGGGAATCATCGTGTTGGACAGCTCGTTCAGCGTTTTCGCGCCGGCAAGCGTGCGGATCGCCTGGTCGTTCTTGCCGATCTCGGCGCGGCCGCCGGCGACGTCGACATTGGTGCCGCGCAGGCTCTGGCTGACATTGACCGCGGTGAGCCCCATGGCCTGCAGCCGGTCGGGATCGAGCGAGACCAGGATCTCGCGCTCGACACCGCCGATGCGCTCGACCTGGCTGACGCCGCGCACGCCCTGCAGCTCGCGCTTGACCACATCGTCCACGAAGAACGACAGCTGCTCCGGCGTCTTGCCCGGCGAGATCGCCGCATAGGTGACGATCGGCAGGCCGATCTTGTCGACGCGCGAGATCAGCGGCTCGGTGACGTTCTGCGGCAGGTCGGAGCGCACCCGGGTCACGGCGTCCTTGACGTCGTTGATGGCGCGATCGGTGTTGGTCTCGAGCGCGAACGTAATCGTCGTCACCGACAGGCCGTCGGTGATCAGCGACTGGATGTGGCGCGCGCCCTCGACGCCGGAGACGCCGTCCTCGATGATCTTGGTGACCTGGGATTCAAGCTCCGAGGGCGCCGCGCCGAATTGCGCCACCGCGACCGAGATCACCGGAATGTCGGCGTTCGGCAGCCGCGTGACCGCGAGCTTGGTGAAGCTCATCCAGCCCAGGATCAGCAGGATGATGGAGAAGAGGATCGATGGCAGCGGGTTCCGGATCGACCATGCCGAAATATTCAGTGCCATCAGCGTACCCGCGTGCGATCGATGTCTTCGGCAAACATGGTCTTGATCTGGTCGCCGTCGTGCAGCGAGCTGCCGGCGTCGGCCACCACGATTTCACCCTCTGTCAGACCGTCGAGGATTTCGCTCGATGTATCCGACACCAGGCCGACCCGCACCCGGCGGGTCTCGATCGTGTTGCCCTTCACGACCTGGATGGTGAGATGATCGATCGCCGTGTTGGGCACGGCGACGCCGCAGCTCCGCCGGGCATCGATATTGGCGCGCGCGAACATGCCAGGCTTGAGCGACGGACTGCTGGTCAATGCGATGCGGACGTGGCCCAGCTGGGTGGTCCGGTCGACCTGCGGTGCCACCACGCGCAGGCGGCCGACAATGTCGGGAAGGTTGTCACGGGTGATGCGCACCGGCGCGCCCGCGCCGAGCTTCAGGAGATGAATGCTCGGAACTTCGGCGTCGAGCTCCAGCTCGTTGTTGACGGCGATACGGAACATCGGACCGGCCTGCGGCGAGGCCGGCGCACCGGCGATCGTGCGGACCTCGGTGACGAGTCCTGCCGCCGGCGCACGCAGCGACACCGGCCGGTTCGCGGCCGCCGCCGGCGCTCCCGGCTGCGGCGGTGACGGCGTCAGGCGCGCCAGCTCCTGGTTCTCGGTGACGGTGTCGCCCTCCTTGACCAGGACGTCGATGACTCGCGAGCCTTCCTGGTCGGCGCCGACCACCGCCTCGCGGCGGGCCATGACGAAGCCGGTGACGCGCACGAGATCGGAGAAGCAGGCCTTCACCGCCTTGGTCACCAGCACCTGGGCCTGCATCGGCGGCTCCTCGGCAGCGTGATGGGAACGATGCTCGTACCAGTAATAGCCGGCGAACAGAGCCACGAAGACGACCGCGCTGGCCGCGGTCTTGAGGGATTTTGGCAGCTTCATCGGCAGGTGGATCCGGTCGGCGCGAGATGCGGGTTATGGATGCTGCGAATTTGGCGCGGGGCGCCCCGACAAGGCGATGCGCCCCACAATCCTGCGGGACGCATCCGTTCACTTCGATTTCCGGCCACGCGACCCCCGACGGCGCTTGATGGACGCGACGCTACTTGGCCGCCGCCGTCTTGCTCTGCATGTTGACGACCTGAACGCGGCGGTTCACCTCGGCGAGCGGCTGGCTCGGATCCTTCAGCTTGCTCTTGCCGTAGCCCACCGTCACCAGGTCGGCACCGGCGATGCCGAACTTCTCGACCAGATAGCGCTTGATCGAATCGGCGCGGCGCTCGGAGAGGTCCTGATTGTAGGCCTCGCCACCGGCGGCATCGGTATGACCGGCGACGACGAAGGTCGACCCCTTCAGCTCGGCGTTCGTCAGCGCCCGGCCGAGCGCCTGCACCGACGGCAGCGACTTCTGGCTGATGTTGGCGGAGTTGTAGTCGAAGGTGATCTCGAGGTCGATGTTCGGCTTGGTCTTGGCGACCGCGGCGATCTCCTCGCGCTCGGCCATGGACAGCGACCGCGTCGAGCGGCCGCGAATGCTCTGCAGGAACTTGTCCTGTTCGGGCGCGACCGCAGGCGCGGCCTCGGACGGCGGCGACATCGACAGTCCGCGGGTCAGCGGCCTCTTCGGCCCGGCCAACGCGCGGACGATCTGATCCTCGCTGACATCATCGGCGGCGAAGGCCGGCGTCGCGCTCAGCGACGCGGCTGCGCTCAGAACTGTCACGGCCAGGAGAGCCGTCAGGCCGGCGGTCCTGGTCGAATTCGTTTTCGGTGCGGTCATTGCCATCCCTCCTCACGCGAACTGATCATCCCGATCTCCGTCGCGAAGGCCCGCTCGCGACACCCGGCTGTCCGCTGTTATGTCGGTCCGGCCTGCCGCATGGTTCGAGCCGGCCGGCCGACGCGCGCAAGAAATCAGCGCACGCCGTAAGCTTCGAACTCGCGGACGATGTTGGGGTCCATCGCCTTGGCGTTGGCGATGTCGAGCGCGCCCTCCTGCGCGGCGCCGTTGCGCTGCTTGGCGAGGCCCCGGCCGTACAATGACGACGTCAGGCGCGGATTGATCTTCAGCGCCGCATCGAAATCCGCGATCGCGTTCTTGACCGCGCCGCTCTTGAGGTTGACCAGCCCGCGGCTGTCGAGCGCGTCGACGAAATTCGGCCGCAGCCTCAGCGCCTCGTTGCAATCGCGCAGCGCAGGCTGCAGCTCGCCGACGACGGTGCGGGCCCAGCAGCGGTTGTTGAGCGCCTCGACGTCCTTCGGATTGATCCGGATGGTGTCGTCGAAATCGCGGATCGCCTGCGCGTAGGCGCCCTTGCTCGCATACACTTGGCCGCGCCGGTACAGCGCGCCGGCATCCTCCGGATTGGCCGCGATCTTGGCGCTCAGGCTCTTGATCGTCGGATCGTCGGCGAACGGATCCTGCGCGGGCGCAGCCGGAGCGGCGGGCGCCACGTTCGCGATCACGGGAGATGGCGCCGGGGCCGGCGGCGCTGGAGCAACCGGCGGCGGGGGCGGCGGGGTATCCACCTTCTGCACCGGCGTCGGCTGCGGCGCGGGCGGAGCCGGCGGCAGCGGTGACGGTACCGGCGGCGCCACCACGACCTGTGTCGGGGTCGGCGCAGGCGCAGGTGCAGGCGCGACACTGCTCTCGGCCGGCGGCGTCGGCCTGACGCCGTTGCCCGGCACGAAGGAGAAGTCCTCCGCCAGCGACGACGAGATCCACGGCACCTGCTCGCTGCGCGACGCGCGGGTGACGCCGACGCGGGTGCGGTTCAGCGTCTCCTCGGCGGTGAGATCGGGAACGCGGATCTCCTTCAGGAGCTCCTGCACGAACAGGCTGCGATCGCGCCCGCCATCCGTCACGACAGCGGACAGCGCCGCCGAGTACATCACCAAAGTACCGCTCGGTGCGATGACCGGCGCGAGGCCGGCCGAGGCGGTGCGGAACCTGCGCTCATAGGGATTGCGCCGGGAGGCATCGAGCAGCGCGATCTTCACGCCGGCGCCGCGGCTGTTGATCTCCTGCAGCACCTGCTCGAGGCCGATGCCGTCGCGCCGCACGTCGGCCTCCTGCCAGATCTGCGCGTCGACCGGGATCATGTAGCTCTGCCGGCTCGACTGGATGCCGTAGCCGGAGAAGAACAGCAACGCCACCGAGCCCGGCTTGATCTTGCCATAGAGCCGATCGAGGCCGCGGCGCATCGCGTCGCCGCCGGCATTCTCCAGCGTCTCGACGCTGAAACCGTCGCGCTTCAACTCGTCGGTGAGATCGCGGGCATCGTTGACCGGCTCCTTGAGCGGCGCCTCGGCATCCGGATATTTCGCATTGCCGATCACCAGCGCGAAGCGGTCGCCGGCCGCGCGCGCGGGCCAGGAGACCACGGCCGAGAACGCGACGGAGAACATCAGGCCGAGCGGCAACAGCAGGCGGAAAGTCATCACGATGGCGGTCCAGCGGTCAGCAATCAGGCGCCGTCCAGCTTGCGCCGCGGCGACCATATCCCACGCGTCAGGCATTATCAAATCGCCGTGACGGCACGTCAACCGCTTGCAGAGGTTGAAGAATCGTCTGAGGCAGCGACCGCCCGCAGGAGCCTCTTGCGAGCTGCGGGTCATGACACGAGCGGACCATGCAACGATCCCAATGGCTTGAAATGTGAGATGCCTCACGCTGTGTCGCGGCAGCGCAGCGTCCGGTTCGACGAGCACCGCGATTGACCTCGATGCGATTGACCTCGATCCCTGCCGATGGCTCGATGGCGGCCGTGCCCAACCAACGAGAAGGCCATCATGGGGAACGCCGCCGAGATCTACGCGCTGCGCTATGCGACGATGTCGCCGCGCACGCCGCACATGAACTTCCTGCAGCCGGACCCGCACGACAGCATGGCGCAAGACCTCGACTATTTCGTGTGGCTGATCCGCCGTGACGGGCGCGACATCCTGGTCGATACCGGCTTCAACGCCGCGGAGGCCGAGATCCGCCACCGCACCCTGACGCGCGATCCGATCGACGCGCTCGCTTCCTTCGGCGTCGCGGCTGCCGACATCCGCGACATCATCGTGACCCATCTGCACTACGATCACGCCGGCAATCTCGACCGCTTCCCGAACGCGCGCTTTCATCTGCAGGAGCGCGAGATGGCCTATGCCACCGGCCGCTGCATGTGCAACGGCATGCTGCGCTACCCGTTCACCGTCGAGCACGTCACCACCATGGTGCGCCACGTCTATGGCGAGCGCGTCACCTTTCACTCTGGCGACGGCGAGGTCGCGCCGGGCGTCACCGTGCACCGCGTCGGCGGCCATTCCGACGGGCTGCAGGTGGTGCGCGTCGACACCGCGCGCGGCCCGGTCGTGCTCGCCTCCGACGCCGCGCACTACTACGCCAATCTGCAGCGCCGCAGCCCGTTTCCGATCGTGCTCAATATCGGCGACATGATCCAGGGCTGGGAGATCATCGAGCGCCTCGCCGGGCATCCCGACCGCTTCATTCCTGGCCACGATCCGCTGGTGACCGAACTCTATCCGCGCGTGAGCGAGGCGGCCGATGCCTACGCACTGCATGTGGCGCCGTCGCGGTCGTTTGCGAGATAGTGGCGCCGAGCCTGTAGTTCTGATGTGATTGTCAAACAGCCCACGCGGTTGCACGTCCGCGCTCTCGCGGCGCGTTTCGCGTCCGAGCTGTGATCATCGGGACACCCTCTTGAAGCAGAGGGCGCAGGGAGAGCCAGGCCTCGGCTGAGGCCTGCGGTCCGCCTGCGAGAAAAAATGCAGGCGGCAGAACCACAGGTACAGCCGGAATGACCCGGCCCTCCCTGCGCGATGGCTTTACGATTTATACGCAGTCTCCTCGGTGACCGGCTTGTTTGCCACCGTGGCGACAACGCGCGCATGACGCGCATTGCGCGGACCTCAGCGTCGGGAGGCCAGGACCCTGCGACTTCACCGTCCGCAGCATGGCGTACGTCCGCGTGTCGAACACGCTGCGCCCGCCGCGGCCATCGCATCCCACCTCAACGCGTCGTGACGTTCGCGAAAGCGCCCCTCTTCAACGAGGCGGGATGGGCGCAAATCTCCTCCCGATTTGCCCGACGGCGCAAGCTATTTCTTTTTTACCGAACATCTGGACAGGGCAGATCAAGTTGAGATGACTGGATAAATCGGCCGCTACGCGCAGATGCAGATTGACGTGCTCCGTCATTGCGAGGAGCGAAGCGACGAAGCAATCCAACCGCCCCGGAATGATTGTGAACATTCAATGCAGCTCCACCTTCGCCTTCTTCGCCAGGTGGTCGCCAAGGAATCGCACGTCCCAATTGGTCAGCCGCACGCAGCCATGCGACTCCGACTTGCCGACCTTGGACGGCTCGGCGGTGCCGTGGATGCCGTAGCCGATGCCGACCGACAGGCCGATCCAATAGGCGCCGACCGGGTTGTTGGGGCCGGGCTTGATGGTGAACGGCTTGCGCGCCTTCACACCCTTGAACTTGTAGTCGGGGTTATAGCGGTAGTTCGGGTTGGCATCGATCGAGATCACCTTGAAGCTGCCGACCGGCGTCGGCTTCTCTTCGCTGCCGACCGTGGCGGGAAATACCGCCACCAGCTTGCCGTCCCGGTCGAACGCCTGCACGGTGCCGGCGTCCTTGCTGATGTCGAGCCGCATGATTTTCGGCGCGGCGTCGTCCGGCTTCATCACATTGGCGACGGAGATCTGCTCGCCCTCCTTGTCGAAGCCGGCCTTCGGATTGAGCGCCGACAGCAGCGCTTCGCTCATGTGGAATTTCTCGGCCAGCGCCTCGCGCGGCGAGGTGTAGCCGAGCGCCGGCAGGTCCTTCATGTCCTCCATGTGCTGCGGCAGCTTCTTCAGGAACGGCCCTTTCACATCGTCACGAGTGATCGTGTAGGAGACGATCGCCGGCGCCTGGTCGCCTCGCAGCAGCGCCTCCCACAGCTCGGGCGTCAGCTTCGCATCACCGGCAAGGCCCTGATCGCCCACAAGCCCCTTGGCGCGCGCGAATGCGGCGAGCGCCTTGCGCGCATTGTCGCCGAAGCGGCCGTCGATCTCGCCCGGCGAGACGCGCGCGCGATCGAGCAGCACCTGGGCGCGGATCGCCACTGGGTCCATCTTCTCCTCGGCCGGCGGCCGCTTGCGCAGCTCGGCGCCGTTGACGGCGTCGGCGGTGAGCTCGGCGGAGACCGCAGGCGTGACGACGACGGCGCAGAGCAGAAGCGGTATCCAGGGCCGAAGCATGAGCGTGAGTCCCAAGTGGAGATGGCTGACATTCGGCAGCGTCAACGTGGACGCTGCCGAGAAGTTCGGGGGGCGTCGGCTGAACGTCGCGGCGTCCTGGCGCGACTACCAGGGACGCGGGTCGGCTGGCCCGGCGGCTGCGCGTCTGCTATCTCGACCACGGCCGTTCAATGAATGGGTTTTCGCGAGGATCGGTTTCGCATGGGACATGCCGCAATTGCCGCCACGATGCGCCGGATGCCGATGCTCGCCGCCGCCGGCCTGCTGGCGATGATCCAGGCTGCGGCGGCGGCCGAGGACACCGCGCCGAGGGGCGCCGCGGTCAGCGTGCTCAAGGCGACCAAGGCCTGCTTCGACAACACCGTCGAGGTGTCCGGCATGGTGCTGGCGCGCGACGAGACCGCGGTCAGGCCCGACCGTCCCGGACTGAAGGTCGCGGAGGTGCTGGTCGATGCCGGCGACACCGTCACGGCCGGACAGAACCTGGCGCGGCTGACGCCGCCGGAGGGCGGCACGATCATGATCCAGGCGCCGGTGGCGGGCACCATCCTGTCGTCGAGCGCCACCATCGGCGCGTTTGCCTCCGGTCGCGGCGAGGCGCTGTTCTCCATTCTCGCCCGCAACGAATATGATCTCGTCGGCCTGGTGCCGAGCGCGCAGCTCGCCAAGCTCGCGGTCAACCAGACGGCGCGGATCCGCATCGTCGGGGCCGGCGAGGTCGAAGGCAAGATTCGAAGGGTCGCGCCGACCGTCGAGCCGAACAGCCAGCTCGGCCAGGCCTTCATCGGCATCAACGGCACGGCGCGGCTGCTGGTGAATTCGTTCGGGCGCGCCGTGATCAAGATCGGCCAGAGCTGCGGCGTCGCGGTGCCGCTGACCGCCGTGCTGTACGACCCGGACGGCACGGTGGTGCAGGTGGTCCGCGCCCAGCGCATCGAGACCAAGCGGGTCGAGATCGGCCTGATGGCCGGCGGCCAGGTCGAGATCCGCGACGGCCTGGCCGAGGGCGACGTCGTGGTCACCCGCGCCGGCGCGCTGCTGCGCGAAGGCGACCCGGTGCGGCCGGTGATGGCGAGCAATTGAGCGACGCAACGTCGCAGGGTCTGAGGGGCACGCGGCCCCACCCTCCCCTGGAGGGGGAGGGTCGTCGCGCGGCGCGTCAGCGACGTGCGACGGGGTGGGGTGGAGCCACGGATGACGGTGCAAGTGGAGAGATCACCCACCCCGCCACACGGTTCGCTTCGCTCGCCGTGAGGCGACCCTCCCCCTCCAGGAGAGGATGGGAGACCGCCGAGAGGGCGGAGCATCTCAGGAGCGGGACAGGCTAAGCTCAGCTGCCGGCGTTCGCGACGTCGGCGCTGAAGCGGATGTCCTCGACCAGCGAGGACGACACGGTCGGCACCTGCTCGCCGTCGGAGCTGCGCGCGATGGCGTTGCGGGTCTTGTTGAACACGGCCTCGGCGCTCGGGCTCTTGCCGAGCTGATTGAGCAGCTCGCCGACCAGCACGCTGTTCTGGCCCTTCGGATCGTCCAGCACCTTGCCGGGCGTCGCCGACGACAGGATCAGCGCATTGGCAGGCGCATTGATCGGCGCCAGGCCGTGCGAATAGGCGCGGAAGCGGCGCTCATAGGGATTGCGGCGCGCGGCGTCGATCACGACCAGCTTGGCGCGCGCCCCCTGCTCGCGGACCGTATCGAGCAGGCCCTCGATGCTGGTGCCGTCGCGGCGCACGTCGGCCTCCTTCCAGATCTTGGCATCGACCGGGATCATGTAGCTCTCGCGTCCCGCCTGGATGGCGTAGCCGCCGAAGAACAGCATCACGACCGAGTCGGGCTTGATCCTGGCCTTGAGGCGCTCGACCGCGCGGATCATGTCGTCCTTGTTGGCATCCTCGACGACATCGACGTCGAAGCCGTCGCGGCGCAGCGCGCCGGTCAGCGCCCGGGCATCGTTGATCGGCTGGACGAGCGGCGCATTCGCATCGGGGTAATGACCATTGCCGATGACCAGCGCGAGGCGCGCGCCGTTGCCGGTCGCCACGCTGCTCTGCTCGGAGGCTGCCGCTTTGGGCGCCTCGAGCGAACGCTTGTTGAGGGCAGCATGCGCACCGATCGCGAGCGACACCGTGCAGAGAAGCGCGGCGGCGATCACGGCCGATCGGCGGGAGAGAGAAGGCTGCCTTGCGGTCATCACGTCAATCCTGGTCCGAGCCTGCCCAAGCGTGACCAAAGGGGCGCACCCTTTGGTCGCGCTGGCGCCTCTGAGGTTTGAGGGGTTGCGAGACGATGTGTCGTCGAATTGCGCGCAATTTGCGGCACCGCAACGAGGAAAGGCTTAACCCGAACCCGCATCCCAAGCAACATCGGAACAGCCTTGACTTTTCAAGCACTTGAAGAGAAACGCAAATTTAACCATGGCGCCGATCTCCAAAGGGCCCTGGGCGGACCGCCGGGAGGCCATATTGCCGCCCAATCCGCCTCGCGCCGTGACCGCCGTCACGTTGTCTTTGGCCGTCCAGCGTGTCAGTTTGCCCCATGCATGCGCGTGACGCGCCGTTTGCCGGGCGTTTCGAGCAGCGCATGCCGTTCGTCCCGCCTCCGACAACCCGCGAGTCCTCGCTTGAGTTTCCAGTATTTCGCCGGCGCGGCCTGCCGCGCACTGACGGCCCGGAAGGATGGGCCCTCGCTGTACGAGGTCTGCGATCCCATCCTGCGCCGGCCCGGCAGCGGCGACCCGCATCTGTCGAAATTCTACCGGACCGCGCTGGGGAACCCCGCGCTGCGCGCATTGCTGCGCCGTGCCGGCCTGCCCGAGTTGAACGATCCCGCTGTTCTCAATGCGCTGCGCGACGCGCTGGTTCTCGCCCGCGACAATCCGACGCCGGACTGGGAGCAGGTCGGCCGCCCGATCGCCGATCTGGTCGACAGCGTCGCCTTGCATCACCCTGCCCCGCCGCGCCGGACCGCGGCGGCGGCCATGCCGCCGGAAGGCGAGATCGACCGCGTGATCCGGGCCTGTGGCGCCGACCTGCTCGGCTCGTTCAGCCGCAATGGCTTCATCCCGACCTATGCCGCCTTCAACCTGATCGGCGATCCCGACATGAAGGGCCGCGAGGTCAAGATGGCGCTGCAGGGGCTGGACGCGCGCGGCTACAAGAACTCGACATTGCTGTTCAACCTCGCCCGCGTCTTCATCGCGCGATCGCCGGCGGCGGCCGTCATCAATCCGCCGTGGCGCGGCATCGCCGAGCCGATGTGGGAGCCAGTGCAGATCCGCCACCGCTCGGCCTATTACGACGCGTTCTTCACCGAGGCGCTGCTGAGCTATCTGGAGACGGGCCTCGCCTCGTCGGAGCAGACGACCGCGGCGCGCACGGCGATTTCGGCCATGGTCGAGTTCTGCCTGACCGTCAGCCGCGAGGAGGTGCGCGGCGCGGACGGCAAGAGCTACGACGTCGTCACCGCGCTGGCGCCGCCGCCGCATCCGCGCTTCTCGCGCTTCTTCACCCAGATCAAGCAGGACCTCGGCTTCGGCGTCTACGTGCCGGATTGCGACACCACGGCGTGCTCGTTCTCGGCCGCGACGCAGGCCGGCTCGGACGATCCGATGCTGAGCCAGCCGCTGCTGGATTTCTATGCCGGCTACCAGGTGCGCGCCGGCGGCAACGAGCCGCGCGTGACGGTGCCGATCAACGACAACATCGACTATGAAGGCGGCGTCGCGACCTGGATCGACAGCCTGGCCGGCGAGCGGCCCTACGGCAACGATCTCGATCCGACGCTGAATCTCGACGTGCTCGAAGTGTCGTTCCGCAACCTCGCACGCTGGCAGGTCCTGGAGACGCAAGCCCGGCTCGACGTCGTCAGGCGAATCGTCGGCTTCCAGCAGCGGCTGGTGCTGAGCGGCGCCTTCGCCGACCCGCGCGCGCACATCTATTATCTGCCGGAGCTGTATTGCGCCTATTTCGGCCGCTGCTTCCACGCCTTCATGGCACTGCCGCCCGCCGCGCGGCGGGCGATCGATCCCGACGGCGCGTTCGAGCTCATTCGTCTGCGCGTGCTCGGCTATGTCGAGGACGAGCTGATCGGCCGCGAGATGAACCCGTTCGACGCCGCGCTGGCGCTGATTGCGCTCGGCCATCTCGGCGGCGCTGCGGCGAGCTTCGCGCCCGCGGTGCATTGCATCGTGACGTCGTTCGGCGAGGGCGGCCGGCGGCATCCGTACCGCGCCTATGAATGGAACAAGATGAAGACCCCGACCCGCATCCTGGTCGGCGGCCCCGAGGTGACATCCGCCTTCGTGCTGATGGGCCTGGCGCTGGCGCGAAGGGTCGTGGTGCGGTGAGGCCGAAGCTCTGTGTCGACGGTGTCGGTCCACTCCCCTCCCCCTTGCGGGGAGGGGTCGGGGGTGGGGGTCAGCGAGTCGCGCTCTGAGTGATGCCAGCGTGTGCCGCTGAGGATCTGTGTGTTTCACTCCCCTTCGCGAGGACCGTAGCCGAAAGCCTTGGCACGATCTCGCACAACAGCTGAGTTCAGCGCCCGCGGACCCCCACCCCCGACCCCTCCCCGCAAGGGGGAGGGGAGCGCACCACCGTTGTTGTGATAGCTCGAGTCGAAACGTCCCCACCATCGCGTGAAGTTGAGCAGGTCAGGCAATCACGGCGCTGGAACAACCGGGCGATCCGCCGCACAATTGCCCCAGCCCTCCCCAAGGACGATCCGCGCCCGTTCATGTCGATGAAACCAGCCCTGCTCGCGCTCCTGCTGCTGCCGTCCGTCGCGTCCGCGGCCGACATCGCCGGGATTCCCAAGATCCGTGAGGCCGATGGGATCACGATCGGGACCACCCGCATCCGGCTCGGCGGCATCGACGCGCCCGCCGTCGATCAGCTCTGCCTGAACAAGAATGGCGAGCGCTGGACCTGCGGCGTGGCGGCGCGTGACGAACTGATCAAGCACGCCGACGGCAAGAGCTGGACCTGTCATCCGCGTTCGATCGATCGCCGCGGTCGCCAGGTGGCGCGCTGCGACGTCGACGGCGAGGACATCCAGAAATGGCTGGTGCGCAGCGGTTGGGCGCTGGCCTATCGCACCATCTCGCACGATTACGAGCCCGACGAGGCCGAGGCGCGCGCCGCCAAGGCCGGCATGTGGCAGGGTGCATTCATCGCGCCGTGGGACTGGCGGGTGCGCAACAAGAAGACCACGATCCTCGGCGCCACCAAGCCACCGGACAGCGCGAAAGCCATCCTGCTCGCCTCGGCCTCGGGACCGGTCGCGCCGTCACCGGACTGCACCATCAAGGGCAACGTCAACGGCGCCGGCGAGTGCATCTATCACACGCCGAAGAGCCGTTGGTACGCTCAGATCAAGATGCACGTCGCCAAGGGCACGCGCTGGTTCTGCTCGGTCGAGGAGGCCGAGGCCGCCGGCTGCCGCGAGACGAGGCGCTGACGGCCTGACGCGCCGGCCTGCCGGGGCATGCCAGCCCCCCGGCTTCTCCGGCTTTTCTTAATGCGCCGCGCCACGTAAAACGACCATGGGCCAGCCGTGTGCGAGAGCCCGCCACCACCCTCAACCGCCAAACCACATCGCCGAGGACACTGACAATGACCGTTCGCGCGGGCCGGGAGTTTCTGGCCATCCCGGGACCCACCACGATGCCCGACGAGGTGCTGCAGGCGATGCACCGCCCAGCGCTCGACATCTACTCCAAGCAGATGGTCGAGCTGACCGACGGCATCATGTCCGATCTCGGCCGCCTGTTCGCGACCAAGGGCAAGACCTACATCTACATCGCCAACGGCCATGGCGCCTGGGAGGCCGTGCTCTCCAACGTGCTGTCGCGCGGCGACAAGGTGCTGGTGCTGGAGAGCGGCCGCTTCGCGATCGGCTGGGGCCATGCGGCGCGCGCGATGGGCGCCGAGGTCGAGGTTCTCAGGGGCGACTGGCGCCGCGCGGTGCGCCCGGCCGAGGTCGAGGCGCGGCTGCGCGCCGACAAGGAGCACACCATCAAGGCCATCGTGGTGGCGCAGATCGACACCGCCTCGGGCGTCGTCAACGATGTCGAGGCGATCGGCCGCGCCATCAAGGCCGCGGGCCATCCGGCGCTCTATATGGTCGACACCGTCGCCTCGCTCGGCTGCATGCCGTTCGAGATGGATGCCTGGGGCATCGACGTCGCGATGTCCGGCTCGCAGAAGGGCCTGATGACGCCGCCCGGCCTCGGCTTCGTCGCGGCGAACGCGCGCGCACTCGAGGCACACAAGCGCGCCAACATGCGCACGCCCTATTGGGACTGGAGCGAGCGCGAGGGCGCCGAGCACTATCGCAAATATGGCGGCACCGCCCCGGTGCATCTGTTGTTCGCACTGCGCCAGGCGATGGACATGCTGTTCGCCGAGGGGCTACCGCACGCCTTCCGGCGCCATGCGCTGCTCGCCGAGGCCGTGCGTCGCGCCGTGGCGAAGTGGAGCGAGGGCCAGGTGATCGGCTTCAATATCGCAGACGCCGCGGAGCGTTCCAACACCGTGACCACGGTGCTGGTCGGCGGCGGCTATGATCCGGCCGTACTGCAGACCTACTGCAAGGAGCAGTGCGGCGTCGTGCTCGGCACCGGGATCGGCGACCTCCAGGGCCAGGCGTTCCGCATCGCCCATATGGGCCATGTCAACGCGCCGATGGTGCTGGGCACGCTCGGCGTGATCGAAATGGCGCTGGTGGCGTTGAAGATTCCGCATGGCCGCGGCGGCCTCGACGCCGCGATCCAATGGCTCGGCGAGAGCGTGACCCCGTAAAGGACGACATGACCGACAGCAGCACCCAGGCGCCGGTGGCGCCGCGCCGCCCTTATTCCTTCACCCGCCACGGCATCACCGTGAGCGACGATTATGCCTGGCTGAAGGATGCGCGATGGCAGGAGGTGCTGCACGATCCGTCGCTGCTCGACGCCGACATCCGCGCCTATCTCGAGGCCGAGAACGCCTATGCGGAATCCGTGCTCGGCCACACCGCACCGCTGCAGAAGAAGCTCGTCGCGGAGATGCGCGGCCGCATCAAGGAGGACGATTCCTCGGTGCCATCGCCGGACGGGCCCTACGCCTACTTCCGAAAGTACCGCGAGGGCGGCCAGCACGAGCTGTTCTGCCGCACGCCGCGCAACGGCGGGGCGGAGACCATCGGGCTCGACGGCGATGCTCTGGCGCGCGGGCATGAGTATTTCAAGTTCGGCGGCAGCCGGCATTCGCACGACCACAAGCTGGCCGCCTGGAGCGCCGACACCAAGGGCTCGGAATATTTCACCATCCGCGTCCGCGACTGGGACGGTGGAAACGATCTCGTCGATCTCGTCGAGGAGACCGACGGCGGCGTGGTGTGGTCGCGTGACTGCAAGAGCTTCTTCTACGTCAAGCTCGACGACAATCACCGCCCGATGCAGGTGTGGCGGCACAAGCTCGGCACCAACCAATCAGACGATTTGCTGGTCTATGAGGAGAAGGACACCGGCTGGTTCACCCATGTGCACGAGTCGACCTCCGGCCGGTTCTGCGTGATTGCCGGGGGCGACCATGAGACCTCGGAGCAGCGGCTGATCGATCTCGATCATCCCGATGCGCCGCCGCGTCTGGTCGCCGCGCGCGAGAACGGCGTGCAATATTCGATCGCCGATCGCGGCGACGAGCTGCTCATTCTCACCAATGCCGACGGCGCGATCGACTTCAAGATCGTGACCGCGCCGCTGGCCGCGCCCGAGCGCATCAATTGGCGCGACCTCATTCCGCATCGCGCCGGCATCTATGTGCTCGACCACGATCTCTATGCCGGCCATCTGGTGCGGCTGGAGCGCGCCAACGCGCTGCCGTCGATCGTGATCAGAGACCTGGAATCCGGCGAGGAACACGCGATCGCCTTCGACGAGGGCGCCTATTCGCTCGACGCGATGGGCTCCTACGAGTTCGACACCACCAACCTGCGCTTTGCCTATTCGTCGATGACGACGCCGTCGGAGGTGTGGGACTACGACATGGTGACGCGCGCTAGAACGTTGCGCAAGCGCCAGGAAATCCCGTCGGGGCACAATCCGGCGGACTACGTCACCACGCGCATCATGGCGAAGGCGGACGACGGCGCCGAGGTGCCGGTCTCGCTCTTGCATCGGCGCGACTTCAAGGCCGACGGCGCCGCGCCGCTGCTGCTCTACGGCTACGGGTCCTACGGCCATGCCATGCCGGCGTCGTTCTCCACCAACCGGCTGTCGCTGGTCGACCGCGGCTTCGTCTATGCCATCGCCCATATCCGCGGCGGCACCGACAAGGGCTGGGGCTGGTATCTCGACGGCAAGCGCGAGAAGAAGACCAACGGCTTTGACGATTTCGCGGCGTGCGCGCGGGCCCTCATCACGGCGAACTACACCAGCGCCAAGCGCATCGTCGGCCATGGCGGCAGCGCCGGCGGCATGCTGATGGGCGCGGTCGCCAACCGCGCGGGCGAGCTGTTCGCCGGCATCGTCGCCGAGGTGCCGTTCGTCGACGTGCTCAATACCATGCTCGACGACAGCCTTCCGCTGACGCCGCCGGAATGGCCCGAATGGGGCAACCCGATCGAGAGCGAGGCAGATTTTCGCACCATCCTGTCCTACTCGCCCTACGACAACGTCGCCGCCAAGCCGTATCCGGCGATCCTGGCGATGGCCGGCCTGACCGACCCGCGCGTCACCTATTGGGAGCCGGCGAAATGGATCGCGCGGCTGCGCGCGACGATGACCGGTGGCGGCCCTGTCGTGCTGCGCACCAACATGGGCGCCGGCCACGGCGGCGCCTCCGGCCGCTTCAACCGCCTCGACGAAGTCGCGATCGCCTATGCGTTCGCGCTGTGGGCGGTGGGCTTGGCGGATAGAAGCGCGTGAGCGCGGCGACTGACAGCAACAGCGAGATGTGTAGCGGGATCTCGCCCGACCAACAGTGTCGTCCCTGCGAACGCAGGGACCCATAGCCACCGTCCCCGGTTGTTCGGCAGGCTGGAGCTGCTTTCTTCGTAGTCACATCCGCCTGTGTTTCTGGGTCCCGGCTCAAGGCCGGGACGACAGCGGAGTGTGTGACGGTTACCTGCCGTTCTTCGCGCGCCACGCGGCGAAATCCGCCGGCGTCTGCGGATCGGTCGCCGGATAGAGGCCGAGGATGGAGCGGCCGTTCGCGACCTGCTCGGCGACGAAATCTTCGAACGCGGTCATCTCGAACGTCTCCTCCGCGATCTCGTCCGCGAGATGGGCGGGGATGACGATGACGCCGTCGGAATCGCCGAGGATGACGTCACCGGGAAACACCGGCGCGTCGCCGCAGGCGATCGGGCCGTTGATCTCGATCGCATGATGCAGGGTGAGATTGGTCGGCGCGCTCGGGCGCTGATGAAACGCGGGGATGCCGAGCTTGGCGATCTCGGCCGCATCGCGAAACCCGCCATCGGTGACGACACCGGCGACGCCGCGCTGCTGCAGGCGGCTCACCAGGATCGCGCCGGCCGAGGCGGCGCGCGGATCCTTGCGGCTGTCCATCACCAGCACGGCGCCGGGCGGGCATTCCTCCACGGCCTTGCGCTGCGGATGGGCACGGTCGCGAAACACCTCGATGGTGTTGAGGTCCTCGCGCGCCGGGATATAGCGCAGGGTGAAGGCCTCGCCGACCATGGTCGGCTGCCCCGGATTGAGCGGGTGGACGTTCTGGATGCACTGGATGCGCAGGCCGCGCTTGAACAGCGCGGTGGCGACGGTCGCGGTCGAAACGGTCTTGAGCTTGTTGCGGGTGGCGGTGCTGAGTCTGGTCATGCGGTCGGTGCTCGCAGTTCTCCCCTCCCCCTTGCGGGGAGGGGTTGGGGGTGGGGATCCACATCAACGGTGTCGCTTGGGGTACCCCCCTCCCCGACCCTCCCCCGCAAGGGGGGAGGGAGCGCACCGGGTGCGCGGAACAGCGCGGGCTAACGCGGCGCTATGAACTAATAAATCGCGGGCTCCCCGACCGCGGCGCCGAAGCCGGTCTCGAGGAAGTCGAAATCGCAGCCGTCATTGGCCTGCTTGATGTGGCGGGCGAACATCCAGCCATAGCCACGCTCGAAGCGCGGCGTTGGCGGTGTCCAGGCGGCGCGACGGCGCGCCAATTCGTCCTCAGGCACATCAAGATTGATTGTGCGCGCGGCGACGTCGAGCGTGATGCGGTCGCCGTTCTTCACCAGCGCCAGGGGACCGCCGACATAGGCCTCCGGCGCGACGTGCAGGATGCAGGCGCCATAGCTGGTGCCGCTCATGCGGGCGTCGGACAGCCGGACCATGTCGCGCACGCCCTCGCGCACGAGCTTGGTCGGGATCGGCAGCATGCCCCATTCGGGCATGCCCGGCCCGCCCTGCGGCCCGGCATTGCGCAGGATCAGCACGTGATCGGCTGACACGTCGAGATCGGGATCGTCGATCGCCTTCTTCATCGACGGATAGTCGTCGAACACCAGCGCCGGGCCGGTGTGCTTCAGGAATCGCGGATCGCAGGCCGACGGCTTGATGACGCAGCCATCCGGCGCAAGGTTGCCCTTGAGCACCGCCAGCGCGCCTTCGCGATAGATCGGGTTGAATTGCGGGCGGATGACGTCGTCATTGTAGACGCCGGCGCCTGTGATGTTGTCGCCCAGCGTGCGGCCGTTGACGGTGAGGCAGTCGAGATGGAGATGCTCTTTCATCCGGCTCATCAGGCCGGGCAGCCCGCCAGCGTAATAGAAGTCCTCCATCAGATAGGTGTCGCCGCTCGGCCGGACATTGGCGAGCACCGGCACCTTGCGGCTCGCGGCCTCGAAATCGTCGAGGCCGATATCGGCGCCGGCGCGGCGTGCCTGCGCGATCACGTGGATGATCGCGTTGGTGGAGCAGCCCATCGCCATCGCGACCGCGATCGCATTCTCGAACGCTGGCCGCGTCTGGATCTTCGACGGCGTCAGGTCCTCCCACACCATCTCGACGACGCGGCGGCCGCACTCCGAGCTCATGCGGATGTGCTCGGCATCGGCGGCGGGAATCGACGAGGCGCCGGGCAAGGTCATGCCGATGGCCTCGGCAATCGCAGTCATGGTCGAGGCCGTGCCCATGGTCATGCAGGTGCCGTGGCTGCGCGCGATGCCCGCCTCCATCGCATTCCAGTCGGCGTCCGACAGTTTTCCGGCGCGGCGCTCGTCCCAGTACTTCCAGGCATCGGAGCCGGAGCCGAGCGTCTTGCCCTTCCAATTGCCGCGCAGCATCGGTCCTGCGGGGAGATAGATCGCCGGCAGGTTCATGCTGGTGGCGCCGAGCAGCAGCGCCGGCGTGGTCTTGTCGCAGCCGCCCATCAGCACGACGCCGTCGACGGGATGGCTGCGCAACAGCTCCTCGACGTCCATCGCCAGCATGTTGCGATAGAGCATCGTGGTCGGCTTCAACAGCGACTCCGACAGCGACAGCGCCGGCAGCTCGATCGGGAAGCCGCCGGCCATCAGCACGCCGCGCTTGACGTCGTCGACCCGCTGCTTGAAGTGCATGTGACAGGGCTGGGCGTCGGACCAGGTGTTGATGATGGCGATGACCGGCCGGCCCTTCCATTCCTCCTGGGCGTAGCCCATCTGCATCACGCGCGAGCGATGGCCGAAGGAGCGGAGATCGTCGGGTGCGAACCAGCGCGCGCTGCGCAGCTGATCGGGTTGCTTGCGCTCGCTCATGATTGCGTCCCCCAGGTCAGCACGGTCCGGCGCTCGATGGTGCGGAAGACCAGGTTCTCGACCACGAGGCCGATCACGATCACGGTCAAGAGGCCGGCGAAAACGGCGGGAATCTCCAGCAAATTGCGGTTCTCGAAGATGAACCAGCCGAGGCCGCCCTGCCCCGAGGACACGCCGAACACCAGCTCGGCCGCGATCAGGGTCCGCCACGCAAACGCCCAGCCGATCTTGAGGCCGGTGAGGATGGCGCCGAACGCCGCCGGAATCAGGATGCGAATGACATAGGAGAAGCCGCTCAGCTCGTAGTTCCGGCCGACCATGCGCAGCGTGTTGGACACGCTCTTGAAGCCGGAATGGGTGTTGAGCGCGACCGGCCACAGCACCGAATGGATCAGCACGAAGACGAGGCTGCCGCTGCCGAGCCCGAACCAGATCAGCGCCAGCGGCAGCAGCGCGATCGCCGGCAGCGGGTTGAACATCGCCGTGACGGTCTCGAGGAAATCAGTGCCGATGCGGGTCGAGATCGCGAGTATGGTCAGGATGGCCGCCAGCGTAATGCCGGCGGCATAGCCCATGAACAGCACCTTCAGCGAGGTCCAGGCGCGCATCGGAATGGTGCCGTCACGGACCTTCTCCCAGAGCGCAGCGATGGTGTCGGAGAAGGTCGGGAACAGCAGCGGATTGTCGAGATAGCTGCCGTAGGCCTGCCAGATCGCGGCGAGCACGACGATGATCAGGGTCTTGCGCACGAAGCCGTCGTTCCAGAGCAGCTCGAGCATGCCGAGCTTGCGCTCGACCTCGGCCGGGGACGCGCTCGCCGCAGCCGTGTCGCGCAGGATGATCTTTGCGTCAGCCATGGGAGCGGCCCTCAATGTGCCGTTGCGGGTTCAGAAAACAGGAGATCATGGATCTGCTTCTCCAGGCGTGCGGCACTGCCATCCTCGGCCGAGACCTTGTCAACGTCGATGACCTCGGCCTTGACCCGCCCCGGATGCGGCGACAGCAACAGGATGCGGTTGCCGATCTTGATGGCTTCCGCGATCGAATGCGTGACGAACAGCACCGTGAACTTGGTCTCGTTCCAGAGCTGCAACAGCTCGTCCTGGCAGGTCCGCCGCGTCAGCGCGTCGAGCGCCGCGAACGGCTCGTCCATCAAGAGAATGTCCGGCTCCATCGCCATGCCCCTGGCGATCGCGACGCGCTGCTTCATACCGCCCGACAGCGTATGCGGATAGGCATCGACGACGCGCGTCAGCCCGACCTTCTCGATATAGGCGCGGGCTCGGCTCTCGGCCTCCTTGCGCGGCATGCGCCGCGCCGTCAGCAGCGGGAACATCACGTTGGCGAGCACGGTCTTCCACGGCAGCAGCTGGTCGAACTCCTGGAAGATCATCATGCGGTCGGCGCCGGGACCGGTGATCTCGCGGCCGTTGATGCGCATCCGACCCTCGCTCGGCTTGATGTAGCCACCGACCGCCTTCAGCAGGGTCGACTTGCCGCAGCCGGACGGTCCGAGCAGCACGAAGCGATCGGAGCGGTCGACGGAGAAGCCGACGCGTTCGGTCGCCGTGATCACGGCGCTGGAGGTCTTGTAGCGCAAAGTGACGCCATCGACGTCGAGCAGCGCAGACATCAGTTGCCCTTCAGATCATGGGCGACCGGAAGATAATAGTCGGTCCAGGCCTTGGGCTGGGTCTTGATGGTGCCGATCTTGGCGAGATGCGCGGCGAACTTCATCGTGCCCTGCGGCTCCAGATTCCACTCCATCATGCCGGGCTCCTTGAGCCAGGCGAGCAGATCCTCGACCGAGGTCTTGTCGCCGGTGATCTCCTTGTAGATCTCCACCGCCGTCCGGGTATCGCTGCGGATCAGGTCTTGCGCCTCCTTGGTGGCGTCGCGCACCGCCTGGATGATCTTCGGGTTAGCGTCCGCGAACTTCGTCGTGGTGAAGAACTGCGCCTGGCTGAGCGGTCCACCCATCACGTCGGGCGAATTCATCACGACGTGCGCGCCGGGGACGTTCTTCAATTCGAGGAACGTATAGGGCGGAATCGAGAAATGGTTGTGCACCTCGTGCTGCGGGTTCGAAAGCGCGGTATAGGCGTCGGGATGGCCGAGTTGCACGGTGTTGGCGTCGAGCTTGTTCCACTGATCGGCGCCGAACGCCTCGGCGGCCGCGATCTGCAGCACGATGGCCTGGGTCGAGACCTTGACGGTCGGCACGGCGATCTTGTCGCTGGGACCGAAGTCCTTGATCGACTTGATGTTGGGATCGCGGCTGATCAGGGTCATCGGCTGTGCGGAGGTCGCGACGATACCCTTCACGCCGCCGCGGGTACGGTCCCACAACAACAGCAGATTGCCGGTGCCGGTGTTGAGAATGTCGACGCTGCCCGACAGCAGCGCATCGGTCTGCGCGCCGCCGCCGGAGAAGGTCAGCCATTTGGTGGTGACGCCGGGCACGCCAAGCGCGGCAGCATGCTTCTCGATCAGCTTGTTCTTCTCGATGATGTGGCTCGGCATGTAGAAGATGCCGGGCTGGCGCGACAGCGAGACCTCGGTCTTCTGCTGGGCCTGTGCGGCGTCATTCCAGGCCGCCGCGACCAGCAGCGCGGCCAGCAGGCCGGCGGCTCGTGCGGCCGAGCGCCCGAACTTCTCGAACATGGGACATCCCTCCTCGCGTGCCGGCTCCTTCTTGACGGCCGACGGAGAGATGCACTGATGCATTAGTGCATCTCTGACAAGGGCTGTTCTGCCCTGCGACATTCGAGCCGGACGTCCGACCAAATGGCATTGCCCGCGACGCCTGCTGCGGTTCTCCCGCCCGAACGGCTCGATCCGAGCCGGCGCGCGGCACCGCAGGTCTTCGAGCGGTTGCGCGACCAGATCATCGCGCTGGCGCTGCCGCCGGGAGCGCCATTGTCGCGACCGGCGCTGCAAGCCGAGTTCGGCCTCAGCTCGACACCGATCCGGGACGCGCTGATGCGGCTGGCCGAAGAGGGCCTGGTCGACGTCTTCCCGCAGCATGCGACCCTGGTCAGCCGCATCGACGTGGCACGCGCGCAGCAGGCGCAGTTCCTGCGCCAGGCGCTGGAGCTCGAGATCGTGCGGCTGCTCGCGCTGACACCGGCGGCGGCCCCGATCGACGAGCTGCATGCCCTGATCGCCCAGCAGAGACGGTTCGCCAAGGACGGCAACTTCACCTCGTTCACGATCGTCGACAACGCATTCCACGAGCGGCTCTACACCGCCGCGGACAAGCACGAGCTGTGGAGTCTGGTCCGCAGCCGCAGCGGTCACATCGACCGGCTGCGACGGCTGCATCTGCCTTCGCCCGGCAAGGCGCAGACCATCCTGCGCCACCACAAGCAGATCGTCGACGCGATCGCCGCGGGCCGGCCGGACGAGGCGCAGACGCATCTGCGCGAGCACCTGACCGGCACGCTGAGCGACCTCGCGACCATTCGCGGCCGCTGGCCGGACTATCTCAGCGGCTAGCGGCCCGCCCAATCGGAGGCCGTAAGCGGTGTCACGCCGCACCCCGGCATGTCGCTCCTGTGGTCACTCCGTCCCGTGCAGGTCCGCATCGTCTCCCACCCGTCGCGCCGCCCGGGATCGTCGACCTTAGACATGTGCTCAAATATTGTGCATTCAGCGCGACTGCCCTCGCCGGGACGAGGCGATTGTGAAGCGCTCCGCGCCATGCAACTACGGCGCGAGCGCCTCGAATGCAGGCACGGCGCCCGGATGGTCCACCCTTCGCCCGCACGGGACATCGACCACCGCGTCCCATCCTGCATGTGACTTGCGCGGCGAAGCGCTTGCGGCGCGCCGCGAATTGGGCAAAACCTTTACAACTGACCGTTGGTCTTGCTGCCAGCCAATCGGGAGATGCGGAGCGTGGCGAAGATTCTGGTCGTGGACGACGATCCGCTCATGCAGCTGACAATTCAGCGCGTGCTCGAACGGGCCGGTCACGTCGTCGGCATCGCCGGTGACGGCCAGAAGGCGCTCGTCCGCTTCAAAAGCGAGAGCTTCGACCTGGTGATCCTGGACATCTTCATGCCGGGCATGGACGGGCTGGAGGCGATGCGCATGATCCTCAAGCAAACGCCGGGTGTTCCGATCATCATGACCTCGGGACGTCCCCACACCCCGACCTCGATGTCAGAGCCCGACTATCTTGCCATGGCCACCAAGCTGGGAGCGGTTTCCGCATTGCCCAAGCCGTTCAAGCCGGCAGCCCTCCTGACGATGGTTTCCGATTGCCTGGCATCGGCAGGCGATCAGGCTATTCGACCCAGGCCAGGCCACGATGCTGTTCCGAACTCCTGACAGCCGAAGCGAAGAGCCCCTGCTGAGCGGCGCGCAGCCCGCGAGCGAGGGTCCGCGGCTCGGCGGCCGCATCACGCTGACGACGCGACTGGCTGTCGCGATGATCCTGCTGGTCGCGATCGCGGTGTTCGCCGTCGGCTGGCTCGGCTACCGCAGCCTCGAGCGGGCGCTGCTGCCGCGCGCGCTCGATCGAATCGAGTCGCATTCGCGCCTGATGGCGACCGAGCTCGAAAACTATGTCGGCGGTGCCCGCAACGACATCAACGGCTATCGCGCCTCGCCAAATCTGGCAACGTTGATACGCACGCTGAAGACGGGGGCTCCCGATCCCCGCGAAGGGCTGCCGGCGCAGTCGTGGCGCGAGCGGGTCGCAATGCGCTACTTCGCTGAGCTGCAGGCCAAGCAGACCTACGCGATGATCCGCCTTGTCGGGATCGAGAACAATTATCGCGAGCTGCTCCGGGTCGACCGGCTCGGGCCGGGCAACACGGTGCGGATCGTTCCGGAGAACGAGCTGATCACGCGCGGCGAACGCAACTACATCAAGGAGACGCTGAGCCTGCCGCCCGGCGGCATCCGACTCTCGCCGATCATTCTCGACGGCAACACGACGGATCCCAAGACAGGCGTGCCGATGCTGTGCGTCGGCACGCCGGTGTTCGCGCCGGACGGCAAGCCGTACGCGATCCTGATGATCGATCTCGACATGCGCCCGATCTTCGCGCATCTGCGCGCCGCGGCCCGGCCGGGCGCCCAGCTCTACCTGGTGAACGCCCGCGGCGACTATCTCTTCCATCCCGAATCCGACCGGGAATTCGCCTCCAAGCGCGGCCGATCGACGCGATGGCAGGACGATTTTCCGACGCTCGCCGGCGCGACGGGCAGCGCCGAAGGTTTCGCGCAGATCCTGCACGACGAGGCCGATCGTCCCGGCGGCGTCGCCTTCGCTCCGGCGCTGCTCGCGGGACAGGAATGGGTGGCGGTGATCGAGACGATCCCGAACACCGCCTTCATGGCGCCCGCCCTCGCCATCCGCAAGACGGCGATCGAGGTCGGCCTGATCGCGATGCTGTGCGCAGCCGCGCTCGCCTTCGTGGTCGCGCGCTCGCTGACGCGGCCGATCAACCAGCTGACCCAGGCCGTCGAGGGCGTGGGCCGCGGCGAGGCGGTGAACATTCCGCTCGAGGCGGTCGGCGAGACCGGCGTGCTGGCGCGCGCCTTTGCCCGCGTGCTGGACGAGGTTCGCACCAAGACCGCCGAGCTCGAGCGCGAAGTCCAGGAGCATTACCTGACCGAAGCGGCGCGCGACCATTTCGCCGCCCGCGAACGCCTCTACAGTGCAGCGGTGGAATCGTCGAACGACGCGATCGTGACGCTGTCGCTGGACGGCACCATCACTGCGTGGAATCCGGCAGCCGAGGCCATGCTGGGCTACTCCGCCGAGGAGGCCGTGGGCCGCCGTGCGGATTTCCTCGTGCCGCCAGAGCGCATGGCCGAGGCCCAGGACATTCTGGCGCGCATGGCCCGCGGCGAGCGGATCCAGCACTTCGAGACGGTGCGGATCCGCAAGGACGGTGAGCTGGTCCAGGTCTCGCTCAGCGTCTCGCCGATCAAATCACCGACGGGCCAGATCATCGGCGCCTCCAAGATCGCACGCGACGTCACCGAGAGCCGCCGGACCGAGCTGGCGCTGCGCCAGCAGACCGAGGAGCGGCGGCGCATCTTCGAGACGTCGCGGGACCTGATCCTCATCACCGACCGCAATGGCATCCTGGTCCAGGTCTCACCGAGCGTGGAGACGATTCTCGGCTATACGCCGGCCGAGATGATCGGCCGCAGCGGCGCGGATTTCATCCACTCCGGCGATCTGCTCAAAGCACGCGAGGAGCTTCGCGCCTCGCGCCTCGGCCTGCGCGCACGCACCTCCGACTGCCGCTACGTCCACAAGGACGGCCGCGTGGTGACGCTGTCTTGGACCTCGAACTGGTCGGAGCCGGTGCAGCGCCACTTCTTCATCGGGCGCGACATGACCGAGAGCCGGCTGGCGCAGGAGACGCTGCGGGAGAGCGAGCAGCTCGCCCGCAACATCATCGAGACCGCGCTCGATGCCTTCGTCCAGGTCGACGACAACGGCGCCATTCTCAACTGGAACTCCCAGGCCGAGAAGATCTTCGGCTGGTCGCGCGCCGAGATCATCGGCAAGGACGTGTTCGACGTGATCACGGTCGGGGACGTCGGCGAGGAGCTGCGCGAGGCGCTCGGCCGCATCCTGATGACCGGACAAGCGAGCGCGCTCGGGGTCGGCCGTCGGCGCGAGGTCATGGTGAAGCGGCGCGACGGCCGCGAGTTCAAGGCCGAGCTCAGCGTGACCGCGCTGAAGACCCGCAACGGCTTCGTGCTGAACGGCTTCTTCCGCGACCTCACCGACAAGATCGCGACCGAGGAGCGGATCCGCCAGTCCGAGAAGATGGAGGCGATCGGCCAGCTCACCGGCGGCATCGCGCACGACTTCAACAACATCCTCACCGTGATCACCGGCACAATCGAGATTCTCGCCGCGGCCGTGGCCAAGGAGCCGCAGCTCGCCGCGATCACCAGGATGATCGACGAGGCCGCCGCGCGCGGTGCCGATCTCACCCAGCATCTGCTCGCCTTTGCGCGCCGGCAGCCGCTGCAGCCGCGCGAGGTCGACGTCAACACGCTGATGATCGACACGGCCAAGCTGCTGCGGCCGACGCTCGGAGAGCAGATCGAGATCGAGTCCGTCTTCCAGGACGAGACCTGCGTGGCGCATGTCGATCCGAACCAGCTCGCCACGGCGGTCATCAACCTCGCGCTCAATGCCCGCGACGCGATGCTGAATGGCGGCAAGCTCATCCTGGAGACCGGCTGGGCCGACCTCGACGAGAACTACGCAAGTCTCTACGACGACGTGCGGCCCGGTCGCTACGCGATGATCGCGGTGAGCGACAGTGGCAGCGGCATTCCGGCCGCCATCATCGACAAGGTGTTCAATCCGTTCTTCACCTCGAAGGGGCCGGGCAAGGGGACGGGCCTCGGATTGTCGATGGTGTACGGCTTCGTGAAGCAATCGGCCGGACACATCAGGATCTACAGCGAAGAAGGCCACGGCACCACGATCCGGATGTACCTGCCGCCGGGCAGCGAAGAGGCGGTCACGGAGCCATCGGGCGCCGCGCCGGCGATCCAGGGCGGCCAGGAGACGATCCTGGTGGTGGAGGACGATCGGCTGGTACGCGGCTACGTTCTCGCCCAGCTCCATGCGCTGGGCTATGCGACGCTGGAGGCGGCCAATGCCGCCGAAGCGCTGGCGATCACCAATGCCGGGGAGCCGTTCGATCTGCTCTTCACCGACATCATCATGCCGGGGACGATGAACGGCCGCCAGCTCGCATCCGAGATCCAGCGGATTCGCCCGGCGCAGCGGGTCCTATTCACCTCCGGCTACACCGAAAATGCCGTGGTGCATCACGGCCGGCTCGACGAGGGAATTCTTCTGCTGCCGAAACCATACCGCAAATCCGAGCTCGCCAAGATGATCCGCAAGGCGCTCGCCGCCACCGAGGCTTGAGCAATGCGGCTTGAGCATGCGGCCTGACCAACGCGGCCTGGCGCTTGCGATTGCCGCTGCTCCAGAGCGAGGCCACGTGCGGGCGGCCCGGCCATCGGCTCAATTGGCGCGCGACGCCGTCATCACAATGCGGATCAGATCGGCCGCGTTGCGCGCGCCGAGCTTCTTCATGATGTTGGCGCGGTGATCCTCGATCGTGCGCGGGCTGATGCCCAGCGTGCGCCCCGCCTCCTTGTTCGAGGCCCCCGCCGTGAACTGTTCCAGGACCTCGCGCTCGCGCCGCGTCAGCGGCTCGCGGCCGGGGAAATGCAGCGAGCCGATCTTCGGCGAGGCGTTCTCCTTCTGCCGCCGCGCGAACGCGCCGATCGCCTCGTTCAGACGGGCCACGATCTCACTGCCGCGGAACGGCTTCTCGATGAAGTCGAGCGCCCCGTTCTTGATCGCGTTCACGGCCATCGGGATGTCGCCCTGGCCCGAGATCATGAAGATCGGAGCCGGATAGTCCTCGCCGTGCAGTTCCCTGAGAATGTCGAGACCCGACTTTCCGGGGATGTGCACGTCGAGCAGGATACAGGCCGGTGTCCTGCTCCGCGCCACCGCCAGGAGCGCGGCGCCGTCCGCAAAACAGATCACTTCATACCCACCCGCCGACAAGACCATCGAGAGGGTGTCACGCACGGCTGGATCGTCATCGACGACAAAGATCTCACCGCGGGAAGTTGTTTGTTCGGCCATGGGCGATTGCTCTTGCAAAGGAGAAGAAACAATGAAAGCGCGTCTTATGATACCATACTCGTCGGGTGCTTTGGGCACCCGTATTTGTACGGTTTATGGTCCTAACCCACAAGTAGTAGCTGCAGATCGGTGACCGCCTTCACGAGACCACGATCTGGACACGATCTCAAGGCAGCCGTCGTGAGCGGCATGCTGCTTTGCAAAACACATCAACGTCGACAGCGTCATGATCGACGTCAAACTCTGATCGCATCGGCGTTGCCGGCTTGCACCACGCCGAACGGGCATGCTCGGTGCCAGACCATTGCACGGCTCTTGCCACGAAAATCTGCACGGCATTTGACACAAGACGTGCAGTCCTCAGCCAGCCTTGCCCTCGTCTTGATCAGAGATCGGCGGGATTTGGACGTTGCACAGCATGTGCACTCTGGACCGCGGCTTGTGCCGATGCAGGTCTCTCAGGACCGATGCTTCGCGGCAACACTTTCGGCTGCGACGCCGCCCCAGGTGTGAACCACGGGCAGGCCGAGCGCAGTCTTGCCGAGATTGGCAAGGCAGATGCGCAGCGCCGCCAGATCGACCGGCTTCGGCAGACTCTGCAGGTCGATCCCGAGCGAGCGCGCGAGCAGCCGGGCCTCAATTCGCTTCGCCGCATCCATGCCGCTGATCACGATCACGGAACCGGCGAAGCGGGTATCTGCGATGACCTTGAGGACCTCGGTCCCGTCGCCATCCTCAAGCATGAGATCGAGCGTCACGCAGTCGAAGCGCTTGTTGCGCACCTCGCGGATCGCGTCGCTGCAGGTGGCCACGACCGTTACGGCATGGCCGGCCTGCTTGGCCGCCAGCGCGATCAGCGTCCGCTGCGCGGCGTCGTCGTCGACGACCAAGAGCTGCAACGCGCGCCGTTCGCCATCGTCCGCGCGCTCCGGCCGGCTGGGTGCAAGTTCCGAACTCATGACCGGCATTGGTCGTTCCTGGAAAATTTGACCGAGGTCATTGTCATACACGTCCGACCCTGCGGCGGCGTAAAGCGGTTCTCCGAAAAAAGGCCCCCGGCCTTAGGACTTGCGCAGGATCCAGGGCGACGCGTCTCCTCGTCGCTTCGCGCGCGGAAGCTTCCCGAGCGGTGGGCGCGCAATGCGCCGCGCTGCCGGAAGACGAATTAGTTGACGGTCGTTTCCTGGCCGGCGGAAGCGTTGCCACGCTTCTTCTTGTTCTTTCCCTTGATGAACTGGATGTCCATCTCCGAGCCGTTGACCCGGACCAACTCGCACCGGCGGTAGGCGAGCCCCGTCGAGGACAGCAGCAGAAAGAACTCCTTCAGGTTCAATCCCTGGATCGATCCTTCGACCGTCAGCACCGCGTCGTTGTCCGAGATGGCGTTGAGCTGGCAGTCCCTGCGCCAGGTCCCGTCGATGCCCATGATGCAAACATCGTAGCCGCGGCTGAAGGTGACGCGCTCCGTACCTTTGTTCTCGTCAGACATCTTCGCGTCCTGCTCTGTTGGGCTGCGGGAACATCTAGTTGCCCGCGGCCGCGATCCTGGGCATTCCCGGAGCGGGCGCCTTCGCCGCGGAAGCGATCCCGCTCGGGCGATACAGGCCACGCCGGTCCGTGAGCGGCTTGAACACGTCGGTGAGGCCGACGACGGTCTCGGCAGCACCGAGTACGAGGAAGCCGTCCGGCTCCATCTGCTTGGCGAGCCGGCCGAAGATGTTGATCTTGGTGTCCTGATCGAAATAGATCAGCACGTTGCGGCAGAACACGACGTCGAACGTGCCGAACTGGGAGAAGTCGTGCAGCAGATTGAGCTGCCGATGCTGGACCATGCCGCGCACGTCGGAATTGATCTGCCAGAGCTCGCCTGCCTGCTTGAAATATTTGACCAGAAGCTGGATCGGCAGCCCGCGCTGCACCTCGAACTGGCTGTAGAGACCCGCTTTCGACTTCTCGAGCACTTCCTGGGAGAGATCGGTGGCGATGATCTCGATGCGCCATCCACTGAGCGCAGATCCCATCTCCTTGAGCGACATCGCCAGCGAATACGGCTCCTGGCCGGTCGAGCACGCGGCGCACCAGATCCGGATCGACTTGCGATTGGCGCGGGCCTTGAGGAGCTCCGGCATGATCACGTCACGGAAGTGATCGAACGGGACCTTGTCGCGGAAGAAGAACGTCTCGTTGGTCGTCATCGCTTCGACGACCTGACTGATCAGGGCGCTCGACCCGTCCTTCAGCTTCTGGACGAGATCGCTGATGCTGGCGAGACCGGCCTTGCGCGCGAGCGGAAGCAGGCGGCTCTCGATCAGATATTGCTTGTCGGCAGACAGATCGAGACCCGATTTGTCTCGAAGCAGCTTGCGCAGGAACTCATAATCAGGCTGGTTCACGGACGGCCTCTTCTGGGCAGACGAAGGGATCAGGCGGATTCGGCTGACAGCGCCTGGATGAGACCGACTTCCTGGAATTTGGCGGCGACAATCTCTTTGTCGAACGGCTTCATGATGTATTCGTTGGCGCCAGCGTTCAGCGCGCGCGAAATATGATCGATGTCGTTCTCCGTGGTGCAGAACACCACCTTCGGGCCTTCGCCGCCCGGCAGCCGGCGCAGGCGCCCGAGGAAATCATAGCCGTCCATGACGGGCATGTTCCAGTCGAGCAGAATGGCGTCCGGCAGGCTCTTGGTGCAGATCTCGAGCGCCCGCTCGCCATCCTCCGCCTCGACGACGGAGAAGCCCAGCTCCTCCAGGATACGGCGTGCGATCTTGCGCACGACGCTGGAGTCATCCACGACCAGACAGCTCTTCATTGTTGTCTCCCCTATGGGACGGTTGACGGACTAGGCGGCGATTGCTGCCTTCGGCAGGAGCTCGAGCACGCGATCGACATCGAGGATGACCATCAGCTGACCGTCGAGGCGGTGCACGCCGCCGGCGAGCTTCGCCATGCGCGGGTCGAGATTGACCGGGTTCTCCTCCCGGCTCTCCTCGGGCAGCCGCAGCACCTCGCCGATCTGATCGATCAGGAGACCATAGGACTCGCCACGCAGATCGACGCCGACCGCCATCGGCGGCTTGCCGTCCTCGGCGCGGGCGAGGCCGAGCCGCGCCCGCATGTCGACGACGGTCACGATGCGGCCGCGCAGGTTGAGGACGCCGGCGATCTCCGCCGACGACAGCGGCACCCGCGTCACCCGCTCCGGCATGAACACGTCCTGCACCCGGGAGATGGGCAGGCCGAACAGCTGGCCGCCGATCATCGCAGTGACGTATTCGACGGCGGCGCCTTCGGTGGTTTCGATCTTGCTGCTCATCGCACGCTGCTCCTGTCCGCTTGCTGTCACGCGGCCCGCCGGTTGGCTTCGGCGCGCGCCCGTTCCTCGATCTGTTCCTTCAGCGCCGCGATCAGGCCGGGCCGGTCGAACTTGGCGATGTAGTCGTAGAGCCCGGCCTGGCGGCCGCGCTCGATCGCCGCCGGCGACACCAGCGACGACACCGCGATGACCGGCATCTGGTTCAGGTTCTGGTCGGCGCGGATCGCCTCGGTGAACTCGAAGCCGTTCATCTCCGGCATCTCGATGTCGGTGACGACGATGTCGAAGCTGTGCCCGGAACGCAGCGTGGCGAGGCCCTCGATCGCCGACGCCGCCGTGCGCACCTTGTAGCCGGCCGACTTCAACACCGGCGCCAGCATGTTGCGGAAGAACGGCGAGTCGTCGACCAAGAGCACCGACTGCGTCTGCGACTCGGTCGCCATCTCCTTGCGGATGAACCAGTCGGCGAACGCCATCGGCAGGAAGTGGCCGACGTCGATCACTTCCGTCGCCTGGCCCTTGATCACCGCCGAGCCGAGGATGCCGTCCTTGGCGCCGGAGACCTGGATGTTGAGCCGCTCCTCGACGATGTCGATGATCTCGTCGACCACGAGGCCCATCGCCCGGGTCTCGTCGGCGAACACCAGGATCGGCTGCGAGCCCGACGTCTGCACCGACACGCCTTCCATCTGCACCAAGGGCATCAGCTGGTCGCGGTACTGCACCATGTAGCGGCCGTTGGAGATCTCGATCTTGTCGGCCGCGATCTCCTCCAGGCGCGTGACCAGCGCCAGCGGCACCGCCTTGGGCTGCGCCGTGCCGGCGCGGAACACCAGCAGCGAGGTGAGCTGCTCGCCACCGATCGCGTGATGCGCGGCGTGTTCGTCGGATACCGCCTGCGAGGCCGAGCCGGCGGCGCCGAGCGCCTTGGCAATGCCGTTCGGATCGATGATCATGATCACGGCGCCGTCGCCCAGGATGGTGTTGCCCGAGAACATGTCGATGTGACGCAGCTTGGTCGACATCGGCTTGACCACGATTTCCTCGGTGTGGAACACGCAGTCGACCACGATGCCGAAGGTCTGGTTGCCGACCTGCGTCACCACGATGAAGCCGTTCTCCGGATCGGTCGACGAGCCGTCGTCGATCTTCAAGAGCTTCTTCAGATGCATCAGCGGCAGCAGCTTGTTGCGCAAGCGCAGCACCGCGGTGTCCTTGATGCGCTCGATGCGGTGCTCGGAGTTGGCGCGCGCGCGCACCAGCTCGACGACCGACAATTGCGGGATCGCGAAGCGGTCGCCACCGGCTTCGACGATCAGCGCCGAGACGATCGCGAGCGTCAGCGGGATCTTGATGGTGACCGAGGTGCCCTCGCCGAGCACCGACTTGATGTCGATGGTGCCGCCGATCTGGTCGATGTTGGTGCGCACCACGTCCATGCCGACGCCGCGGCCCGAGACCGAGGTGACGGCGGCCGCGGTCGAGAAGCCCGGCTCGAAGATGAACTTGTGGATCTGCGCTTCCGTCATCTTCTCGAGCTCGGCCTCGGTGACGAGGCCGTTCGCCAAGGCCTTGGCCTTGATGCGCTCGGTGTTGAGGCCGCGGCCGTTGTCGGCGATGCAGATGATGATGTGGCCGCCTTCATGATAGGCGGACAGCCGGATGGTGCCCTGCTCGGCCTTGCCGGCCGCGGCGCGCTCGGCCATCGTCTCCAGGCCGTGATCGGCGGAGTTGCGCACCATGTGGGTGAGCGGGTCCTTGATCAGGTCGAGCACCTGGCGGTCGAGTTCGGTGTCGGCGCCGTGCATCTCGAGCTCGATCTGCTTGCCGAGCTCGGTGGCGAGGTCGCGGACGATGCGCGGCAGCTTCTGCCAGGCATTGCCGATCGGCTGCATGCGCGTCTTCATGACGCCCTCCTGCAGCTCGGCGGTGACGTTGGACAGCCGCTGCAGCGGCACCTTGAACTCAGTGTCCTCGTTGCGGCGGGCGATCTCGAGCAGCTGGTTGCGGGTCAGCACCAGCTCCGAGACCATCGTCATCAGATGTTCGAGCGTGTCGACGTTGACGCGGATCGACTGGTTGGCGACCTTGTCGTTCTCGTGCACCTCGCCATCGGCATTGGCCTTGGCGCGCGCCGCCTTCTTCGGCGCCTCGGCCTTGGCCTCTGCTTCCGCCTTGGCAGGCCCGGCCTTGGCGACCGGCGCCGGGGCAGCGGCTTTGGGCTCAGGCGCCTTCTCATGCGCGGGCGGCAACTCGATCGCGGTCTCGCGGAAGGCGCGCTCGAGCTCGTCGAGCGACACTTCGCCCGGACGCAGCGGACGCTCCAGCGTCTGGTCGATCAGCGAGCCGTGCGTGACCGCGGGCGCGGCCGGCGCTGCAGGCGCAAGCGGTGGCGCGGTCTCGCCGGCTATCGCGATCGGCTCCGCCGACGCGGCCATTGCCGCCATGCCGCGCTCGACCATGGCTTCGAGCTCGCTGATGAGATCGCGGTCCTCGCCCTCGGGCTCGGCCTCGTTGGCCTCGAGCTGTCCGAGGATGTCCTTGATGCGGTCGATGGTGGTGAGGATCAGCGTCACGGCCTCGCCGGTGACCGGCATGCCGTCGCGGAACTTGCCCATCAGGGTCTCGGCGGCATGCGCCAGCGCTTCGAGCCGCGGCAGGCCGAGGAAGCCGCAGGTCCCCTTGATCGTGTGCACCAGCCGGAAGATGTTATCGAGGATCTTGGCGTTGTTCGGCTCCTGCTCGAACCGCACCAATTGATTATCGACGGTGTCCAGGCTCTCGCTGGTCTCCGTCAGGAACTCACGCAACAGGTCATCCATGAAACTGGCCTTCCAAGAATTGGCGCCGCGGTCACGGGGCGACCGCTGATCCCTGTCAGAGCAACGGTCGGTCCCAGCCTTCACCAGCCGCGCGGATCGATGCCCGGCCCTCGCTGACTGGGCTGAACAGACTTTCTGTCCGTGCCATCGTTAGGTGGGGCTTTTATCCGTCCCGTTAATTTTATTGTCCGTGCTAATACGGACGTAGCATCAACCTCTCAGGCTGCGGCGAGCCCGGCCCCTTCGGCGGCCGGAATGTCAAGGCATCGCTTCGGCCGGCGCGACTGCGCGATCCTCTCGCTCGATCAGCGCCCTGATCTCCTTCAGCGCCTTGTACAGCGCTCCTTCCGTGACATGGCGATCCACCGTCTCGGCTTGGCCGGCGGCTTCCGGAATCGCCCTGCGCAACTCGTTCATGCAGGCGAGATAGGACGCGCGATAGCGGATCGCGTCGTTCTTCAGGTACATTGTCTGGACGCAGAGATAGAGGCGCTTGGCCGGCGTATCGGCGGTCTCGGCGGTGACGGTGTCACGTTCGCGGAGTATAGGCGCGTCGCCTTCGACGATGAAGCGGGCGCGCGTGTTCGAATTCACGATGACGCTGTCGCCGATCACGATGCGCTCGAAAGGCTTCAGCTCGACCCGCAGGGGCATGGCCCAACTCTCCTCTCAGAAGGCTCCTCTCGGGAGTCTCCTCTCGGGAGCGGCGTCGTCGGCAGGCTGCATTCGCGTCGACACGACGTTGCTCTCGTGCTCGCTGTCCGGCTGATCCGGCGCCGCAGACGCCGAAGCCGAGCGACGTCAATCTTCGAATATTCTAGAGCCGAAAACGGCGGGGCAAGCCCCGCCGCCTCCGATGTTCGTGGGTGCCGCCCGCGCCTTAGCGCAGGAGCTGCAGCACGCTCGCCTGCGACTGGTTGGCGAGCGACAGCGCGGACACCGCGATCGACTGGCGGGTCGACAGCGCCTGGCTGTTGGCCGCTTCCTCGTTGGTGTCGGCCAGCGTCAGGTTCGACGAGCCGGTCTGCAGCACGTTGATCAGGTTCTTGTTGAAGTCCTGACGAACCTGCACGACCGAGAGGTTCGAACCCAGCGTGGAGGCCTCGTTGCGCAGCGTGGAGCTCGCCGAGTTGAGCACGCCGATGACCTTGTTCGCCGAGCTGTTGTCGAGGAAGTCGGTGCCCGAGGTCAACGTCGAGAGGCCGAGGCCCGCCGAGTTGAACGTGACACCAGTGATCGACAGCGTCGACTTGCCGGTTTCGTTGAAGGTCAGCTTCAGCGTGTCGCCGTTCAGCAGGTTGATGCCGTTGAACGAAGCGTCAGCAGCGGTCGTGTTGATCTGCGCCAGCACGTTGTTGTACTGCGAGACCAGGCTTGCGCGCTGCGTCTGCGCGGTCGCATCCGCCACCGGAGCCGCCGCCGTCAGACCATTGAAGGCCTGGCTGGCCGCAGCCGACGTACCACCGATCGCGCCGATCGTGGCCGAAGCCGCGTCGTTGGTCGTGGTGATCGAGATCTTGCCGGTGGACGAGTCGACCGTGGCCTGCAGGTTGTTGGCTGCGAGCTTGGCGTTGAGATCGTTCAGCGACTTGACCTGTCCTGTCCCTAGACCGAACGTGATGCTGGTCGCGGTGCCACCTCCTGTGGCGCCGACCGTCAAGGTCTGACCTGACAAGCCATCGCCGACGGCAGTCAGCCCGAGCTTGCCCAAGGTGCCGGTGCTGCCCGAGAGCGTCAATCCCGCCGCCGGAGGCGTCAGGGTGATCGCACCCGCGGTGATCGACGCGGTCACGCCGGTCTGGGTCTGGATCGCCGACAGCAGGTTGCTGACGCTGTCGCCGATGCCGATGTTGGTGCCGGACGAGGACGTGCCGGTGACGAAGGTGAAGGTGGTGCCGTTGACGACCAGCGTCTCACCGGAGGTGATGCCGGTGGCGAGGTTGTTCGACGCGGTGCCTGCCGTACCCGACAGCTTGGTCGAGCCGGTGATCGCCACCGCGCTCGAGGTGTTGTCGTTGTTCACGACCGAGCCGGTCACAGCCGTCGAGCTGGAGCCGAGCAGGTCGGTGGCGGTCGCGCCGGTCAGAGCCGCCGAGGTGACGCTGGACTTGGTGGAATAGCCCACGGAGCTCTGCAGCACCTGGTTGGCGATCGACTTGGCGCTGTCGACGAGCTTCTGCAGCGAGGTGATGCCGGTGTTGGCGGCCTGCAGCACCTGCACGCCGTTGCCGATGCCGTCGAGCAGATTGGAGATGTCGGAAGCGCGGTTGTCGAGACCCTGGGCGGTGAAGAAGTTGGTCGGATTGTCGAGCGCCGAGTTGACCTTCTTGCCCGTGGAGAGGTTGTTCTGCGTGGTGGCGAGGAGCTGAGCCGTCGACTGGAGCGAGAGCAGGTTCTGGCGAACCGACGCGGAGAGGACGATACCTGACATTGTCATTCCCTTCTGGATGAACATGAGTAAACATCGCCGCACCGTTCTGTCGGCGATGGCGCAGACTGATCCGCGGAATCCTACCCGTTCGTTAAATTGATCCCGGAACGGCCGCGCGCGGCGTCCGCCGCCGCCGTTAATCCTAATTGGCCGCTAATCAGTTCGATCAAATGCGCGCAGACCGCAGGGACTCGCGGTAAAGTGGCGCGCTGACACAACTTCGCGGTCGGCGTGCGCCGATGCGCGGTGCGACCGTTAAGGCAGCGCTAACTATGAGCTTGCGGAAGAGCGGCCGACTACGAGGGGACGCGGTCGGCGCGCGGGAGGACGATCTCGACGCCGGCGGTCCGGCCGCGCGGCTCCTTGAGCTCCAGACGTCCGTTCGAACGCCTGACGAAATCCTCGACCATGCGGATCTCCGAGAAGGCGGGATCGGCCGGAGAGGCATCCGCCGCGCTCACTGACGCCGTCAACACGATCAGCACGTCGGAGGAAATGCCGCCGGCACCCGAGGCGTCCGCACGCATGCGCCTTGCCTCGATGTCGATGCGGCCGCCATGCTCCAATCGATGTCGGGCCCCGATCGCAAGACACAGCAGTGCCGCCATCAGTTGCCCCGGATCGGCGAAGACGGCCGGCACGTCCGCGCCCACCGATGTCGTCACCTCGACCTCGGTGCCCAATGTCGGACGAAGCAGACGAGCGACGTCGATCAGGAGCTCGTTCAACTCCACCGCACATGGCAGCGGCGGCCGGCCTCTTGCGAACGACAGAAGCTGCGAGGTCAATCGAGCGCCACGAGTCGCAGCCTCGTCGATCAGACGCGCGACGGCCGCCAGTTCGGGCTTGTCCTCGACCGCTTCGGCGAGAATGTCGATGGTCCCCGTGATCACGGTGAGAATGTTGTTGAAGTCGTGCAGCAGGCCACCGGCAACCTGACCGACGATCGCCATTCCTGGGTGGATGTCCGGCGTCGCTGCGGCCGGAATGTCTACGCCCGCGCTTGGCAACGACTGGTTGGACCGCTGGTAGGTGGAAGAGGCCATGAATCCTGCATTACCTGTTGGGGGGGGAGGACGGCGGGGCTATCGGGACGCAAACGAACGGACGCCGCTGCAACGTTCAGCTTCGTCTTGGCGCTCAGTCTCATCGCTGACCATCGATCGCGCTCCAGCTGGATGCAGCATCAGGCGGACTCCTGCTCCTGCAATGACGACAACCTCGTCACCGCCAGTCGCAAAGCACCGGCCGATGCCTCCACTCGCGACGAGGGTTGCATCCGACAGAAAAAGATCCGTCAACGAATCAGCGCGCCTATTAGCGATTTTGGCTTCAAGATGTCCGCTGTCAATGCGGCCGCATGCTACGTGGTGTCCGTGCCCGCCGGAGCTGCGGCGGCCGGAGCAAGAAGGAGGCCCGCCGCAAGCGCGTTGCGCTGCTTTCACCAGCCGAGGCCGATGCGTGCCGACTGTATACAACAGCGCGCTATCAGATCAGCACATCGCACACATGTTGATGGCCAAATGCGCAACCGCGCATCCGCGCCCGTCTGCACGACAACGAGCACAGCAGGAACGAATGGCCTTTACTGGGAATATTACCCGTGATTCTTCTTGTCAGCGGATGGGACGCAGTTCTATGGAACCATGAGTGCATTGAGATCTGCGAGGCTCCGTTACTGCAATGCAGGAGATGGCTTTGGACCCCAGCTTGCGTTCTCCGAACGGCTTCCTGTCGTCACTGACCGACGATGACTTCGAGCTGATCCGACCCTATCTGCGGACCGTGGATCTGGTGCAAGACTCCATTCTCGCCGAGGTCGGCGAAAAGCTTTCGCGCATCTACTTTCCTCATCGCGGCGTCATCTCGCTGGTCGTGAACCTCGCGCGCGGAGAGCGCGTTCAGGTGGCGATGATCGGTCGCGATAGTCTCTTCGGAAGCATGTCCCTGCTCGCGGGCGGCGATCCGGTGGTGCTGAACAGCGCGGCGGTCCTCGTTCCCGGTGCAGCATCGGTCGTCGACATCGACAAGGTACGGGCGGCCGCCGAACAGAGCCCCTCGTTTCGCGCGCTGATGTTGCGCCACGCACTCGCCATCTACGTGCAGAGCCAGCAGACCGCCGGTTGCAACGCCGCCCACACCGTCGAGTCGCGTCTCGCCCGTTGCCTGCTGCAGACGCATGACCTTTCAGGCGGCAACAAGCTCTACATCACCCAGGAGGCCCTGGCGCAGATGATCGGCGCCCGGCGCAACAGCGTCTCGCTGGTGGCGAGCACGCTGCAGCAGGCGGACTTCATCCACTATAGCCGCGGCCATATCGAGATCATCGATCTGGACGGGCTGAAGAAGACGGCGTGCGAGTGCTACGGTACGGTGAAGGCCCACTACGAGAATCTGGTCCGGCCACGCAGCGTGCCGTGAGCAGGCGTCGTTCCGGCCCTCGCTCGTCGCGCGCCGTTGCCTCGCCGAGCGCCCTTGCCTCCGTACAACTACGGCCCGTGGCATGATCCCCATCGTCGGCACCGCTGGAATTAACGCGCTGTTCAACGGGCGCTGATAATTGTCGACGTGCTGACGAGCGCGAGTTCCAAGAGGCGTCGAATAATCTTCGTGCTGATATACCTCGCCCGTGTTCGGCTTTTGACCAAACGCGCGGAGTAATGACATGGCCTTTGATCTGTCGATGCCGATCCTGGTGGTCGATGACTACGCCACTATGATCCGGATCATCCGCAACCTGCTGAAGCAGCTCGGATTTGAGAACGTCGACGACGCCAGCGACGGATCGGCCGCGCTCTCGAAGATGCAGGCGAAGAAGTACGGTCTGGTGATCTCCGACTGGAACATGGAACCGATGACCGGCTACGACCTGCTGCGGGAGGTGCGGGCCAGCCCGGAGCTGTCGAAGACCCCGTTCATCATGATCACAGCCGAGTCGAAGACCGAAAACGTCATCGCCGCCAAGAAGGCCGGCGTGAGCAACTACATCGTCAAGCCGTTCAATGCGGCGACGCTCAAGACCAAGATGGAAGCCGTGTTCGGCCCGGCCGAATAGCCGAGCTCCCTGGGAATGTCCTGCGCGGCGGCCGGACCGGTGTTCGGCCGCTTTCTCTTTGGCGGGCGAACTCCGCGTGGTTGACGACGGCAGGACGCATACATCGCCGTGCCCTCCCCGTAGTCGTACGGAAACCAAAATTTACGAGGGGGTCAGAGCCGGCCGATAGACATAATCCTGCTTGCCGATGACCGCGTCAGGGTGGCAACGGGACAGGGAATTCATGCGCAACGACCTCCTCGTGATCGAAGATGCCGCCGTGCATCTGTCCATCTTGCGAAAGATCGCAGCACAGGCCGGCTTCAACACGACGGGCGTGAGCCCGGTCGACGCCGTCTCGATCGTCCTGCAGAAGAGGAACTTGGACTGCGTCATGCCGGACCTCTCGCTGGACAGCCGCCCCGGCACCGAGGTTCTCGAGCTGAACATAGATCCTCCCTTCTCGAAGCCGATCGATCTGATGCGGCTCCGGCAGACTCTGAAGCAGATCGCGCAGGAGACCGATTGCCGGCGGCTGGTCAGAGCGGCGGGCTGGTAGCAGGCGATGAGCAACAAGAAGCGCTTTCTGGGAGCGCCTGCAGCGATCGCGCTGATCCTCATCTGCGTCATTGCCGGCAGCAACCTGTTCTTCCTCACCAACCTGCGCGAGAACGCGCTTCAGCACGCCGAGGAAGATCTCAGCCGCCATAGCCTCACGCTTGCAGAGAACGCCGACCGCTCGGTGAAATCGGTCGACCTCGTGCTCACCAGCGTGCGCGACTACCTAGTGCGCGGCGGCGCCATCGACGCTGCAGCGTTTCGCAAGGTCGCGTCAGACCATCAGACCCACCTCCTGCTCAAGGAGAAAATCGCGGGACTGCCGCAGATCGATGCGGTGACGCTGATCGACGCACAAGGCGGGCTCCTGAACTTCTCGCGCTACTGGCCGATCCCGGACGTCAACATCGCCGACCGCGACTATTTCAAGGCGCTGAAGGCCGACCCTGCACTGCGGACCTTCCTCAGCACGCCGGTTCAGAATCGCGGCGACGGCACCTGGAACATCTATTTTGCCCGCCGGCTCGACGATTCCAATGGCGAGTTCATGGGCATGATGCTCGGCGCCATGTCCGTGCCCTATCTGGAGAACTTCTTCGGCTCCACCGCGCAGGGTCTCGATGCCGCGGTGTCGCTGATCCGCGAGGACGGTACGCTGCTCGCGCATTTTCCGCCCACGAGCGAGATCGGCAAGCCGACCTCCGGCTTCGGTCAGCGCGCACTGTCGGCCGGCGGCGTGCTGCGCGAACCCTCCGCACGAACCGGCGAGATGCGCCTGCGGGCGGCAAAGATGCTGCCGAACTATCCCGCGATGATCGTGGTGTCGGTGTTCGAGCACGACGTCCTGAAGGCCTGGCGCGACATGGCGACGCTTCTGGTCATCGTGTCCCTGGTGAGCGCGATGGCCGTGTTCGCGGCCGCCGTCCTGATCTCACGCTGGTGGGAACGCCACGAGCACCTGATCGAGGCCGCCGAGGCCGCGAACGCGGCGAAGTCCACTTTCGTCGCGATGATGAGCCACGAGATCCGCACGCCGATGAACGCGGTGCTCGGCCTCGCCACGACGCTGCTGGAGACCAATCTCGATCCCGAGCAGCGCCGCTCGGTGGTGGCGATCCACAATGCCGGCGACAATCTGCTCGAGATCCTCAACGACATTCTCGACTTCTCCAAGCTCGAATCCGGCCAGCTCTCGCTCGAGGACATCGCGTTCTCCGCCGAGGCCCTGGTCCACAACACGCTGAGCATCATCGGTCCGCGGGCTTCCGCCAAGGACCTGAAGCTGAGGAGCGTCAGCGACCCGGCGGTGCCGCCCGCGCTGGTCGGCGACGCCGGCCGCATTCGCCAGATCCTGCTCAACCTGGTGTCCAACGCGGTCAAGTTCACCTCGTCCGGCGAAGTGGTCGTCACGACGCGCTGCATCGAGAAGGATGACGAGAAGGCGACGGTGGAATGGACGGTGACCGACACCGGCATCGGCATTGCCGCCGACAAGATCGGCTCGCTGTTCGCGAACTTCGTCCAGGCCGACAATTCGATCAGCCGCCGGTTCGGCGGCTCCGGACTCGGGCTTGCGATCTGCAAGCGCCTGATCGAGCAGATGGGGGGTGACATCAAGGTCACCTCGACGCTGGGCAGCGGATCCACCTTCTCGTTCCGCCTGACGCTGCCGATTGCCGAGACCATCGCGGTGCCAGAGCAGAACGACGACGGCATCTACACCTCGCTGCAGAACCGGATCGCGGCGTTCGGCCGGCCGCTGCGCGTCCTCGTGGTCGACGACAATCCGACCAATCGCCTGGTCGCGACCAAGATGCTCAAGGATTTCGACATCCAGACCGACACGGCCTGCGACGGCGCCGAGGCCGTCACCGCCGCCAGCCGCTTCAACTACGACCTGATCCTGATGGACGTCCGCATGCCGGAGATGGACGGCTTCCAGGCAACCCGGACCATTCGCGCGCGAGGCGAGCGCCGTTCCAACGTGCCGATCATCGCCTTCACGGCGAACGCCTTCATGGAGGATATCCGGGCCTGCCGGGAAGCCGGGATGAACGACTTCGTCGTCAAGCCGGCCCGCAAGAAAGCGCTCGTGGAAGCCATCCTGCGCGTGCTGCCCCTGCCCGTGCCGGTGCTGGACACCGTGGCGTCAGACGCCCCGCTGGTGCCGGCCCAGCCGGATGCCAGGGCCGCCGACATTGCCACCGACACCGAAATTGCTCCCGAAGCCGCGCTCGACCGCGAAGCCTATGCCGAGCTGGTCGGCGAGATCGGAGACGAGGCCGCGCAGGAGATCCGCGACGTGTTCTTCAGCGAGACGGATGCGCGGCTGAAGCAGCTCCGCCAGCTGACGCTCGACGGCGAGCGCATCAAGATCGGCCGCGAGGCGCATTCGCTGAAGAGCGCAGCCGGAACCTTCGGCTACCGTCGGCTTGCGACCTACGCGCTCGCGCTGGAGAAGAGCGCGCCACGCCTGTCCGCCAAGGAGTATGCCGAGCTGCTCGACAACATCGAGGCCGCCTACGCCGCCGCCCGCGCCCAGGAGCTGCAATATTGAAGCGAGGGAGGCCGCAGGCCTCCATGGCGCAATCCGATCTGTGCGGCGTCTCGCACGCCGCACCGCCGCGACGGGCTCGGACGACCGAGATGGCAAACGAGACCTTCACGACGCGGATTCGCTGAATCCTGATCTTCATATTCCCTTACAATAAGTTGACGCCGTACTTCTACGGCTCACGATTTTCACAATCAACTAATCATGAGCTGCGAGACTCGGGGTCACATAGGAGATGTGTCCCATGTTTACTTTTGAAACCGCCGACCAGAAGGAAGTCAGGCGTTTCCGAATTGCGCAGTTCAACGGCCGGACCGCGACCGTGAAATCCGGCGGATCGACGATCACCGGCCACGTCCGTTCAGTCATGGAGAACGAAGCGAGCGTACCGCAGCGCTGGACCATTACGATCGTGCCGGCACCGCCCAAGGCGCAGGCGCCGCTGCGCCCGACCTCCCGGGTTCGCCCCTTCGCCGAGGATTATTTCTGACAGCACGGACGTCCGCGTCCCGCTCAGCGCGTTCGACCGAGCCGGTCGGACGCCGATCTTCATTGCCTGCAGCGCGGGGCACTGCGGGGGTCGAAAGCGCGAGCGCGGCATTCGCGCTCGTCCGCCGTCATCCGATCTGGTTGAGAAGTGCTGCGCGAACGAGTTCGGCTGTGTTGCGCGCGCCAACCTTGCGCATGGCCTCGGCGCGATGGCTCTCGAAGGTGCGGGGGCTGATGCCCATGCGCAAGGCGCCCTCCTTGTTCGAATGCCCCTCACTGATCAGCTTGAGGACCTCGTGTTCGCGCGGGGTCAGCGACTTGCTGGCCCGGCCGGGTGGTCGCGCGGGCGCCGTGCCCTGCTCGTGAGCCGGCACCGTCCGCGACAGCGGTCTTAACTGCCCGTGCGCGCCGGACATCTGGTTGACCAGGGCGCAGATCCGCTCGGTCTGCAGCAACGCGTTGTCGACGACCACCTGGACATGCCGGCGCTCGCCGGGCGTCCTGGCGATCTCGTCGCTGCGCTGCTTGATTTCCTCCATGTAGAGCATCAGGGCGGTGAGCGAACCGTTCAGCTGACGCGCCAAAGCGAGCGTGCCCTGGTCGTCGTGACGTCCCATCGCGAGCGGCGCAGATGTGCCGGAACGGGTCGCCAGGAGGTCCGGGTCGTTAACTCCTTGGCCGCCCGGAGCAGGTGCGGCGTGAGCGTCGGAAAGGCTGTTGTTCAGCTGTGCCATGCCTCATTCTGACGCGGCGGCAACTTTAACATGGTTAATTATGTCGTCCGTAGCAATACGGGATTTTCCCGACAACTCGTGCAACCGCCGCTAATTTTCCCAAAAGTTACAATCTGAAATGGTTAAGCCGGGCGTGATGCCGTGCTTCGGGAGACCCGTCCCCGGCGCGTGCCGCGACGCCTGTCCACGATGTCGTGCAATGCTACGATTGTTTACTGACATTAATTTCGCACCAACTGTTTCGTGCTTCGATGAGCTCCGTGCTCGTCCGTGGAGACGAGCGACCTTGACATATAGCTGACAGCCTGACGCCAATGGGACCGGTCGACCGGATCTGGGAATTCCTGCAGCGGTTGTCACCGCTGACACGAAGCTGTCTGCTCAGCGAGCTCGAACGGCTGGAGCTGAGCGGCGTCGACATGCCGGGATCCGCCGACCTCCAGGCCCGGCTGCGCGCCGAGATCCGCAACAACAATGGCGCCGGCGGCCACCGCACCATCAATCCTTCGCGCTACTTCTTCATGCCCGTCGAGCAGCTTCTCATCGACGGTTCGCCGGAGCACGCCAATGAGGGCCGCATTGCCCGCGGCTCCCTCACGCCGATCTGGGAATGGATCTCGCGCGATTTGCTGCCGACCATGGCGCGAGACTACAACGCGCAGATGAAGGACCTGATCGCCGGGGACAAGCAGCGCGAGATCCGCCAGGTCGCGAGCGCGTTCCAGACCAAGGTGACGAAGTCGCTGGAAGGCACGTTGGCGCGCGCCGAGGGCATCGAGCAGGTCCGCAGCAAGCTGAAGGCCTATACGGCTTCGCCGTCGGTGTTCGACGACGTCGTCAAGCTGTTGAAGGCGCTGCGCGCCCGCGAGGAACTCGCTAAGTTCGCCGATTCGCTGCCGGACCGGATCGTTGAGTTCGACGATCCGCAGGTGAAGAAGATGGTGCTGCTGCTCGATGCGCTGCGCAAGAGGCAGCCGGAAGCCGTGCCCTTTGCGTTGACGCTGGTCGCCAAGCGTCTGAAGGAGCCCTGGCAGGTGTTGCGGCTGGCGACCAAGGCGGCGCGCTCGAAGAACGTCGCGGACGTCATCGCTGCGCCCTACGCCATGACCGTGCCGATGGTGCTCGATCAGCTCGAGGACAAGCGGCTCGCGCTTCGTGTCGCGTTGAAGAACAACCGCGTCGTGACCGCCAAGGAAATCCTCACCAGCATCTATGACATCGAGTATGCGATCCAGGTCCGCATCGATCGCATCGACGAGTCCGAGTGGGGCACGCGCCTGAACGCCATCATGGCCAATACCGACAGAATGGTGCAGGCCGAGGTCAAGCGCTTCCCCGCAGAAGTTGGGCACGTGCTCGGCTCCAACAGGCTGCGCAGCCATCGCTCGCTCGGCGGCCGCCTCACCTATTTCGCCTGGAAGGGCCGTGACGCGATCAAAACGGTGCTGCGGTCGGCAACCGGTTGACGGCCGCGCGTTCAGAGCGCCCTTCCGGCCATCCTATCCCTGGGCCATGCGCTCGCGCGCCGACTTGAATCCTGCCACGAAGCGCGCCAGCGTGTCCGAGGTCTTGCCGCGCGGCAGCATCACTTCGATCAGCGAGAAGCGTCCGCGCCGATTCACCGCGCGCTCCAGCGCAGCGACGAGCTCGCTCCGGGTGGCGACGCGCTCGCCGGTGCCGCCGATGGAATTGGCGATGTCGGCATAGTGCCAGTCATCGAGATCGTTGAACCGCGACTCCGGCTGGAACACGCGCAGCATCTCCCAGCTGCAATTGTTGAACAGCACGACGATCGGATCGAGGCCGTAGCGGCGACAGTTGCCGAGCTCCCATCCGGTCATCTGGAATGCGCCGTCGCCGACCAGGATCAGCGGACGAAGGCCGGTCGCGGCCACGCCGATGCCGGCCGGCACGCCGAAGCCCATCCCCGCGTAGTAGCCCGGCGCGGCCAGCGCCGTATTGTCGATCTCCATCGCGGTGAACAGGCAATCGCCAATATCGGAGGTCATCGGCATCCGGCCATGGCGATCGAACACGTCGTTGACCGCGGTCGCGATGTCCGAAGGCGCGATCGGCGCACCATCGGCCGCGAGGCCGCGCGGATAGACCGAGCGCTGCCGCGGCAGGCCGGACGCCGCGGCCCGCGGCGTCGCGCGCTCGTCCAGCGCATCGATCAGATCGCCAAGCGGCATGTCGCGATAGGCGTGATGGCCGATCTGGACCTCACGGCTGGCGGCCAGGATCATGCGGCGCGGGTCCGGCGCCCGGTTGGACAGCGCGAAATTGGTGTCCGACAGGATGACGCCCAGCATCAGCACGAGATCAGCATTCTCGACCAGCTCCGTGATCGCCGGGTTGCCCGCGGCGCCAAGATAGGTGCCGGCGACGACATCGTCGGCCCTGTCGAGCAGGCCGCGGCCCATGAAGGTCGTCACCAGCGGCAGGCCCAGCTTGCGCGCGAGCGCCGCGATCCTGTCCTCGACGCCGTAGCGCCGGATTTCGACGTCGACGACGATCACGGGACGCTCCGCCTGCGCGATGCGGGCGAGGATCTCCTCGACGCATTCGTCGAGCGCCTCGCGGCTGGCCCGCCGCGGCGGCAGCGGCACCACCGGCTCGACCTCGGCATCGACCATGTCGCGCGGAAATTCGAGATAGACCGGCAGCGACATCTCCTTCGCGCTGCGCAGCACGCGCGCAATCTGGGCCGGCGCCGTGGCCGGATCGCTCAGCACCGCCTGATCGCAGGTGATCTCCTTGAACACCGCGAGCTGCGTGTCGACGGTGCGGGCCTGGTGGTGCAGCAGAAAACCGGAGACGCGCTCACGCGCGCCGGGCGCGCCCGCGATCACCACGACCGGCGAGCGTTCGGCATAGGCGCCGGCGACCGCGTTCACGACGTTGAAGGCGCCGGCGCCATAGGTGACGACGGCGACGCCGAGGCCGCCATGATAGCGTGCGGCCGCATCCGCGGCGAAGCCGACCGCCGGCTCATGGCTCAGCGTGACGCTCGGCAGGATGTTGCTCTCCTCGATGACCTTGAACAGCGGCAGCACGAAGTCGCCGGGAATGCCAAAGATCTCGCGGGCGCCGTGGTCCTTCAGGGCGGCAAGCAGCGCATGGGCAAGAGCAGGCATCCGGATCCCCTGAGCGTGGCGTGACGTTCAGCCGGTGCTACACGATGAGGGGCGGACTGCCAACCGCCGGCCGTTCGGTCTGCGAGCCGTGCCGTCTGGATCGGACCTTCCTTCATACGGGAGCTGCGATCTCCCGAGCGCACGCGCGCCGCGTCAGTTCGCCGTCAGCAACAGGGCGTGGGTTGATGGTTCGCCGCCACGTGGGACGGCAAGCGTAACCGTGAACAGGATGGCGACTGCCATGATCATGCAGAGCTTCATCATGACCGTCCTGCGATCGGTGATCGGCAGGAACAGGAAGAACAGCAGCATCGCCGCCAGCGCGAGTTCGAAAACGTAAGACATGCATGACCACCTCCGTTGCCAGGAGGATGGCGCAGGCCGGAAGCCCAGACTGTGCGTGCCGTCACATCGGTCCCATAGACCACGCGAGCCAGTATCCCGGCCGCCGCAGTGGGACCACGCAACCCAATCGATTGCCACCTCTCAGCCGTCGAACAGCGCGGCCTCGGTAAAGGCGAGATCGCCGAGACACGGCGGATGCGGACCTTTGGCATATTTGCGTCCGCGCTTGTCCGAGTACCAGCCGGCCAGCCCGGCAACGGGCTCGTTCGCATCGAGCCGCACCAGCAGGCCGCCCCGCCGCAGCAGGAACCGGCCGATGTTGCCGGCCAAGCGCACGAGGTCGGCGACATCCCGGCAATACAGCAGGCGATACACCGGCAGCGCGTTCATCACCCGGTGCTTCTGAAACACGAACGGATACGCCGCATCGGCCTCGCGCGCGACGAGACTGAGACACCCCCATTGCGCATGCTGCCGCAACAGATCGGCCGCGTCGGGAGAGAGCCCATGCACATGGTCCTCGGAGAATTCTTCGATACGGACATCCGAGCGCGATCGCGACAGGGCCAGCGCGGCGTAGACCTGTCCCTTGCAGTAGACCGAAAAGCCCTGAGCCTCGACCTGTGGCCAAGTGTGCGGGGCCGGCGTGATGTTGAAATAAGTCACCGTCTTGTCGCGCGTCGCCGCGCGCACCAGCATCGAGCTGAAGGCACGGAACGCCGGCTCGACATACCAGCTCGAGACATTGGCCCTGACGATCGGCTTACCGCCGCTGTGGAGCTCGGAGAACAGCAGCAGGATCACGCCGACGGGAACGCCGCCATGGTCGAGACAATAGCCGAATGCCGGAAAGCCGGCCGGCCGCGGGCGCGCCGCGTGACGTTCGAGTCCGCGCAGCCAATAGGCCTCGCTGCGGAAGGCGAATCCGCGCGTCAGCAGCGCAGCGACCGCCGGCAGATCCGCCGTGCGGATCTCTCGGATGCGAACCCCGGTCACGGCCTGCGCCGGCACCGGCTTGTCGTTCGCAATCTCGGCCTTTTTGATCGGCTGCATTCCAGCATCACCCGAGAGAGGTCCAGCGCGTCACCCGTCGCGCGGCGGGATTGTCGTGGCTGCAATTATCGTAAAAAGGTCAGGTGGCAGTGAACCACGTCGCGCTGGCCTTACTTTTCAGTTAACGGGATTCGCGAACCACATCGAGGTGTTGTCACTCGCCCCCCGGTGACCCTCGCGACTGGCGTCATCACTCACGGCCGCGGCACGCGAAACATGTAGGTTTCATCGGCATTGAGGCCGTCGACGAAGAAACGTCCGGGCTTTGCCTCGATCCGGCGCCGCAGCCCATCCCAGCCCCAGACCTCAAGGCTGCGCGTCCATGCGGGCAGCTCGAGCTCGACCGCGCGGCCCGGCCGGTCGGTCCAGCCGGCAATGTTCTGCCACACGATCAAGTCGGCATCCGGTCCGCGCAGCGTGTAGAGCGCCAGCCGGCGGTCGATGGACACGATCCTCATGTGACCGGCGAGCTGCAGCACCGTCTTCACCACGAAGCCGCGTGCTTCCGGGGTCCAGGGATCCTTGCCCGCCGCCATCGCATAGGCCAGACCGTCGACATCGGGCGTGTCGCCGAGATTCCAAGGAAACGCCAGCATGGACACCGGCGAGGTGCCATCCTTGCCGACCACCGCAAGCTGGTCCCAGATCGCATTGAGAAACAGTCTCGCCGCGTCCGGATCGCTGTCCCACGCGCCGGCGCGCGCGACGTTGAACTCGGTTGCGTAGAAGTTGATGTCGCGGCTCAGGCCCATCGCCTGCTTGATGCGGTCGAAGCAGGTCTGCACCGAGAACTCGCGGCCGCGGGTCATCGGATACCATTTATCATGGTAGTAGGTATGCAGGTCGATGCCGTCGAGACGGCCGTCCTCGAGCAGATCGGCGATCGCCGGACCGTAGCCGCGCAACGTCGCATCGCCATGCGAGTTGCAGGTGGCAAAGCCGCCGGGAACGACCCGCAGCTTGGGGTCGACGCTGTGAACACCGTCCGCAAGCCCAGCCAGCGCGTCGTGATAGTCCTGGCGCGGGATCGTGGCCTGCACGTCGGGCTCGTTGATCGCGGTGAAGACGGTTGCGCCCCAATCGGGAATGCCGTTCTCGCGGCCCCAATCGCCACCGGGACGGAAACGTCTCGCCATCGCCTGCCCGGCGGCGAACCAGTCCTGATAGGATCCGATCGGCTGCGGCGGATCCAACCTCTGATAGCTGCCTTCGTACTCCAGCAGGATCAGCGGCATGATACCGTTCTTGTGCGCCTCCAGCATGGCGGCATCGAAGTCGTGCGGCGTGGGCACCCGCGCCAGCGTCCGCCAGCCGTAGGAGTCCATTCGTCCCATCCTGGCACCGACGCCGTGCAGCGCCTGATAGATCTGCGTGCTCTTGCCGGCCAGATGCGTGACCAGATTGCCGCCGCCGATGCGCTCGTCGATCCGCAACGCCGAGGCGTTCGTATCGTTGGCGCGAACGGCGCTCGACCATGGCGACGTGACAAACGTTAACAGGGCTGTGCTAATGACCAGCAGATTGGAACGAAGTCGCAATGTCTGATCCCGTAGATTTCCGCTATGACGTTTGAGATTGTCCAGATCGTTCAAGAGATAAGCAATGCCGGCGGCGTGGAAACCGTTGCTATCGAGCTGGCGCGCGTTTTCGGCCGGAATGGTTTATCGAACGTCGTGCTCGCGAGCGCCGTCGCGGACAATCTCGAACACACGATAAGGGTCGAGCGCGTTGCGCCATGGCTGGCGCGGATTCCGACTCGCGGACTGTTTCGGCACATCGGCCGCGCCGTGGTCGTGCCGCTGTTCACGCTCGCCGCGACACGGGCGCTGGCGCGGCACCCCGATGCCGTCGTCGTCAGCCACGGCGATAGTCTCAAGGGCGACGTGCTGATCGTGCATGCGGTCAATGCGCAGAGCCTGGCCGAGAAGCGCGCCGCCGGCAGCTGGCGCTGGATGCTCAACCCGATGCATCTGTGGGTCGCGCTGCGCGACCGATTCATGATCGGAGGCCTGCGGTATCAGGCGTTCGTGGCGGTGTCCTCCCGCGTCACCGCGGAGCTGCAGCGCTTCTTCCGCGTGCCGGCCGCCCGCATCCATGTCATCTCCAACGGCATCGATCTCGCGCGCTTCAAGCGCGACGCCGTCGGCGGCCAGGCCATCCGGCGCGAGTTCGGCATCCCGGAGAACGCGCGCCTGCTGCTGTTCGTCGGCCACGAATTCAACCGCAAGGGACTGGCGCATGCGATCGGCGCGCTCGATCGGCTCGGCAACGACGTCTGGCTGCTGGTCGTCGGCTCGGACAATCCCGCGCCCTACCGCAGACTGACGCGCAACGCCCAGCAACGCGTGATCTTCGCCGGCTCACGCTCGGACATGCCGGCGCTGTACTCGGCGGCCGATGCCTTCGTGCTACCTACGAGCTATGAGACGTTCTCGCTGGTCTGCATGGAGGCCATGGCCTGCGCAGTGCCGGTGTTCGCAACGCCGGTCGGCGGAATCGAGGATTATCTGCACGACGGCGTCAACGGCTTCCGCATCGCGGCCGACGCCGACGACATCGCCGCCAAGCTCGCGGCGGTCTTCGCCGATCCCGCACTGATGCGCCGGCTGCAGGACGGCGCCCATGCGACCGCGCAGACCTATGGCTGGGACCAGATCGGGCTGCAATACATCGAGCTGCTCAAGCAGATCGATGCCGCCAAGCGACAGCCTGGCCGCGCAGTGATTGCACTGCCGCTGAAGGCCTAGCTAATTCGTCTGCAGCCGCTGTGGGCGGGCGAGGCGGGATGCGGTTCTCGACTGATGGGCCGCACGGCATGCCGTTTCAATCGCCGCCGCGACCGCATCATAGGTGAAGCGCCGGAGCACGTTTGCGCGGGCCGCCTCACTGCGAACGGCGAGCTCCGCCCACTGGCCGCTGAGCTCATCGATGAGCCGACACAGGCTGCCGGGATCCTGCTCCGGCACGATCCAGCCGCCGTCGCCGACGACATCCGGAATCGCTCCGCAGGTTGATCCGATCACCGGAATGGCGCAGGCCTGGGCCTCGATGATCACCCGGCCGAACTGCTCGCGCACCGCGTCCGTGGTTCGCGTCAGCAGCAGCAATGCGTCCAGGCCGCGCAGGAAGGCCGCGACCGCGGCTGGTGAAGCCCAGCCCTGGATCGTGACGCGCCCGCTCAAGCCGAGTTCGGCCACGCGCCGGCGCAGATGCGGCTCGTGCGGACCTTCACCCATGATGCTCAGCGTGGCCGCCGACTTGCTCCGTGCGAGCGCATCGAGCGCATCGTCGAGACCCTTCTCGACCACCAGCCGGCCGACATAGCCGAGCCGCAGCGGCGAGCCGGTCGTCGCATTCGACGGATCATCCGCCGGCATGAAGGTCGCGAGATCGACACCATAGCCGATCGGGGTCACCGGACCCGTGTAGCCACGCGCCCTCACGACCTCAGTCGCGTCGGGACTGCGCGACAGGATGTGAGCGGTGTGGCCGAGGACGAATTTGCGGATCGCCTCAAACGGCGGCGGCAGCCGTTTCAGGATGTTCTGGTCGACCTCGAGCACGAGCGCCGCACGACCATGCAGCATCTGCGCCTGCAGCGCGACGATGCTCCAGGGCTCCTCCCAAAGATGAATCACGTCCGGATCGAGCTCGCGCAGCAGGCGACGCAGTGCTGGATAGAAGTGCAGGTACCATTTCATCGGCCCGGCGTTCGGCAGCCGGATCGGAAGCCGATGGACGGGAAACCCTTCGTTGGAGTGAGGCGCGGTAATGGTGCGGCCGAATTCCTTCCACACTTCGGGCATCACAAGATGCAGATCGACGTCGGGCCGGGAGGCGAGATGGCGGTAGCGCAGCCGGCCGGCCTCGCTGCTGGTGGCAGGATGCGCAATCGAGACGATCCGCAAGCGGCCCCTGCTAGACACGGCCCATCACCTTCGCTGCAGTCCCGCTGAAGCCGGTGAGATGCAGCTCCATCGCCGCCAGCGTACGATGCGCGCCGTTCATGGTGTTGCGCGGAATCGAAAACGCATCCTGCCCGGCTTTGACAAGGCCCTTGCGCGTGGTCGCAGCACTGGCGAATCCGGCCTGCCGCGCCAGCGCAAAGTCCCGCGGCCCGCAATCGGCGGCGCGCCCGTAAGGAAACGCGAAGTGCCGGACGTCGATGCCGAGCCGCTCGTTCAATCGCAGCCGCGCATCAGCCAGCTCGCGCAGGGCGGCTTCCGGAGGCAGCGACGAGATCCGCGCATGCGAGACGGTGTGGGCTCCGATCTCGATGAGCGGATCCCCCGCCAGCGCTTCCAGCATGTCCCAGGAGATCGCATGTTTCCAATGCACTGCATCGATGTCGATGGCATTGGCGGCACAGAACGCGGCGTAACGATCCGCCGCCTGCGGGCCATCCCAGCGCGAGGCGACCTGCGTGAACACCGCGCGGCGCTGCTCGGCGCTCGACAGCGCGGTCCGCTCATCGTCGACCGTGACGTGGTCCCTGTGCAGCAGCGCATCCTCCAGGCCAGCGGCCCACAGCGGCAAAGTGCCGTCGGGAATGCCGGTCGTCACGAACAGCGTCACCGGCACCTTGTGCCTGCGGAACACCGGCACCAGCAGCTCGCACGTATCGCGGTAGCAATCATCGATCGAGAAGTTGATGTAGCGACCGGACGGCTCGGCGCTTGCCGTCCGGCGCAGCGCCTCGCTGATCGTCACGACATCCCAACCCTGGTCGAGGACATAGCCGAGGAAACGATCGAGAAAGTCGGCATCGACGTAGAAGTCGCGATTGGGCAGACGCTCCCATTGCTCCGCGGGCGCGGTGCGGTGGAAGGTCAGGCAGCAGCCGCGCGGGCCGAGCACACGATCGGCGGCCTTGGCGAGCGGAAGGACGAAGGCACCGGATGCCATCATGGCCTTGGCGGCAGCGAGGGCCAACAGGGTCAACTCAGCTCTCCCTTCATCTTGAACGTACGACGAACATGGCGGAGCGCCGTGCCCACCACGGCCGGCAGCAGGATGCCGATCGCGAAGGCCAGGCAGAGCATATAGGCCAATCCGCCGGCGAACAGGCGCGGCAGCAGGCCCGGCACGGAGGTCTGAATCATCAGGCCGAGCACGGCCATCAGTGCGGTCGGCAGCAGGGCCAAGCCGATCACGAGCAGGAGCTTTCGCGCATCGCCGAGCACGAACACCACGCCCGACAGCAGCACGAGGCTGCGGATCGCTTCGCCAACTCCGAGCAACTGCATGCCGGCCGCCGGCGACGGATCGAACAGCGGCATCAGCAGGTTGAAACCCATGTTGGCGAGATAGGCAGAGACGATGATCAGCGCGGCGACGCCGTTGCGCCCGGCGCCATTGAGCAGGCGGATCAGGATCCAGCCGAGGGTCGCGGCCCAGACGCCGCAGGCGATGCCCTTGAGCGCATGCGAGGTCAGCAGCAGGGCCTCGTCGCCAAACGCGCCGCGGAAATAGATCAGGCGGACGATGTCGGTCGAGAAGACCAGCAGGAACGCCGAGGCCGGCAAAGTCAGTGCGAGCAGCGGCCGCAGCAGCGCCTCGGTCTGCGCGCGCGGATCGTGCGGGGCGTGCTGCGACAGCACGGCCATGCCGAGCGGCTGGCTGATCAGCAGCAGCGCGCTCTCGGTCAGCGAGCGCGCGTAGTCCAGCGAGGCGACGGCGCCCGTCGTCAGCCGCGACGCCGTGAAGCGCTCGATCCAGACATTGCCCTGCTCGGCCAGCGGCAGCGCAAGCAGGACGCGCAGCCGGCGGAAGAATTCGACACCCTTGTCGACCACCATGCCGGCGGTCAGGCCGGAGACGCTCAGCGCGCCCTCGCGCCACAGCGAGACCAGGCCCCAGGCGGCGAGGCCATTGAAAGCGACGGTGAAGGCGCAGGCGAGCATGTAGGCGTCGCCGGTCAGCACCAGCAGGCCGATTCCGCCGATCACTACGACGTTGAGCAGGCTGGCGCGGACATTGGTCAGCCGCGTGCGCCCGAGCGCGATCTCGCCGGCCGCCAGAACGTTGAGGACCGCGGACGCCGGCATGCCGAACGCCATCATGCGCACGAAATGCAAAGTGAGCTCACGCCCCTCCGCCGAGAAGCCGCCGACGACGGCGTTCACCCAGAGCTCGCCCAGCAGCAGGATGATCGCGGTCACTGCGCTCGACACGATGGCAATGACGATCGTCAGCGCACCGAGGCTGCGCGCGGCATCCGGCCGCTGCAGCGCCTCGCGATGCATCGGGATCATGATCGCCGGCACGCTCTCGTTCTGCAGGAATGCGAGCGGGATGAGCACGGCCGCCATCGCGGCGCGAAAGCCGTCGGCGATGAGCGAGGCACCCAACACATGCGCCATCAGCACCTCGCGGCCGAAGCCGAGCATCTTGCTCGCCAGCGCACCGCTGATCAGCAGCGCACTGAAGCGCTTGAGCGAAGGACCGGAGGCGCTCATGCGGCTTCCTCCGACACGGCCGGCGGCCCTTTCCATCGCGCAGAGACTTGTCCGTCCTCGAGCAGTTTCGGCCACGACAGCATCGGCGCGAGAATGGCGAACAGCGGGCCGAGCGGATCGCAATCCGCGACGAGATCAACCATGCGCCGCTCGGAGGACGGGGCAGGTGTGACGATCGTGCTCACACCGCCGCTCCCGCACCGACATTGCGGATCAGAAGCCCGATCGAGTCCAGCATGCGTGCAAGACTGTAATGGGTGCGCGCGCGGCGCGACGCGTAGTCGAGCTGTGGCGCGAGGATCTCGGGTTGAGCCAGCACCGCGTCCAAAGCCTCGGACAGCGCACGCGCATCACCAGGCGGCACGAGCAGGCCGGCCCGGCCATGTTCGAGGATGTCGGGCGCAGCGCCAGCGTCAGTGGCAATCACCGGCACGCCGGCGAGCATCGCTTCGACCAGGGTGCGGCCGAACGGCTCGGGATCGATCGACGGATGCACCATCGCGTCCACCGCCTGCATCAGCAGCGGCACGTCGCTGCGATGCCCAAGGAAGTGAACGCGATCGCCGAGGCCCAGCTCCGCGACCAGCCGTCTCAGGTCAGCCGCGTAGTCCTGCTCGCCGAACAGGGCATCTCCGACGATGATGCCGTGAACACCCGACAGTTTGGCCAGCGCTTCGATCAGGACGTGCTGGCCCTTCCACTGGGCGAGCCGGCTGAAGACGCCGACCAGAGGTGCGGACGGCAGGCCGAGTCGCTGCCGCAGCTCCTGCCGCGATGCGGGCACGGGTTCGACGGCGAGGCCATTGGGCACGATCTCGACGAGAGAGCGTCGACCTCCGGCCTCGATGAAGGCGGCTGCGGCGGCTTCGGAGGGGACGACGACCTTCGCCGCGAAGCGGTTGGCGAGAAAGATCTGCATGCGACGCTGCAGCGCGCCGAAATGAGCCGGGCTGATGATGTCATGCAGATGCCAGATCAACGGCCGCCGTGCCGCGATGTTGGCGATGGCCGACAGGACAAAGGCCTTCTGCGAATTGGCATAGAAGACGTCATGCTTGCGTGCGACATGCGCAAGCTCCGCGGTGATCGCCGCGAGTCTGCCGAACAGCGGCAGCGCCTCGAGCCACGAACTGTCGCGTCTGAACTGCCCCAGGCCGCGGCCCCAGCGCGACGTGATGACCGACATCCCGCGCTCAGCCAGCACTTGGCCGAGCGGGCCCGGCTCGAACAGGAACACCGATGAATTCTTGCGGCCCTGGACGACATCGAGCAGGATCAACTCGGCGCCGCCGATCTGCCCGGTGTGATCGACGAACAGGACACGCTCGGTCGACATCACCCGGCTCCGGCGTAGGCTGCCACGGGCGCGGTCTGGACCACAGGCGTGCTGCGGTGCTCGACGTCGGTCATGGTGACGACGATGCCGACATCGCGGGCTCCGAGTGCCCTGCTCCTGTTCACCGTCACGACCGCCGGCTCGATCAACGACCGGTCACTGCGGACACAGACGATCGACCAGTCCGTACCGGCAAGGAAGTCGTTCCGTTGCGACGGCAACGGCGTGTCGACGATCACGGCATCATAGCCATCGAGACCAGCGAGGAGACCGTCGAGGCTGATCGCGTCGAGAATGTCGCCGACCGGACCGGTCGTCGCACCAATCGGCAGCACGTCGAGCGAGGGATGCGCGGTCGGCAGAATCATGTCCCGGAGCGGCGTCCCGCGCTCCAGCGCGCCGAGCCATCCGGGGCTTGCCGGCAGGGCCATGATCTCGGCAAAGGCGGGATGCGAGACGTCGCACTCGACGACCAGCACGCGCCAGCCTGCGGCCGCGAGGTGCTCTGCCAGCGCACAGGCCGTGGTCGTCTTGCCATCTCCTGCATCGGGAGAGGTCACGACGATGCGCTGCGATCGCGCTGACCGCTTCAAGCCGAGTTCGTGGACGAGATCATGCAGCGTGTGCTGAAAATCAGTGTCCTCGGAGGCGAGGCGCAAGACGCGCGGGATCGCCAGCGGTTGATGGCCTTGCAGGATCGCGCCGAGCGCCGACATCTCGCGCAGGCTCTTCAGGCGCGGCAAGCAGGCCAGGATCGAAACGTCAGCGACGCTCGGGAGATGAGAGCTTCGTTCGGGCGCTGCCGGTGGCGTCGCCGTCTCCGGTGCGGTCACACCCTCGGCCAATTCAGGGACGATGGCCGGAGCTTCGTCGACAGCGGGCGCCTCGACCTGCTGGGCCGGCGCTTCCGGAGTGACGGGCACGGGCGGGCTGATCAGGCGCGCGCCGAGCTGATCGGCGAGCAGCGCAGCGCCGACGCCGAAGATCAACGCGAGCGTCATGCCGGCGGCGAGGAACGGGATCTTCTTCGGGAAAAACGGCTTGCTCGGCAGCTCGGCGAGACTGACGAGCCGCGTGCTGCCGCGCAGGACGCGCCGCTCGGTTTCGAGCTCGCTCGCCTTCTTGTAGAGCTCGGCATATTGCTGGCGCTTGATCTCGGTGTCGCGCACCATGCTCTCGATGGAGGCCTCATCCAGCGTGGCCGAGCCGGCCTCGGCCTTGGCGGTCTCCATCTGCTTCTTGAGCGAATTGACCAGCGCGGTGTTGGCATCGAACGCCTTCTGCGCGCTGGCCGCGATCGACTGCATCTCCTCGACGAGACGTTGCTGGATGCTCGCCTGCTCGCGGGTCAGCGCCAGGATCGACGGGTGTTTCGGACCGAGCACGCCGGCGGCGCTCGCGAGCTGCGCGCTCACTGTCGTGAGCTGCTGCTTGAGGTCGGCGATGGTCCGGCTCTGCAGCACCGAAGGCGCATCGGTGGGGCCGCGCTCCTGCTCCGACTTGATCTCCTGCAGCCGCGCCGCAGCCTCGGCCCGCGCGGCCTCCGCCTGCGACAATTGCTGGCCGATGCTCGTCAGCCGCTCCGAGGAGATCGGCGCGTTCGCGCCGCGCATCAGCCCCTTGGTGCGGCGGAACTTCTGGATCTTGTCATCGGCCTCGCGCAGCTGCTGATCGAGCTGCTTCAGCTCCTGCCACAGCCAGGAGCTCGCGACCTCGCGGCTGTTGGCGCCTTCGGTCCGCTGATCCTCGAGAAACGTCTGCGTCAATGCGTTGGCGAGCGTCTGCGCGACGTCGGGGAGACCAGACTGATAGGAGATGTTGATGACGCGCGAGCGGCCGGCGGAGGCGACGCTGAAACGGCTCTCGACGTGGTCGATGAACGCGCCGACATCCGTCTTGAGACGCTGGCACGCATCCGTCGAGCCGAGCAGGCGGCCGCGCTCGCATTCGCTGACGACAGCGTCGGCAACACCCGGCGACGAAATGATCTGCCGCAGAAGGCGCGGCGAGCGGATCACCAGCAGCTGGCTTTCCATGTCGGCGGGGTCGCCGACCTTCTGCGCCCACGCCGCCGAGGTGTTGGCACCAGGCTCCTGCTCGGCGATGATCACGGAGGCCGTGGCGAGATAGCGTACCGGCAGCAGCACAAGCGCGGCCACGGCAAGCGCGAGGACGGCACCGGCCACAATGGCGAACACGCCGCGACGGCGCCAGATCCGCCCCAACGCGTCGAGACCGGACAAGGCTTCCGTAAGACCCGCCTGCCTCATGATCTGCACCCACACCACATATGAACGTTACGCAATCAGCCGTGTCGCGCGGCCCTGATGTCCCGCACGGAAATGCTCGATCTCCTCGTTGACCGCCGCGACGAACTGGCTGCGGAAGCGCTCCGCCGAGAAGAAGCCGGCGCGCTGGCGGCAATCGAGCCGCGAGATCGACTTCTCCTTGGCCACGAACGCACGCACGCAAGACGCGATCGCCTCTGGCTCGGGCGACTCAAAGAACATGCCCGTCGGGCGCGGCCCGGTGGTGAGGATCGACTCGCGCGCACCGCCGCGGCCCAAGGCCAGCACCGGCGCGCCTTCCGACTGCGCCTCGACCGGGATGATGCCGAAATCCTCTTCCGCGGCGAACACGAAGGCGCGGGCGGTGGTCATCAGATCGCGCAATTGCTTGTCCGGCACGAAGCCGGCGAATTTAACGTTGGGTCCTGCGATCGACTTCAGACGCGCCGCCTCCGGGCCGTCGCCGGCCACGACCAGCTCGAGGTCCGGCATGGTATTGAAGGCGCGCACGATCGGCTCGATGCGCTTGTAGGGCACGAGCCGGCTGGCGGCGAGAAAGTGGTTGCCGACCGGCAGGATCGCATCGCGCTGCGCGATGGTCACCGGCGGATAGATCACCTTGGCGTCGCGGCCGTAGATCTTCTTGATGCGGCGGGCGACGAACTGCGAATTGGTGAAGATGGCGTCGGGGCCGTGCGCGGTGCGGGCGTCCCAGATCCGCATCTTGTGCAGCAACGTGCGGGCGATGAGGCCCTTGACGCCGGTGGCGTAGCCGCTCTCCTGAAGATACTGGTGCTGCAGGTCCCAGGCATAGCGCATCGGCGAATGCACATAGGCGACGTGGACCTGCTCCGGCCCGGTCAGCACGCCCTTCGCCACCGCGCAGCTCGAGGAGATCACGAGATCGTAGCTCGACAGGTCGAGCTGCTCGATCGCGAGCGGCATCAGCGGCAGATAGGAGCGGTGATACTTCCGCAACAACGGCATCTTCTGCACGAACGTCGTATGCGACTTTTCGAATCCCAGCTTGGCGCGGTCCTCGGGACGCAGCAGGTCGAACAGCGTGAAGACGTCGGCGCCGGGATAGCAGCGCAAGATCTCCTGCAGGACCTTCTCGGCGCCGCCCAGAACGTAAAGCCAATCGTGGACGATCGCGACGCGCATCGCACTCTCCCAATTCCCGGGGTATTTAATAAAACCCTTAAGGGAGGTATCCACGCGCACAACCAATTCCTAAACTTCTAGTTAATCGCCCTTGTCCTCCGACCCGTCGAATAAGCCATGATCAGGTAGGGATCGGTTAAGGATTTGCCAGCCGCTCCGCGTCTCATGTCGCGACAGGATCGTGCCGGACGCGAACGCCTGATGCGCGGCGGTCCCGCTTCGGCACACTTCGACACCCTAGGCCGTCCTGCTTAACAGGCCCTTGCCGCGGCGACGCTCACCCGGTCCAGCCTCGCCGCACACGATCGTGATCGCGCGCGTCCCGATCAGCCGGCGATGGCGAGCTGCTCGATCGCGTAGCCATGGCGGATGACGCGGTTCAGCACGGGATCGGCGAGCTCGAACTCGAAGCGGTCGGCGGGGCGGATGCCGCCCTTGGCGGCAAACGTGCCGCCGAACATCGCGGTGCCCTCGGGCAGGCCGGCCTCGCCATAGCGGCGCGCGATCAGATCGAGAGGCGCCAGCATGCCGCTCAGCGCGCCCTCCTGATACAGCACGCGCTCGCCGCCGATGGTCGCGAACGCGCGCAGCGTCAGCCGGTCCCAATGCGCGGCGACGTCGTCGACCAGCCACAGCTCGGGCGCCACCGGCTTGTCGCACATCTGCTTGGAGACGGTGATGTTGTAGGTCTCGACCTTGCGGTCGGTATGATCGGAGCCGACGCCGACGAACAGCCGGCCGCGCGATTTCACCAGCACGAACTCGACCTCGCCGGAGGAGTCGCCGCCGCTGACCTCGATGCTGTCGGATGTGGTCAGCCGGGTGGCCGCAGCCTCGTAATAGATCGGCGTCGTCGCCGGACGGGGAATGCCGAGCTCTTCCAATTCGGCGATGTGCTTGTCGCGGGCGACCGGATCGCGCCCGGTCCAGCCGGCGATGACGAGGCGGCTCAGCGTGATCTGCTGCCGCGTCGCCCCGCCGCCTGCGTGAACCAGGAATTCGATTGTCGTGCCGCTCATCGTCTCATCGCCTCTGTCCCGTCAGACCGCCGCTTAGCCGCCTCGCCGCGCGCTGGCAAGCGCCGCGCGTCACCCCTGCTCGCCCTTCTCCGCCTCGTGATCCTCCTTCAGATGTCGCTTGCGGATCTGGTGGGTCGTGAACCAGATCAGCGCGATCGCGACCGGCACGAAGGCGGCGGTGGCCAGCGTCGGATCGACCGGCAGGCCGCTGTCATGCGCGCCCTTGGCGAGATAGCCGAACAGGCTGACGACGTAATAGCCGATCGCGGCCACCGACAGTCCCTCGACCGTGCTCTGCAGGCGCAGCTGCAGCTTGGTGCGCTCGTTCATCGAGCGCAGGAGATCGCGGTTCTGCTGCTCCAGCTCGACATTGACGCGGGTGCGCAACAGATCGGCGGCGCGCGCCAGCTTGAGCGACAGGTTCGACTGCCGCCCCTCCAGCGCGTTGCAGGTGCGCATCGCCGGCGCGGTGCGCCGCGCCAGGAACGACGACCAGCTCGAATAGGGCGCGACCGGCTCGCCCTCGATCACCGACAGGCGGGCCTGCACCAGGTCGTAATAGGCGCGGCTGGCGCCGAACCGGAACAGGCTGCCGGTGGCGCCGCGCTCCAGCAGCGCCTCGAGCTCGGTCAGCTCGCGCAGCAAATGGTTGTTGAGCTTGAACGATTGCGCGCCCTGCATCTCCGCGAGCACCTCGACCAGCCGCCGCTCGATGCGGTCGACGTCCGGCGCCAGCGCCAGCGCGGCCGGCAGGCCGAGCAGCGCCAGGGTGCGGTAGGTCTCGAGCTCCAGCACGCGCTGCACCAGCGCGCCAAGCCGCTCCGGCGTCGGGCCATCGGCGCAGACCAGGATGCGGGTGAAGCCGTCGTCGTCGAGGCGGAAGTCGGAGGCGACCGCGCCGGCGCTGCCCTTGATCGCAACGATGGCGAGGCTGCTCTTGTCGAAGATCTCCTCGGCGCGCGCCACCGGATCGGCGGCGTTCTCGACCTCGAGCTTGACCGCCACCAGCAGCTCGCCGGCCTGCGGCAGCGCCGCGATCAGCACCTGCAGCTCGGGCGCGATGGCGCCGAAGCGGCGCGGGCCTGAGTCCGCGGGCGAGCTCCAGATCCAGGTCAGCGTGGCGAATTCCGAATGCTGCTCGAAGCGCAGCCTGACCGGGCCGAGATCGACCTGGTGATGCTTCACGCCCGGCTCCGGCGGCAGCGCGCCATGCTGCGCGCAGAACGCGGCAAGGCTGGCGCGGTCGGTCGCCGCGCTGTCGCCTTTGGCCATGAAGGCGAAGCGGATCACCAGCACCGGCTGCGTCAGCGGCGTGAACGGCCGCGCATGCACCTCGTTCAGCACGCTCTCGCGCAGCGCGTGCGGCGTGAAGGCGGACTTGTCGAGCGACGTCATCGGCAGAGCCCACGCGTGAGAGCGACACCTGACGCAGACGATTGCGCTGCGCCTGAATTGATCACCCCCATCATGCCGTGCATCCCCCTGACTTCCATTGTCGTCCGGCCGCCGACGCGCCGGCAGCATGTGACACCACTGTAGTGCAATTCAATGACGGCGCCACGGCTGCGGCGATGTCATGCGTGTTGGCGGCTCTCTCAGCGCGCCCCTCCGCCGCAATCACCGATGCGATGTTGCACGATGAGGAGCGGGCATTCATTCGATCGATCATGACCAGCGCACGGCTGGTGACCGACCGGGTTGATCCCTGACATTTTGGACCGGGCTGATCCCTGACACTATTCGATCACTGCTGTGTTGTCTCCGCCGTTTCCTGCGCGACGCGGAGCCGCGCACGCGGCGGAGCAAAGCGCAGGAAACGGCGGTCGCGGTCGATCAGCCCGAGGTCTCGGCCCCAGAAGCGGACGATGTGGCCGCCGGTATCGTGCTTGGCGAGGCCGATGAGTTCGCCGGCGAGCGCTTCGCCAACGAAGACGTGCTCGCCTTGCCATTTGATGTCCCCGGTGGGACGCACGCGGCGGACCTCGTGATCGGCGTCGTACCAGGGATCATCGAGACGGTCTGGCATGAAGCGCACCGGCCTGCGCCAGAGCTTGACGGGGGCCACCTGGTCGAGCGCCTCGTGCGGCCGCTCCTCGTTGAAGTGGCGGCGAAAGGCGTCGAAGCGTCGCTGCTGCTCGGCGGCCGTGTCTGCCGGTGGCTTCGACGTCTCGGCCTTCAGCGTGCGGTGCATGCGCTCGTGCCGGCCGTTGTCCTGCGGGCTCGCTGGTGGGATGTAGCGTGGCTCGATGCCGAGCTTGAGCCACCACACCGAGAGCGCCGAAAGGCCGCCAGCTCCCGTCGATCCGAACGGTACTCCATTGTCGGAGCGGATCGCGTCGGGAAGGCCGATATCCTTGAAAACGCGCTCCAGAGCGCCCTTCACGCCAGCCCAGGTCGGATCGACAATGCGCACCTCGATGAGATAGCGGCTCGCCGCATCGGTGAGTCGGCGTGGCTGCGCTTCGACCAGGCCTTCACGCTTCAGGAGGTCGCCGATCGTCGAGGCCGCCGGCCAGTCGACCTCCGGCCGCTCGCGCGCGAGCCAGGCCTTGATCTTCTTGGGGCCAAAATGCGGAAACCGTCGTCGTGTTGCGATGATGCGCCGTGCCAGCCGGTCCGCTGTGGCGTGCGGGCAGTTCTGCACGGCGTGGCTCTTCTCCTCGAACCACTGCGGATCCCCGCTCGCGCGGCGGCGCTCCCAAACGTAGAACGTCTCCCGGCTGATGCCGTGCCGCGCGCACAGCTCCGTCACCGAAAAAGCTCCCGTGTCGTACTCCCGAAACAACCCGATACGCTGCTCCACAGGACTGCTCTCCCTGAAAGGCATCGACCGATCCTCCTTCGAATCGGACGAAGCTTGCCTGTCAGGAATCAACCCGGTCTGAATTGTCAGGACTCAGCCCGGTTCATACCCTGGGCTACCCCCACCCCCGACCCCTCCCCGCAAGGGGGAGGGGAGCGCATCGGCTTCGCGGTGAGAGGTCGAATCCGACGGCGGATGTCCGGATGCGACCGGCGGTGGACAGCGTGAGCAACACGCCCGTCGCCCGTCGCCGTCACTATCGCGCTTGAACGTAGTAACGTCTCTACATATGCTCTGCCGTCAGAGGGATAACGACCACTGCCAGGAGGCCGGCCATGACCACGCTGACCAGCCGCGAGTTCAACCAGGACACTGGCCGCGCTAAGAAAGAAGCGGCCAACGGGCCGGTGTTCATCACCGACCGCGGGCGGCCGGCGCATGTGCTGCTGACCATCGAAGACTATCTCCGCCTGGCCGGCGGCGGCATGAGCCTCGCCGACGCGCTGGCGCAGCCGGGGGCCGATTTCGAGTTTGAGCCGTCGCGCATCGCCGGGCCGATCGGCCGGCCCGCCGACCTCGACTGATGTTCCTGCTCGACACCAACGTCGTCTCCGAGCTCCGACGCCGCGACAAGGCGGACCGCAACGTCGTCGCCTGGGCGGCGGCGCGTCCGGCCGCGAGCGTCTTCCTCTCCGCGATCTCGATCCTCGAGATCGAGTTGGGCGCGCAGCGCGTTGCGCGCAGAGACCCGACCCAGGGAGCTGCGCTGCGGGCCTGGATAGACCAGCATATCCTGACGCATTTCGACGGCCGTATTCTCGCCATCGACACCGCGGTGGCGCAGCACTGCGCGCGCCTGCATGTGCCCGACCCGCGGCCCGAGCGCGACGCGCTGATCGCCGCGACGGCGCTGGTCCACGGGCTGACCGTCGTCACCCGCAACACTGCCGATTTCGTCGCCACCGGCGTCGCGCTCCTCAACCCGTGGAGCGATGCAGACGGCGCGCCCTGAGCCACGCGGGGAGCGCCGCGCATGCAGGGCACGCAGGCCAACCGCGCCCGCTCCGCAGAATCGTCACATCCGCCGCGTCGGCGAGATGTATTATGGATCTCGACCATCACACCCTACCTCTGTCTCATCCCACAGGACGTTTCATGACCCTCTCCTCCATCGTCGCGCGCGGTGTCGCGCTGGTTGGCAATGCGGCGCTGCAGTGGCGCAAGCTGCAGGGCGAGACGCCGCAGCCGGCGTGGGGGGCGCAGCCGCAGATCCCGGTGGCGAAGCCGCAGGGTCTGCTGCCGACCCTGAAGATGCCGACGGCGCGGGGCTGGCGCGACGGCGAGAAGCCGGTGGCGGCGGCGGGGCTGAAGGTGAATGCGTTTGCCACCGGGCTCGATCATCCGCGGTGGATCTATGTGATGCCGGACAAGTCGGTGCTGATCGCCGAGGCCACCCAGATTCCGAGCCCGGTGCGCAACATGTTCGGCTATGCGATGCAGGCGACGATGCGCCGCGCCGCAGCGCTCGGCGTCAGCGCCAACCGCATCACCCGGCTGGTCGATGCCGATGGCGACGGCACCGCCGAGATCAGCAATGCCTTCATGGAAAATCTCAGCCAGCCGTTCGGCATGGCGCTGGTCGGCAACACCTTCTATGTCGGCAACACCGACGGCATCGTCGCCTTCCCCTATGCCGCGGGCGCGGAGCGCATCACGGCGCAGGGCAAGCGCCTCACCACGTTCAAGCCCGGCGGCCATTGGACGCGCAGTCTTTTGGTCAGCCCCGACGGCACCAAGCTCTATGCCGGTGTCGGCTCGCTCACCAACATCGCCGAACTGGGCTTCGAGGTCGAACAGGGCCGCGCCTGCATCTATGAGCTGGACATCGCGAGCGGCGCGAGCCGCATCTTCGCAGGTGGCCTGCGCAACGCGGTGGGGCTGGCGTTCGAGCCACAGACGCGGGTGCTGTGGACCGTCGTCAACGAGCGCGACGGGCTCGGCGACGAGACGCCGCCGGACTATCTCACCTCGGTGCGCGAGGGCGGCTTCTATGGCTGGCCCTATTGCTACTGGGGCAGGACGGTCGACGACCGGGTGCCGCAGGATGCGAGCCTGGTCGCGACCGCGCTGACGCCGGACTACGCGCTCGGCGGCCACACCGCCTCGCTCGGCCTGTGCTGGCTGCCGGCGGGCACCTTGCCCGGCTTCCCCGAGGGCATGGTGATCGGCCAGCACGGCTCATGGAATCGCAGCAAGCTGTCCGGCTACAGGGTCGTGTTCATTCCGTTCGAGAACGGCAAGCCGTCGGGCCCGGCGCGCGACATTCTCTCCGGCTTCCTGGCGCCGGACGAGAGCTTCTCCTATGGCCGTCCGGTCGGTGTCGTCATCGGGCCGGACGGATCGCTGCTGGTCGCCGACGACGTCGGCAACTGCATTTGGCGCGTGACGGGGGCGTGAGCCTCGCAAGCGAAGGCCGAGGCCGTGATCGGCCTCGGCCTTGCGCATGTGCCGCCATGCTCAGTCGTGGCCGTAGTACTGGCGATTGCAGTAGCGGCGGCCGGCTTCGTGCTTCGCCGCACGCTGGGCCGGGGTGGCGTTTGCCGGGATCAGGAAGTTGCCGCTCGCAAACAGCTGCAGGCAGTTGACGTAGTTCTTGTTGCCGAGCCATTCCCAGCCGGCAGACGCCGGCGATGTCGATGCTGACGCGAGCAGGCTCGCGCCCGCGACGATGGCGGCGGCGAAAAGACGAATGCTGGAAGTCATGACCTTGTCCCTCGTTGCTTGAGGCTGCCCCTGCAGCCCATGCGAGGATCATGACGGTCAGGGCGCGCTGCTTCCGTGACGGTCCGCACAGAGAGGGATGATGCCGCATGGACGGCGCCGCGGCGCTCCGCCGCGGAACAAGCATCACGCCCGCGACGTTGTCCGGCACAGCGACAGGAGAGTTCCATGGCCGACAATGTCAATCCCGATCGGAAGCAGCCGGGCGAGCATCGCGAAGGCAAGTTCCACTACAATCCAGGCAACCAGGCCGGCAAGACGGTCGAGGTCGGCAAGCCCGAGAGCGAGCAGGTCAACAACAAGGACCGCATCCAGAACCGCGAGAAGCCGCAGTCGCGGTGAGGCGGCCCCCTGGACTTGATTTCTCGTCATGCCCGGGCTTGACCCGGGCATCCATCGCTACCGCGACAAAGCAGCTGGATGGCCGGGTCAAGCCCGGCCATGACGGCGGAGAGAGGACCGCCGACCCTATCCCTCAAGCAGAAACGCCAGCGCTGCATCACACGGCGCCTCGACCTTCAGCGACAACAGCTCATCTGCGCGGGTGCGGCCGAGATTGACGGCGGCGATGGGGATGGCGCGGTCGGCGGCAGCGCGGACGAAGCGGAAGCCGGAATAGACCATGAGCGAGGTGCCGACCACGAGCATGGCGTCGGCCTGATCGACATGCCCGCGCGCCGTGGCGACGACGTCGCGCGGCACGGTCTCGCCGAAGAACACGACGTCGGGCTTGAGGACGCCGCCGCAGGCGTGACAGGCCGGCACGGTGAACTCAGCGAAATCGACACCGTCGAGATCGGCGTCGCCATCGGGCGCATCGGCGGCATCATGCGCCAGCCAGCGCGGATTGGCGTCCGCCAGCTCGTCCTGAAACTGGGCCCGCAACAGCGTCGCGCCGCAGCCCATGCAGCGGACGCGGTCCAGCCGGCCGTGCAGGTCGATGACATTGCTGGTGCCCGCGGCCTGGTGCAGCCGGTCGACGTTCTGCGTCACCAGGAGCGAGCAGCGGCCCTGCGCCTCCAGCCGCGCCAGCGCATGGTGCGCGCCGTTCGGCTGGGCGCGGCCGAAGCGCCGCCAGCCGACCATGCTGCGCGCCCAGTAGCGCCGGCGCGTCTCCTCACTGCCCATGAAGGCCTGATAGGTCACCGGCGGCGTGCGCTTCCACTGCCCGTCATTGTCGCGATAATCGGGAATGCCGGAATTTGTGCTGCAGCCGGCGCCGGTGAGCACGACGATCCGGTGGTGGCTGTCGATGAAGGATTTTAGCGCGAGAGGATCGATCATGGCGCAGATGTAGGCGGCCAGGCCGGGCCGCGCCAGTCCGTCACCAGGCCAAGGTCCGTCAGGTCGTGCCGGGTGGCGGCACGGTCGCCAGCCAGTGCCGGGCGATGTCGGCGCGCGGCGCGATCCAGGCCACGCCGCTGCCGGTGACGTGGGACAGGATGCGGTCGAGCGCGCCGATCCGGCCGGGGCGGCCGATCATGCGCAGATGCAGACCGATCGACAGCATCTTCGGCGCCGTCGCGCCCTCACGCGCGAGCCAGTCGAAGGCGTCGATGACGTAGTCGGCGAAGTCGGCGCCGCGGAAGCGCGAGCCGTTGAAGAACTGCATGTCGTTGCTGTCGAAGGCGTAGGGCAGCACCAGATGCGGCCGGCCGGCGACGGCGACATAGTACGGCAGGTCGTCATTGTAGGCGTCGCTGTCATAGAGGAAGCCGCCCTGCTCGACCAGCAGCCGGCGCGTGTTCGCTGACGCCGCCGAGCGCGTATGCCAGCCGAGCGGACGCTTTCCGGTGACGCGCTGGATCGTCTCCACCGTGCGCGCGATCACCCGGCGCTCCTCGGTCTCGCCCATGCCGGCGTGGCTCTGCCAGCGCCAGCCATGCGCCGACACCTCGTGGCCGCGCGCCACGGCATCCCGTGCCAGCTCCGGCGAGCGCTCGACGGCGCGGCCGCAGGCGCTGACGGTGACCTTGACGCCGTGGGCGTCGAACAGGTCCATGATACGCCACCACGCCGCGCGCGTGCCGTATTCGAAATGGCTGTCGATACAGGGGTCGGGGCCGTCCAGCCGATGCACGACCTCGTAGATCGCCTCGTTGCTCGGATCGCCGTCGCACACCGAGAATTCCGAGCCCTCCTCGAAATTCACCACCAGCGACACCGCGACGCGTGCGTCGTCGGGCCAGCGCGGATGCGGCGGCCTGCCGGCATAGCCCGTGAGATCGCGGCGGAAAGCAGGCTGTGGGGTCATCGTGTCAATCCGCGGTTCCAGCCATGCGGTGCAGGCCGACCAGGCGGTCGCTGATCAGCAGCAGCACCAGGGTGCCGGCGAGAATGAGGGTGGACAGCGCCGCGAGCGTCGGATCGGGCGCCTCCTCGATATATTGCAGCATGCGGATCGGCAGCGTTTTCGAGCGCACGTCGGTGAGAAAGATCGAGACGGGATAGTTGTCGAACGAGGCCAACAGGCTGAACAGGCCGGAGATCAGGAACGACGGCGCCAGCGCCGGCACCATCACGCGCAGCACGCTGCCGGAATAGGTGCAGCCGAGCGTGCGCGCGGCTTCGATGAGGGTGAAGTCGAAGCGCGAGAGGCCTGCGATCATCGTGCGGGCGACATAGGGCAAGGTCACCACGAGATGGGCTACCAGCAGCGCGCTCCAGGTCGCGGTGAAACCGATCATGCGGAAATACTGCAACAGCGCGATGCCGAGCACGAGACCCGGCATCATCAAAGGCGATACGAGCAGCGTCCCGATCGCGGTTGCACCCGGCAGTCTGCCCCGGGCGATCGCGATCGCGGCAAGCGTGCCGGCGACCAGCGAGAGCACGGTCGACAGCACGGCGATCTGCAGCGACAGAAATAACGACGGCCAGAAACCGTCGAGCCGCCCGATGCGGCCATACCAGCGCAGCGAGGCGCCCGACAGCGGCAGGTCGAACACGGGCGTCGGCGAGATTGACGCGGCCGCGATCACCACAAGCGGCAGCACCAGGAACAGCGCGAGGCCAATCGCGAGCAGCCAGCAGATGATGATGGCGACGCGCGTCATCATGTCGGCTCGCGCGACGGCAGCGTGCTGAGCGCGACGACGATGACCGCAATCGCCAACAGCACGACGCCGGCGGCGGCGCCGAAGCCGGGTTCGCGCGCCAGCAGATAGGCCTTGGCGATGGTGGTGGCGAGCGTCGGATATTTCTCGCCGATCAGAAGCGTCGGCACCACATAGGCCGACACCGCCAGCGAGAACACCAGCGCCACGCCGGCGATGATGCCGGGCAGGGTCAGCGGCAGGATGACGCGGAAGAACACCACGAGCGGCGAGGCACCGAGCGTCGCCGCGGCTTCCGCGTAGCGGCCGTCGAGCTGCGCCACCACCGCGTAGATCGGCAGCACCATGAACGGCAGGAAGATGTTGACGGCACCTGTTATCAGCGCGGTCTGGGTGAAGATCATGCGGATCGGATCCTCGATGATCCCGAGCGTGATCAGCACTGTGTTGATGAGGCCGTCGCTGCGCAACAGGATGGTCCAGGCGAACGCCTTGACGATGACAGAGGCTGCGAGCGGCAGGAACAGGGTCGCCAGCAGGACCGAGCGCAACGCGCCGAGGGCGCGGGCGAGCGCGAACGCTGCGGGATAGGAGATGAGGAAGGCGATCAGCGTCGTCAGCAGGCCGAGCCGCAGCGAATTCCAGATGATTCCGAGATAATAGGGCGTACCGAGCAGCCGCGTGTAGTTCGCCGACGTGATGCCGCCTTTGCCATCGAGCACGCTGACGCCGAGCAGCAGCGCCAAGGGCAGCACGAACACCAGCGCGATGATCAGCGCCGATGGCGCGACGAAGCCGAACGCGGCGAGCCGCTCGCGATCGGGCGCGGGCTTGACAATCGGTGCTGGCAACACGGCGTCGGTCATGGTCAAGCCTCGGCGGCGAAGGCGAAGGTCTCCGACACCGGCCATGCGAAGCGGACCTCGTCGTGCACGCGCGGCAGCTCGGCCTCGCGCCCCGACAGCTCGGCGAGCAGGCTCGCGCCGGCGCCGGCATCGACATCCACGAGAGTCCGCGAGCCCTGAAACACGACGGAGCGCACCCGTCCGGCCGCGGAGTTGGCACCGTCTCCGGCGCCGAGACGCAATTGCTCCGGCCGCGTCGCCACGATCACCGAGGCGCCGGGCTGAAACGCGCCGCGCGCCGACAGACGGCCGACCGGCGTCACGACGTCCACCGTGCCGTCATGCGCGCCGACCACCTGGCCCGCGATGCGCGTCGACAGTCCGACGAAGTTGAGCGCGAACAAGCTCGCAGGCCGGGCATAGAGCTCGCGCGGCGCGGCGAGCTGCTCGATGCGGCCCCTGTTCATGACCGCGACGCGGTCCGACATGGTCAGCGCCTCGTCCTGGTCGTGGGTGACGAAGATCGCGGTCGCCTTGACCTCCTGCAGCAGACGGCGCAGCTCGACCTGCATCTCCTCGCGCAGCTTGCGATCGAGCGCCGACAGCGCCTCATCGAACAGCAGCACGTCGGGCTCGACCGCGATCGCGCGCGCCAGCGCCACGCGCTGCTGCTGGCCGCCCGACAGCGCCGAGATGCGGCGGCCGCCGAGATGGCCGAGCTTGACCAGCGAAAGCGCGCGCTCCACCGCGCGATCGATCTCGGCCTTCGGCGTGCCGCGCACCTTCAGGCCGAAAGCAACGTTGCCGGCGACGGTGAGATGCGGGAACAACGCGTAGCTCTGGAACACGACGCCGACATTGCGTCGATGCGGCGGCACATGGGTGACGTCGCGCCCGGCGAGCGAAACCGTGCCGGTGTCCGGTGGCGCCAGGCCGGCGATGGCACGCAGCAAGGTGGTCTTGCCGCAGCCGGACGGGCCGAGCAGGGTGACCAGCTCGCCGCGCCGGATGGTGAGATCGACGCGATCGAGCACGGTCGCCGCACCGAAGCGCTTGGAGACTCCGCTGATGACGAGATGCGGCGCGGCGGTCATGTCATCTCCTTGCTCCAGCGATCGACCCAGCCGGCGCGGTTCTTGGCGATGAAGGCCCAGTCGGGCGCGAACAGCGAGGCCGGATCCGGATAGCCGGCCGGCAGCGGCGTCGCCTTGCTGGTCGGTGCGATGAAGGCCGTCTTGGCCAGGATGGTCTGCGCATCCGGGCTGAGATAGAAGTCGATCACGGCGTCGGCGAGATCGCCGGCCGGCGCGCCTGCGACCTTGGCGATGCCCGACGGCATCGAGAAGCCGCCATCCCTGGGGATCGCGAGATCGACCGGCGAGCCGTCGGCCTTGCGGATCAAGGTATAGGCCGAGAACTGGCCGCCGATCATCCAGGCCTCGCCCTGCTCCAGCAGATTGATGGCCTGCGGTGCGTTCGTATAGACGTTCAGCAGATTGGCCTTCAGGCTCTTGATCTTCTTGAATCCGGCATCGATCTCGTATTGCGCTTCCTTGTAGGGCTTGCCGGTCTCGAGATGCGCGGCGGCGAGCAGCGTCCAGAATCCTTCGGTGTTGGACAACGACGGCACGACGATCTTGGAGTCGTATTTCGCATCCCACAGCTCGGCCCAGCTGCCAGGTGCCGTCTTCATGCGCCTGGTGGAATAGGCGATGCCGACCCACGGCTTCTGGTAGTTGGCCCACATCCCGTCCTGGTGCACGGCGTCGTCGACGAGCTTGCCGAGATTGGGAATCGCCGACGACGACATCCTGGTGATCAGCCCTTCGGCCGCGGCCGGCAGCATCACCGGATCGTCCATGATCACGACGGAGATCTTCGGGCTGGCCTTGTCGGCCTGCATCTTCTGCAGATTGGTCAGCGAGTTCGTCCCCTCGTAGAGCACCTTGCAGTCGAGCTTCTTCTCCAGCACCGGAAACAGATCGGCGTTGAAATATTTGGCGGCACCGGCGGGGCCGCCGATCACGATCTCTTTGGGGGCGGCGCGCACCAGCGCGGGCGCGGCAAGGGTGGCGGCGAAGGCCGCACCGGTTTTCAGGAGGCTGCGGCGGGAGAAGGGGTGCATGAGAGGATCCCGTGTGAGCTGTCGCGTGACGTGTCACGAGGATCAGCAAGCGCCGTGCCAAATGTGCACATTTTTGGATTCATCAACGAGATCATTGCTCTGAGCTCTTCCTCGATCCGCTTCTCGACCGACCTCCTCCCCGGCCGCGAGCATAATGTGCACATTTTTTGGAGGTGACCTGCCGCGGCTTTGGGCCTAGCTACGGAGCATGGCGATGCGAGCGCAGCGAATCGGGAAGGCCAATCCCGCCGAGGACGAGGCGGTGTATCAGGCCATTCTGCGCGCGCTGCTGGAAGGCAAGCTCAAGGCCGGCACCAAGCTCGCCGAGACGCCGCTGGCCGCGGTCTTCGGCGTGTCGCGCGAGCGCATCCGCAAGGTGCTGCACCGGCTCGGCGCCGAGCGGCGGCTGGAGATGATTCCGAACCGCGGCGCGCGGGTGCCGCGGCCGACGCTTGATGATATCAGACGGGTCTATGAGGCGCATCGCGTGCTCGAGGCCGGCGTGCTCAGCCAGTTGGTGCTGCGGATCGACGATGGTTTGCTCGCCCGGCTCGACGCGCATCTGGCGGAGGAGCGCGCGGCGGCGCGGCGCGGCGATCGCGCGACCTCGGTGCGGCTGTCCGGCGCCTTCCACGTCCACCTCGTCGATTCCATCGGCAATCCGGAATTGTCGCGCATGCTCGGCGACCTACTCAGCCGCTCCTCGGTGATGGTGTCGGTGTACGAGCCGGCGGCGCAGTCGATCTGCGCGGTCGACGAGCATGGCGCCATCGTCGCGGCGCTGCGCGACCGCGACCTGATGCGGGCGATCGCGCTGTCGCGCGAGCACTTCCTGCATGTCGAGGGCCGGCTGCGTCTCGACGAGTCCCCGGCGCCCGACGGCGTGGATCTCGCGGCGATCTTTGCGCCGGTCAAGCCACGCCGCAGGGTGCGCTCAGGATCGTCTTGACGCTCCTGAGCGTCGGCCGTCACGTCCTCGGCGGGCTGTTCGGCGGCGCGCACCAGGGCAGCGCCATCCGTGGCATGTAGTGGCCGCTCCACGCGCAGACCTCCTCAGGCCCCCTGCGCTTGAGCGCCATCTTGACCGGCTCGGCCTGGCTGATGCCGACATGGAGCGCGAGCAGCGCCGCGCCGATCGGATAGGCGAAGCGGGAGAAGCGCAGGTCCGCCAGATGATCGAGCAGGACCATGCCGGCAATGATGATCAGGGGATCGGTGAAGACGAAGTACTCGACCTTCAGCCCGCGGCGGACACCGAGCGTATCGATGCCGACAGCAGCGAGCATCAGGAGAATGGCCTGGATGGCCGCCTGCCGCTCACCGCGGCGCCAGGCCATGACGATGCCGGGGATGATCAGCCAGGTCAGGAACACCGTGGGCCGCGCCGATGTTTGCAGCACGAAGGTGTAGCGCCTGATGACCCCGAACAGCCCGGACAACAACAGCCCGATCGCACCGCTCAGGCTACCGGCGGCATCTGGCGCGTCGACAAAGGTGATCATCTTCTCCAGCGGATTGAGCACGACGACGACATCGTTGACGTCGTAGCTCAGATCCAGCGCGAGCAGGCCGATGACGGCGCCGGCGACCATCGCCAGTAGCGCCGCAACAGTTTCGGCCGCGCTCACGCGCCACAGCCACGCGAAGACGACCATGCAGGCCGCGATCAGGCCGAGCAGCGCGAGCTGATAGACGCCGAAGCGGCCCAACAGCATGGGTTTGAGGCCGGCAGCCGTTGCGTTGACAGGATCGAAGCCGGCGACGATCAGGGGCCAGGCAGCGCTCATGGCGAGCAGCGCAGCGATCCCGGCGACCAGCACGGCCGCCCAGGCGCGCGGCGATTGCCAGAACGCAACGCTTCGGCTCGTCGCCGTGCCGAACGGCAGCACCAGCACGGGGATCGCGGCGATTAACAGGATCGCATGGACCTTGTTCTCCAGACCGAGCGTGCAGAGCGTGGCGGCGAGCCCGATCGCAAGCGGACGCGCGAGGCTGGCGCGGCGCGCCGCCACGATCAGGATCATCAGCGCGAGGATGCAGAACGACGCCGCCATCATCTCGCTGCGCAGGATGCGCAGATGCATCTGCGCGCCGCCGGAGAATACGAAGGCCGTGACGGCGAGCATGGCGATGCGCCAGTCCGACACCAGCCGGCGCGCGGCCCAAGCAAAGGCGAGGATGATGCCGGCGGCCGTCAGCAGCGCGGCGACGCGTCCGGCATGAACGGCGCCGGTCATCGCGACATCGAAGGCGGCGCGATCGGCGGGGATCGCCGACAATGTCCAGGCGTCGAGCAGGCCGAGCCGATGCAGCAGCGCGAACCAGGTCTCGACCGACAGGATGGTGAGATAGGCCGGGTGATCGAAGAAGGCCTGCGCGCCGCCATCGTTCATGGCGAGCGCGTTGTAGATCATCATGAAGTCCATGTCGGCATTGCGCCAATAGACGGTGAAATAGCCGACGGCCAGGAACGACACGAGCGACAGCAGCAGCGCGACCGCGACGCCGCCGTGCCAGCCGAAGCGCGTCAGGCGATCGAAGGCGTCACGAGGCGGATTCGATGTTTTCGGTATCGTTTTCTTCGTCATGCGCGGGCTTGTCCCGCGCGTCCACGTCGTCCTTCCTCGGCGAAGGAAGGCGTGGAAGGCTGGGTCAAGCCCGGCCTTGACGACGTAGTCCGATTGGCAAACGATCGGCGCAGCCTCCTCTGAGGCTGGACACCGCGAACTCCCGTCATCCTCAGATCGCCTTGATCTTGAAGAACGCGAACACGACCATCTTGAGCAGCATCCAGCCGTGGCGGAAGCGGGAGATCTGAGTCTCGCCATAGCTGCGCGCGGCGTAGCGGATCGGCAGGTCGATCGATTTCAGGTTCAGCTTGGAGGCGCCGAAGATCAGGTCGAAATCGCCGAACGGATCGAAATCGCCGAAATAGGCCTTGCCGGCCTTGAGCCTGACATAGTCGCTGCGGCGGAGCACCTTGGTGCCGCAGAGCGTATCGGTGTAGCGCTGGTTCAAGAGCCACGAGAACAGATAGGAGAAGGTCTTGTTGGCGATGAGGTTGAGGAAGCGCATCGCGCCCTCGTCCATCGGATAGACCAGGCGCGAGCCGTTGATGAACTCGCCCTTGCCCGAGCGCAGCGCCTCGAAAAACTTCGGCAACTGCTCCGGCGGCATGGTGAGGTCGGCGTCCAAAATCATCAGCACGTCGCCGCGTGCCGCGTCGAAGGCCGTGAACACCGCGTCGGCCTTGCCCTTGCCGGGCTGCCGCATCAGCTTGATGTCGTGGTCCGGGAACGCCTGGCGCACCCGCTCCATCTCCTCATAGGTGCCGTCCCTGCTGTGGCCCTCGATGAAGATGATCTCGATGTCCGGGCAGAACGCGGCGATGCGCTGCACCGCGGGCTCGATGTTGCCGCGCTCGTTGCGCGCGGGGATCACGACGGTCGCCGAGCGGACGTCATCGCTCACGCAGCGGAGCGAGCGCGACACCAGATAGTGCCGCAGCGACAAGGCGCGCAGAATCGGGAGCACGCTGAGGAAGCGGTTGGCGAAACGGCCGAGGCCGTAGAGCCGCAGCGGCGACAGCACGCGCTGCTCGGATTTCACCGGATCGAAATCGGCAAGCTGCGCGAGATTGCGCAGGTCGGCCGGCGACAGCACGTTCTGCTCCGGCTGCGGCATCCGCAGGCCCAGTGCCTCCGCAGCCTTCAGCAGCGGATACCAGAGGTGCGAGAAGTAGCCGATGACGAGGCGCGTCTCGCGCGTGCACAAGGGGTGCAACTGCTCGATGAACTGCTGGCAGTCGTCGAGCGAACCGATGGTGTCGAGCACCAGAATGACATCGAACGGGCCGCTGGCGGCGGCGAGCGTGGCCGGATCCTCCGCGTCGCCCAGAATGAAGGTCAGCTCAGGATGCCGGCTGCGGGCGATCTTGATCTGCTTTTCGCTGAAGTCGATGCCGACGCCGTAGGACGGCGCGAGCGATGCCAGGGTGTCGCCGAGGCCGCAGCCGATCTCGAGCACGCGGCTGCCCGGCGGGATCAGGAAGCGCAGATAGCACGCGTCCTCGCTGTGAAAGAACGCCGCCTTGTCGCGCCAGCTGGCGCGCGCATCGGCGAAATCGTTGGCATGGTCGAGGATGGCCGCCTTGCGCGGTGACAGCGCCTTCGTTGCCGACGACGGGGTTGCGGCAACCTGCGACCGCTCGCGTTCGTCCTGCCGGACCTGCTCGTCCAACTCCGCCACCTGATACCACCCCTGTTAGGAACTACGTCCTTCTAGGCCAGCCCGGTTGGGCGGAGTCAAGGCGGCGGCAGAGAAGTCCTCCGCTCTGTTGGCATCGTGGCGCCCCAGCTCTGACGCGCGACGGAAACGAGCAGACATCGGCCAGCCACAATGAGGCAGCCGCGATCGTTCGCACCGCATACTTCCGATCTTTGCATCTCATTCGCGCTCGCAACTAAGCGGGCGCGGGAAGACCGGCGACGCTGGACCGTCGTTGCCAGATTGGCGCCGGCACCGACGGCTTGAGCGCCCGCGCGCCTGCCTTCGCGGGGCACGGAAGCACCTGACGAGCCCGCAGTCGCGGCTTCCCCTCCTATCAACAGCTGCGCTCACCGTCCGCAGCAGAATTTGTATTTCTTGCCGCTACCGCACGGGCATGGATCATTGCGGCCGACCTTCGCGGTGGCGGCCGCCCGCTTCGGCTGAGTGACGACGGCTCGCGCGTCACCCTCGACGAAGCGCCAGGCGCCGTCGTCGTCGCGGCGAAACTGTGAGACCTCGTGGCGCTCGATGGTCTTGCCGGCCTCGCGATAGGTTGCGACGAAGCTGACGACGCCATCGGCGTCGCCGGGCTGGCCGCGGACCGACGAGACGATGCGCAGGCCGAGCCATGTCGCGCGCGTCGCCCAGGTTCTCGCCACGGCGGCATCGAACGCGCTGCGACGGTCGGCGGCGAGCGTCGATTCGATGTAGCCGATGTCGCCGCGCGTATAGGCCGTATAGCGCGAGCGCATCAGAGCTTCGGCCGTCGGCGGGCGATCATCACCTTGGAGATAGCGACCGCAACAACGATCGTAGGGAAAGCCTGAGCCGCAGGGACATTGCATGAGACGACGACGGAGCTCCACATTCGAGATCCTACCATAGCGCGCCGCAAGGCCGAGGCACCCGCGCGTTCGTCCATTGAACAAGAAGGGCGTCACTTGCAGTTGTGACCGCAAAGACGCAGTTCTCGGTTGGCGATCATCCGATATGTGAACGAGGACCTGGCACCGTTTCGAAACCGGCGAATCCGTGTTAACCATTGGTTAAGAACAAGGGTGTTGGGCGCACGGCTGACCGGCCCGGCCCCGCGCGGACCAGAACCTTCCGGGCGCCGCCTCATTACGTGGCGCTTGTGACCGCAAGCCCTCCGCATCATCGGCGGATCAGGGCGCGTGAGACGCCAACGATTTCTTCGCGCGACGCCAGCCCGGCCGCAACAACGAAAGCCCGCTTCGAGGCGGGCCGCTGCTCGATTCCCGATCAAACGTACACCCGATGCCGGCGCGAGACGCGCTGCGTGCAAACGCAGCGTCGCGCCCATCACCACCGATTGGAGCAGCCCCGATGGCTGATGAGTCCGTAGTCGCATCCATCATTCCCTGGCAGCAGCCGAAGACGGCCAAGCCGCGTCCGAAGCGGGCAAAGATGGTCAAGCCGCGTCCGCGTCCCCGAGCCGACAAGGCTGAGAAGGCCAAGACGGCGGCGCTCGACGACGAGATGCTGGCCTCTGAGACGCTGATCATGCCGGACTTCCTGGAGTTCGTGAACGAGCCGGCGAAGAGCCGGGCGGCGGCCGAGCCGGCACGGACGGAGGCCGCCGCGAGCGCGGCCGCCGCGGCGATCCCCGCAGCAACCGCGCCGACGACAATGACACCGCGGGAAACGCCCGCGGTGATCGAGGGCGAGGTCGTTCCGGCCGCCGCGCCGGTCACTCCGGCCAAGGTCGCACGCGGACGCCTCACCGCCTCGTCGATCCTGCTGCAACTCGCCGCGCTGGCGCTCGCCGCGGTCGGCATGGCGATGAACGGCTGGTTCGCGCATTCGCTCGGCTCGAACAGCACGGCCGGCTGGATGTTTCTTGCGGTCGGGGTCACCGCCGACCTCGTCGCGCTGGTGATGCCGACCTGCGCCGCGCGGCTGTGGCAGGGGCGCCATCGCGCCTCGGCACTGACCGGCTGGACGGTGTGGCTGATGACCTTCGTGTTCGCGGTCACCGCCGGCATCGGCTTCGCCTCGACCAACATCAGCGACGTCACCTTGGCGCGCGCCTCGCGGGTGACGCCCGCGGTGCAGGCCGCGCAGACGGCGCTTGCGGATGCCATGACCGCGCGCGACCGCGAGTGCAAGGGCGGCGTCGGCAAGTTCTGTCGGGAGCGCGAGGCCGCCGTCGCCGAACGCCGGCTGGCGCTGGACGCGGCGATGTCCACGGTGAGCCAGACCGCCGACCCGCAGACCGAGGCGGCGATCAAGCTGGTGGCGTGGGTGTCGCGCGGAGTGGTGAAGCCCTCCGCCGAGGACTTCATCATGCTCCGCCTGATCCTGCTGGCGCTGCTGCCGCAGATCGGCGGCATCCTGCTGATGGTCGGGCGAAGGGTGTGAGGTTCCTTTTCGCGGCCTGCGAATTTCGTTGCGGGGGCGGCTCAGCGCCTGCTGCGGCCGCGTGACCCCTGCGCACGATGCGCGGCGCGCCACGCGCTCTCGAGCACGGGGCGCAGGCAAGCGGCGGCGTCGACATCGGCCAGCGACACGGTGGTCCAGCCCTGATCACCCCATTTGTTCGGGACCCGGCGAAACACGCCGGGCAGCAGACCGGCATAGTGCTCCTGCTCGTCGGGGGTGAGCAGGACGTTGGCGGATGCGCCATCAGCGGCCAAGGTCGCAAATGTCCGGTGCAGCTTGAACGCAGTGCGATCGAAGTGAGGCGCCTCGGTCGTTCCGGCGAGCGACAAAGCGAGCGTACGAAATTCGTCACCGGTCATCTCGACGCGCCTCGTGCGATCATATTCGAACGATAGGACTAGCACCGGCCATGGCGGTCCGCCATGCGGGGCGCACTGCCGCCCTGCACGCGAACGTGATGCCCGGCACCCCGGAGCCTTGATGCATGTCAAAACTATACGACGCCGTTTCTATATGGCTTGTCGCAGGATGGATCAGAGGAGAGCAGCCATGCCGGCACAGAGCACGATGCAAGTCTACCTGAACTGGGCCAGGGAGCGCCTCCACGAGATGGATGCCGCGCTGGAGTCGCTAGGGGTCAAGGCAGTCGAGGTCGAAGCAGCATCCAAGGTGAAGACCGAGGAGATCATGGCGGACTTGAAGAAGCGCCGCAGCGACCTCGAAGCCCTGCTCAAGACGCAGGCAGCGGCCGGCGAAGCCGCGATGGCCAGCGCGAAGTCCGAGCTGGACGCGCACTGGGCCGGATTCGAGGCGCAGATGAAGGCCTATTTCGACGCCGCCGGCAAGCAGGCCGCGCAGCAGCAGGCGACCTTCAAGGACATCGCCGCTGCGCAGGCAAAGGCGTGGCGGGAGTCGGCCGACAGGTTTCGCGAGGCGGCGGCCAAGGTGACGACGGTCGGCACCACCGATCTCGACGCCGTGCTGAAGCAGCTCAAATCCGACGCGGCGGAGGCCGGCGCCCATCTCGAGAAGCTGAAGCAGACCGGCAGCGAATCCTGGTCGGTGTTCAGCGCCGCCCTGAACGAATCCCGCAAGGCGTTCGACCAGGCCAACCAGGCGGCCTGGAATGCGTTGAAGGGGCCGGGCGCGAAGAGCTGAGGGCATGCGCTACCGACGATTGCTGCAGCCAACGCTGGTGGCCTGCCAATGCCATCAGCGGCCGATCGGGTCGGACATGCCAGCGATAAGGGCAACGACCGTTAGGGACTGAGTTCAGTTCCCTTTCGGTCCATTACGTTGCGGCACTCCGCTGACGCCCGGACTGATCGCGAGCGTGGTGCCCGCGGCACCTCCCGCTTCATAGGCCGCCGTCGACACCATCCGGCTGGTGCTGCGCGCCGACCGCAGCTTCAGATCGAGCTTGCCGAATTCGGCATCGACCACCGAGGTCTTGAGCACGACCAGACCGCGGCCGCCGCTTTGGTTGACCTGGTCCCGGGCCGCCTTCATCGCCACCAGGCGGTCGGCGATCGACACCACCATGCCGAGCGCGAAGGAGGCATTGGCGAGATGCCGGTCCTGGTGCCGGAACCGGCGGTACTCGGCCGAGGTCTTGAAGCGACCGAGTTCGGCGCGCACGGCGTTGTCGATCAATTCCGCCAGATAATGCGCAACCTCGACATCCGCGGGGAGACCGAAGAACACATAGCTCGCCTCGCCGGCCGGGTTCTTCTCGCGCCAGACCCGGCAATCGCAGAAATGCGCGATCGCACCGATGCAGTCGTCGAGCGGAATGCGCTTCTTGCGATGGGTCTCGTAGACCTTGCGCTCGCACGCCGACGCCCGCAGCTCGAGGTCCGACAGCGACAGGTCGTGGCGATCGAGCAGCTCGGCGACTTTGGCGGCCGCGGACAGCGCCTCGTCCTCGGTGCAGCCATTGGCGATTGTCTTCGCGCGCAAAGCCTGAATGCGGGATTTCAGCTTGTCGAGCGCAACAGGATCGGAGGCGGCAGGATCGAACGTCTGGCTCACCGATCACGGCTCATATGAAGCCCCGCTGGGAGGTGGCGGACGGGGGAACTGGCGGAGAGGGAGGGATTCGAACCCCCGATAGGCTTGCACCTATGCCGCATTTCGAGTGCGGTGCATTCAACCACTCTGCCACCTCTCCAGGCGCAAATCAGGGGCGAGCCCCCGGGTCGGGCGTCGTTCTAGGGCACGATGCAGGGGGTGACAAGGCAGCCGGCCGAATTTTTCCCCGGACCGTCGCGCGGCGCGCGCAGGCCGGTTGCGGTCGCTCGGGGAGGCGGACCGCTCGCGCGGGTCAGTCGGCTATACCGCCCGACCCGCGCGTCCCGAAGGCCCGAGACTGACGCGTGGGCCCTTCGAGCACTGTAGATACTGGTGCGCTCCGGTCAGCGGAACAGGTCGAAATGGTAGTTCACGCCGGCCCGCACCGTGTGGATCTTGGCTGCCCGCCAGTCCGGCAGACCGTCGTGCTTGAGGTCGGTGTAGAGATATTCGAGCTTGGCCGACCATTTCGGCAGGAACGCCCATTCGGCACCGCCGCCCGCGGTCCATCCCATCTTCACCTTGTGGATCGGACCGTCCTTCAGCTCGCCGGCCGCGAGGCCCGCAGCGCCGTACAGAAACAGCCGCTGGTCGAGCAGCGTGACGCCGGCGCGGGCGCGGCCGGAGGTCAGCCAGGGCGCACTGATGGCGGGATTGACCAGGTCGCCCTTGCGCGACAGGCCGGTGAAGCCGAGGTCGTTCTCGATGCCGACCACGACGAGCGGCGAGAGCTGGTAGTTGTAGCCGGCCTGCAGACCGCCAATGACCCCGGACAGCTTGCCGCCATTGCCGCTCGCAGCATTGGCGAACCCATCATTGCCGGTGAAGGCACCGCCGACATTGGCGCCGGCATAGAAGCCGGTCCAGGAGAACGGCGCCGGCGCAGCCGCATAAGCCGGCGCCTTGTACGCGGTCGCCGGCAGATCCGCCGCCTGCGCCCCGCCGCAGGTCAGCGCGGTCACCGCCAGGGCGGCCAGCCAAGATCTCGCGCCTCTGATCGTCATCTGCTCATACTCCGTTTGGGCGCGAGCGCGCCGTCAAAATCCCACCCCATTTGGGATGCCCTCTTATAAACCGACTAGACGGTTTGTAAATACGGACTGGCATCATGCCGAGGATTTTTTGGTCGTTGCAGGCCACGATGGCTGGCGGAGGTCGGAAGGACAAAGGACAAGCAAGAGGGTGGGACCGCCGTACGCTGACACATACCGGCGGTCCCGTGTCGCTACATCTTGGGGAAACCGACGGAAGAGACGGGGGTCAATCCGGCCGGCCTGAGCGACGCCGGCGACCCTGGGCCATCTGCGCGTGCATCGCAATGTGAACCGTTCCTTAACCTAACCAGTCAAGGTTACCGGGTTTCAGGCCATCCGATTGGTTGCACGGCGGTTTTCCGCACGTCTTGGACCGGGGAGGCCCCCCGCTGCAACGCAGCATCGCTCCCTCCGGGCCGCCGAGAGACACAGTGGTGCGGCCGCGCCGACGCTCAATCCTTCTTCTTCTTGGCCGCCTTCTTGTCGTCGCCCTTCTCGTCCTTCGACGTGTCATCCTTGTCCTTGCGACCGTTCTCCTTACGACGGTTGGTGAAGCGGGCATTACCCAGCCCGGTGCCGATGGTCAGCACGCCCCAGCGCTCGAACTCCTGCATGAACGGCACCTCGGACAGGCCCTGGACGACGCCGTCATTGTGCATCAGCACCGCGGTGTCGTGATCGCCGATCATCGGGATCGCCTCGACCAGGCTGGCCGGAAGGTTGAACTTGCTGCTCTCCCAATTGCCCGGCAGGTTCTGCGCACCCTTCTCGATCGAGCCGTCCTCGCTGATCACGCCGGGACAGGCAATGCCGATGAACGGCGCGAGCCTGAGCCCCTCGGTATCGGCCTCCTCGATTAGGCCCTTCAGCATCTTGGCGAGCCGCTTGACGGCGCCTTCCCGCGTCGGCTCGTCGTCGGCATGGCGCCACAGATCGGACTTCCAGACCGACGCCTTGGACAGGTCCGGCGCCTTTTTCCGGGCGGTCTCGACGACGCCGCAGCGGATGTTGGTGCCGCCGATGTCGACCGCGAGGATGCTGTCATGGGCCTCGAAGATCCACGACGGCGCCAGATGCAGCGCGCCGATCAGCCCGGCATCGTCGGGATGGTAGCGGATCGGCTCCAACTCGACGCCGAAGCCCTCGTCCTTGAGGATGATCTCGGTGCGCGCGATGGCGAGCTCGCCGAGCCGGGAATCCCGAAAGCCACCGCCGACCACGATGCATTCGGTCTTGGCCCAGGCCTTGGTGCGCAGGAAGCGCCGGGTCACATAAGCGAGCTCCTGGGCGAATTCCTCGATCGCCGAATGCACCACCGCCGAAGCCTCGGTGTCGTCGCCGACCAGGATTGCGTCCAGTGCCTTCTTGCTGATGGTGTCGCTGTCCTCGTCACCGAACGGGTCCTTGTCGGATTTGCGCAACGGCTTGCGCCAGCGCTCGAGGATCTTGCGGAACGCGCCCTTGGAGGCGCGATCGCCGAGGAAGCCATCCTCGTCCTTGAGTTCGATGTTGAAGCTGTCGATCTCGACCGACGGCAGCCGCGCCGCGCCGTGGCGGGCGATGCCCGTGGTGGTCATGACGTCGTCGGCCATCGGATCCCTGCCGTGCTGTGCGTTGGCCCGAACAACGGCGCAGGCGACAGTTTGGTTGCGGCGGGAGAGGCGAATGGCGAATAGGGAGAAGCGAATAGGGGTCGAGGTTGGCCGCCACCTGCGTTCCCTACTCGCGCTACTCCCTATTCGCCCCTTTCCCTTGACTCGTCAGCCGACCCGGCTATAAGCACCCGATCGACCGGCGCGGGTGTTCTCGCGCCGTTTGTCGTTGCGCGTATCCGGCGGGTGTTGAGCCCAAGGGCGCGACGCCGGTCCCGATCGGGCCGGACTTCATGAACCATAACGACTGAACAAGAAGCCGACCCGGGGCCATGGTGCTTCGAGGCCGGGATCGAACACGAAGGATGAGAACGATGTTCGCAGTCATCAAGACCGGCGGCAAGCAATACCGCGTCGCCCCGGATGATGTGCTCGAGATTGGCAAGATCGACGGTGAGCCCGGTACGATCGTACAGCTGAACGAAGTGCTGGTGGTCGGTGGCGACACCCCGGTGCTGGGCGTGCCCGCCGTGGCCGGTGCGTCCGTGGCCGTCGAGGTGCTCGACCACAAGCGCGGCCCCAAGGTCATCGCGTTCAAGAAACGCCGCCGCAAGAATTCGCGCCGCAAGCGCGGCTACCGGGACGAGCTGACGCTGATCCGCGTCAGCGAAATCCTGACCGGCAACGCCAAGCCGACCAAGGGCCCGCGGCCGAAGAAGGCCAAGGCGGAAGCCCCGGCGGCCGACGCCGCCGAGTAAGCGTGCCGGCGCGATTGCCGCGCCGCATTGGCTTGAACCCTCATCGCGCGGATTTTTCGTCCGCGCCCAGCAAATGTGAATGATCCCTTGGCGGAATCGCGCTAAAGGTGATCGCGAGATCGGAGACGAGCGATGGCTCATAAAAAGGCAGGCGGTTCATCCCGCAACGGACGCGACTCCAAGGGCAAGCGCCTCGGCATCAAGGCGTTCGGCGGCGAGCGCGTGATTCCCGGCAACATCATTGCGCGTCAGCGCGGCACGACCTGGCACCCCGGCCTCAACGTCGGCATGGGCACGGACCACACCCTGTTCGCCAAGATCGAGGGCGTCGTCGAGTTCCATGACCGGGCCAACCGCACGTTCATTTCGGTGCGGCCGGTAGCCGCCCAGGCTGCCGAATAGAATAACGGTGGAACAACATGCGTCCGCCGGGTCCTGATGAACCGGCGGAGCGCCAGATGGCTCCAGGGGAGGCGGGACAACCGGCCTCCCCTTTTCTTTTTCGCTGATCAGTTGATCCCGAAGCGTCGATGGAGCCCGACATGCTGCAGGACATCACGACTCCCACCTTGCGCGAGGCGAGACCTTGCGTCCTCGAGACCCCCCGGCTGACGCTGCGTGCGCCGGTGCTCGCGGACGTGACTGCCATCGCCCGGCTCGCCGACGACCGTGTTATCGCCGAGAACACCCGCCGCCTGCCGCACCCATATTCAGAGGTCGATGCCGCTCGCTTCGTTCGCGCGCTGGAACAGACGGGCGAGACCGCCTTCCTGATCGAGCATCTGGACACGCCGATCGGCATGGTCGGGATCAATCGACCAGCAACGGGCCGCGCCGAGCTCGGCTACTGGCTGGGCGTTGCGCATTGGGGCCGCGGCTTCGGCACCGAAGCCGCGCGCGCCGCAATCGACCATTTCTTCGAGACGAGCGAGGACAATTTGCTGATCGGGCACGCCCGCGTCAGCAACCCAGCCTCGCGCAACATCCTGGAAAAGTGCGGCTTCCAATGGACCGGCGTCGAGCTGCACCGCTTCGAGGTGATCGGCTCCTCCGCCCCGGTCGACGCCTTCCGCCTCACCCGCGGTGTCTGGGGGTCGCTGAAGGCCTGGGCCAACGCGGGACGGCGGAACTAGGCCGGGCCACCCTCCCCTGGAGGGGGAGGGTCGCCTCACGCGGAGCGAAGCGACACGTGAGGCGGGGTGGGGTGATCCCTCCACACGCGCCAGCGTCCGCGGAGAGATCACCCCACCCCGCTCGCCCGCTTCGCGTGCGATCGACCCTCCCCCTCCAGGGGAGGGTGGCATCTCAGGCCGGCGGATTCACCGCACCCTGTCCCTGCCCCAGGCTTCGTTCCCGCAAGTAGATGTACAGCCCCGCGCCGATGATGATGGTGGCGCCGACGATCGTCGCGGGATGCGGCACGTCGCCGAACACGACGAAGCCGAACAGCACGGCCCAGACGATCATCGTGTACTGATAGGGCACGACCACTGAGGCCGGCGCGAGCTTCAGCGAGCGGTTGACGCAGAACAGCGCGGTCACCGAGATGATGCCGGCGGCCGCGAACATCACCAGGCTGCCGGGCGTCGGCGTCACCCAGCCGAACGAGGACATCGCCGCGCCGAGCAGGAAGGTCCCGACGAATTGCGACGACGCCATCACGATGTCCGGCGTTGCGCGCAGGCTGCGCGTGATCAGCATCAGCACCGCGAACGACAGACTGCCGCCGAGCGCAATCAGGGCCGGCAGGCTGAAGGTCTGCGCCGAGGGCCGCAGCGCGATCAGCACGCCGCAGAATCCGATCAGGATCGCGGTCCAGCGTCGCCAGCCGACATGCTCGCGCAGCACCAGCGCAGACAGCGCGGTGACGAAGATGGGACCTGCGAGATAGTAGGTGATGACGTCGGCAAGCGGCAGATAGACGGTGGCGAGAAAGAACGCCGCGACCTCGAGCGTCGACAGGATCACGCGCACCAGCTGTAGCCAAGGACGCTCGAGCTGCAGAAAGGCGACCCGGTTGCGCCAGATGAACGGCGCGAGCAGCAGCAGCGCCGCACAGGCGCGCAGCCACAGCAGTTGGCCGACGGCGTAGGTCGACACCAGGAACTTGCCCAGGGCATCGCCGAACGAGAACATCGCGATCGACAGCAGCATCAGGCCGATGCCGGCCAGCCGCGCCGATCGTACATCGTTTTGGACGGAGATCCGGGAGAGGAGGGTCATTGCGCAATGGGCTGGTTGTTCTGGCTGAAGCCCGGGTGCGATATGGTCGCGGTATCCCGGCCTTCACTTCTTCATCGGCTCGTTTAGGAGTCGTGAGCGCGCGCGACAAGCCCTTGGCGGGAAGATGCGCAAACACAGGCGCCGATCACAAGATCACGATTAAGCGAGCCGGGGTTCCGGCGCACCACACTCGCCCGGGCCTCATACTGCAGCTTCTTTTCGATCCGGTTCTTCAACCTGCGATTTTGCTGAACCATTCGGGCGCTCGGCAAAACCCATCATATGCAGTTGCATTTGGGACGAGGCGCTCCGAATCTGACGCGCGATGGCGGCTCTAGAAGCGGTTCGAGTATCTGGTCATGCCAACGCAGCATATCCCCATACCCACATTCGTCGGCAGCAGGGCAGCGCCGGCACCGCATCGCTTGCACCCGCGCGACATCTCGGCTGGCCGCCGCGTCATGAAACAGGGCGAGCGCCCGTTTCGAGTCCGATATGAGCAGTGATGCAGAGGGCAAGAACGAGCTGGATCTCCGGGCGGAACCGCCCGCGATGGGGAATGCTGCGGCAAGTCTGGTGCTGCAGCAGACCGTGGTGCTGTTGGTCGATGTGGTCGAATCCGTGCGCCTGATGAGCGCGCATGAGGCTGCTACCGTTCAGCGCTGGACCGAACTCATCCGCCTGATCGCGTCGGAAATATTGCCCCGGCATCAGGGCACTCTTGTGAAAAGCCTTGGCGACGGCTTGCTTGCTCGTTTCGAGACCGTCAGGGATGCCGTGAATGCCGTTGCCGAGATGCATCGAGCGGCGGCTGCGCAGAACGCCGGGCTCCCGGATGATCGACATCTTCACTTGCGTGCGGGCATCAACGCCGCAATGGCTTGGAGCGATGGCGTCGACATCTACGGGACCGGCGTCAACCTTGCGGCACGGCTGGCAACTCTGGCCGGACCCGGCGAGACGATCGCAAGCGCATCGGCGCAGGAGGAGCTGGCTGCCGCTCTGGCTAGCCTCGCCAGCCCAGGCGAGACGATCGGGAGCGCCGCCGCGCGTGACGAATTGACGCATGGCGTCGACGCGGTCTGCGAAGATCTCGGCAACTGCGTTTTGAAGCACTTTGACAGGCCGGTTCGAGCATACCGCGTCGGTCCGCCGGGGCCGCAGCCGACCATCGCCGGGAGGCGCGACTACGGAGCGGCGATGCAGCCGAGCATTGCCGTGATTCCATTCGCAGCCCGAACCGAGGCGCCTGGGCTCGTGGACGTCGGCAACCTGATCGCCGACGGCGTGATCTGGCGCCTGTCGAAGTCTGCGAATCTCAAGGTGATCTCGCGGCTTTCGACCGCCGTGTTCCGCGGTCGGACCAGCGACCTTGGCCAGGTCTCGGCGCATCTGGGTGCGGCCTACGTCCTCAGTGGAGCCTATGTGGCCAACGGCAGCCAGATCATGGTGACTGCTGAGCTCTCCGCCGCCCGCGACGATCAGGTGATCTGGACGGATCGGCTCAGCGGATCCGTCGAGGATTTGCTTCGGCCCGAAAGCGAGATGGCCGATCGCATCGCACGAGCCGTACACTTCGCCGTGTTCGACGCCGAGGTCGACCATATCCTGACCCAGCCGCTGCCGACGCTCGAGAGCTACTCGCTCCTGCTCGGCGCAATCAAGCTCATGCACAGGTCCACCAGGGAAGAGTTTCTCCAGACACGCAATATCCTCGAGGAGCTGATCAACCGGCACGGCCGTATTGCGGCCCCGCGCGCCTGGCTCGGCCACTGGTACATCCTGCGACTGACACGAGGCTGGTCCGAGGACCGCACCCGCGACGCAGCCGAGGCCCTGGCGACGACCCATGCCGCGCTTGATCGCGACCCGTCCGACGCGCTCGCGCTCGCAGCCGAGGGGTTCGTCTACTGTCATCTGTTCAAGGACCTCGACATGGCGCGCAGGCGTTGCGAGGCGGCCGTCCTCGCAAACCCCAGCCACGCGCTCGGCTGGCTGTTCCTTGGGACGGTCGACGCATTCAAGGGTGACGGTGCCGCTGCAGTGCACGAGACCCAGCGCGCCATGGAGCTCTCGCCGCTTGATCCGATGCGCTATTACTTCGAGTCGCTCAGCGCGACGGCTGCACTTTCCGCTCATGACTATGCCACCGCTGAAAGACTTGCGCGCTCATCGCTGGCACTCAACCGCATGCACCCCTCGACGTGGCGAGCCTTGACCATTGCGCTCGTGCTGCAGAGCCGAATGGAGGAGGCCCGATCGACACTAGCGAAGGTGCGGGAGGTCGACCCGACGCTGACGGTCGAAACCTATCTTGCCCGCATGCCGAACGCTCAGCTCGAAACCGGTCGGGAATGGGCGCGCTGTCTGGCGTTAGCCGGCCTGCCATCCGGTAACGGCAACTCCAAGCGGCATTGAGGACGAAAAGGATCCGGGCGTGTGAACTGGTCGACAGCTGAGTGAGTATCGCCCGGCGAACTGCAACTGAAAGGACGACCCTACCATTGTGAGCTGACTCAATCATAGGAGGCGGACATGGGCCAACTGGGCGGCGCAGGTGGTGCCGGCGGAGCGGGCGGAGCAGGCGGCGCGGGTGGCGCGGGTGGCGCGGGTGGCGCGGGTGGTGCCGGTGGCGTCGGCGGCGCGGGCGGTGCCGTACTCGGCACGCTTGGCGATGTCTATGCCAATCCGGTGATGGTCGATGCATTGATCCATGTGCGCGAGGGCAGCATCGTCACCGAAAAACCGCTCGTGCTTTATGAGCCGGCGCTCCCGGTCATCGATGACCCCGCCCAAATGGAGCGCTGGGAGGCGTGGGTTCGCGCCTATGTTGCTATCGGAGAGATGCTGCAAGGCATCACCTTCCAGGGCATCACGGCAAACTCTCAACCGTCAAGCTCTGACGCCTTCCAGATATGGTCGTCCGTATCCGGACAGAGATCGCTGATCGCCGAAATTCAGCGGCCGGCACAAACCACCTTCGAACAGCAGATCCCCCTGGTCCTCAGTTGGGCCGAACTGCGCAACGAGCGCGCCACGGAAATCCTGGCGCAGATCGATCCGCAGTTCGCTTTCTGGGCATCGATCGTCTACCTCCATGCCGAGCGGACGCGGCGCACATTCGAACTCATCAACATGGTGCTGCAATTTTGCGTCTACGTGGAGATGCGCGTCAAGCACGCGCTGGGCTGCTACCGTCCGGTCGAATACAACGCCGAGGTCCAGCCGATGATCACGACCCCGGGGCATGGAAGCTTCCCGATGGGGCACGCGACGCAGACCTATGCGGTCACCTACGTGTTGAAGCAGTTGCTGAAGCTTGATCCGACGCGGCACAAATGGGTCATCGATCAGCTCGATCGCGTGTGTGCCCGGATCACGACCAACCGCGTCATCGCCGGCGTCCACTTTCCGGCTGACAGCATGGCGGGACGCATGCTGGGCGTCGCCCTGGGCGAGTACTTTGTCGGGCGTTGCGATGGGGACGAGACGAGCCAGCCCTTCATGAAGCGGACCTTCCTTGCGGCAGGAATCGACCAATACCCGACGACGGATTTCAATCCGTTCAACACCACGATCGTCCCGGCCCAGGATCTCGACCAGGGTCCGTTCTACTTCTCGCAATCTGCCGGCGTGAACGTCACCCAGTCCCCTCTGATGCATCACGTCTGGTGTGAGGCTCAAGCGGAGTGGAAGGGCAGATTTGGCGTTCCGAGCTACCCATAATTCATGCGGAGAGCGAGCCATGGCCGAGCCCGGGGCGCCCAAGAACTATCCGAGATGCTTCGATCCCTATCTCCGATACGCGATCTCGACGGAATTCAAGAACTTCGAGGAAAACCTCCAGGAAAAATGGGATCGTTTCGACGATGACAAATACAGGCTCCTGCTCCTGATCGAGCTGAAAGAGGCTGGAACGGCCGCAGATTTCGCGAAAGTGGCGGGCCAGCTGGAACCAACCCAGCCCGAGTTCGCCACGACAAAGTACGGCATCGAACTCGCGCCTTATGCGGCAGACTCGCGGTACCTGACGATGCGCTGCCGCGCGAGTGCGGTGCTGGATAGCGCATTGCACGAGTCCGTCTGGGGCAATTATGTCAACCGGGTCGCGTTATCCTTGCCGGTCAAACCGTCATCTCCCAAGTCCTTCCAAAAGAGTGCGCCCATCCGCCACCGCTTCAAGGAAGGTAAGGAGGCGCCAGGACCGCTTCTGATCGGCATGCTGGACGATGGCTGCCCGTTTTCTGCGGCGCGCTTCCTAAGAACCAGCGGCCCACTGAGCACGCGGGTCCGAGCCATCTGGGATCAGAACCAGAATAAGCAGCCGGTCGCGATCGGAACGCGCAAGTTCGGAATGGAGCTCACCGACTTTGCCTACGGTCTCGAGTACCGACGCGATTTCGCCGCCGGCATAGAGCCGCAGCAGATCGGACTCGACGATTGGATCTCGCTGCACGCGACAGCTACCGATGGCGTCGACGAGGATGGCTGTTACGCAGCCGCCGGGTTCACGACCCTCGCACGCCGGGACTCGCATGGGGGCCATGTCATGGACGTCCTGGCGGGGCCTGTTCCGATTTCCTCTCGTATCGGCCCGTCGAAACCAGGCAAGGATCGCCGCGATCCGCCGAGTTGGACACCTGGTCGCCCCTCGACTGATCCTGCGTGCGACGCTGACGTCGTGTTCGTGCAATTCTCCGATGAATGTATCCGGGATGCGACTGGCGTGTGGCTGAAGACCTATGTCGTCCAGGGCATCCAGTACATTCTGTCGTTTGCAGACCCGGTCAAGACCAGGAACGTGATCATCAACCTCAGCTACGGTCCGACCACCGGACCGCATGACGGCACGGCAGAACTCGAGAGCGCCTTGTCGGCTCTGGTTGCTGAATACAACGGCAAGAACAACAAGCCGAAGCTCGACATCGTGCTCTCCGCCGGCAACGCCTATCTCAGCGACGGTCACGTCGTCTTCACCAGCGACAGCGAGCAGCCCGAGCACGTCGAATGGATCTGGCGTTTGCCGCCGGACAATACCGTGCTGGTCTTTGCAGAGATCTGGATGGAGGACGATGAGGCCCAGGGAGTCACCGTCACCTTGACGTCGCCGAGCGGCAAAGTTCAGCTGACATCAGGCAGTGCTGTCATCGGAACAACGCTTCCGAAGCCGGGCGGCACCACCCCTCAGCTGATCGGCCCGATCGTCTGGGGCAAAGACAGGATGTGGCTGCTCGAAGTCGGCCCGACCGTGGTGAGGCCAGAAGATCAGGCCAGCCACGAGCACGGCGACTGGACCATCAAGGTCGACGGCATTCCCGAAAACGCCGAAATGCACGCCTATGTGGCGCGCACCGATCCGAACATGGGCGCGCGCACGGGGGCCAAACGCTCGCATTTTGTCGATTCCAACTGGGAGCAAACCCGGTCGGCTGGGGCCAGTTGCACGCGCATCGACGGGGAGTTCGATCGGACCGGATCGCTGTTGGATCGGTTTGGGACGCTGAACGGGATCGCAACCGGCAAGAAGCACCGGGTCCATGTTGCAGGCGGGTACGTGGTGGCGGATGGCCGCAAGACGCCTTATTCATCGGCGGGCCGGCCCCGCGGCGGCCACCGCATCGGTCCGGATTACGTGCTGCCCTGTGACGAAGACAACGCCCTCACCGGAATCCGTGCCGGGGGTAACCGGAGCGGCGCCGTCCTGCGCCTGATCGGGACGAGCACTGCGGCTCCGCAACTCGCGCGCCAATTTGCGAGATTGCGCGGCGGCTTGGCTTTGCCTCAGCCCACCGCCGTCCCGTCCCCGAACGACATCGCGGAGATCGCAAAGAGGGGCGGCGGCGATCTCGAGCCGCCGTAGCGGCAGGTCGTCGCGGTGCTGCGCGAGCGGCCTTCGGCCCTGACCGGGGCGGGAATCTTGAGCTTTTCCGCGCGATCCGCGGCGGTTTGAGTTGCCCCGGAGGCCCGCCTCGCCTACCTAGAGCCCTATGAAATTCCTCGATGAAGCCAAGGTCTATGTGCGCTCCGGCGACGGCGGCAACGGTTGCGTTGCGTTCCGGCGCGAGAAGTTCATCGAGTTCGGCGGCCCGAACGGCGGCAATGGCGGCCGCGGCGGCGACGTCGTGATTGAGGCCGTCGACGGCCTCAACACCCTGATCGACTACCGCTACCAGCAGCATTTCAAGGCCCAGAGGGGCGGAAACGGGTCCGGCAAGGACTGTCATGGCGCCGGCGGCAAGTCGGTGGTGCTCAAGGTTCCAGTCGGCACCCAGATCTTCGACGAGGACCGGGAGACGCTGATCCACGACTTTACCGCGGTCGGCGAGCGCTTCGTGCTGGCCCAGGGCGGCAATGGCGGCTTTGGCAACGCGCATTTCAAGTCGCCGACCAACCGGGCGCCGCGCCACGCCAATCCCGGCCAGCCCGGCGAGGAGCGCTGGATCTGGCTGCGCATGAAGCTGATCGCCGACGCCGGCCTGGTCGGCCTGCCCAATGCCGGCAAGTCGACCTTCCTGTCCAAGGTCTCGGCCGCCAAGCCGAAGATCGCCGACTATCCGTTCACCACGCTCCATCCACAGCTCGGCGTCGTGAACGCCGACGGCCGCGAGTTCGTGCTGGCCGACATTCCCGGCCTGATCGAGGGCGCGCATGAGGGCGCCGGCCTCGGCGACCGTTTCCTCGGCCATGTCGAGCGCTGCCGTGTGCTGCTGCACTTGGTCGACGCCACCTGCGAGCATGCCGGCAAGGCCTACAAGACGGTGCGGCACGAGCTGGAAGCCTATGGCGGCGAGCTGACCGACAAGGTGGAGATCGTCGCGCTGAACAAGATCGATGCGGTCGACCCGGACGAGCTGAAGAAGCAGAGGGATCGGCTGAAGCGCGCCGCCAAGAAGACGCCGCTGTTGATCTCCGGCGCCACCGGCGAGGGCGTCAAGGAAGCGCTGCGCAAGCTCGCCGACGTGGTCGGCGAACAGCCGGTGTCCCTCAAGGCCAAGAGCACGACCGAGAGCGCGGCGACCGAGGAGCCATGGGCCGCGCCGCTGCCACCGCAGGGCTGACGCTCACGCCGAACCTTGCGTCACAGGCTGCGGCCGGCGCATATGTCGCAGCAACGTTTCGCTATCTCGTCTCTCCCTTTGAAGGCGGCCGGCGGGCATTCAATCGAGGATTTTGGAAGCTCTCACCCGCGCATTCCGGTGCGCTCCCTCCCCCCTTGTGGGGGAGGGTTGGGGAGAGGGTACCCCAACGGCGGTCTTGCCGTGTGGACCCCCACCCCCGCCCCCTCCCCGCAAGGGGGAGGGGAGGACACCGGCCTCGCGGCGACGGCATGCCTTGATCTTCCGACGTCTGTCCGATGCTGCTGACCCCAGACCGAACCACCACCATGGCACCCCGTCTCGAAAATTTCCGCCGCATCGTCGTCAAGGTCGGCTCGTCGCTGCTGGTCGATTCCGAGGCCGGCGAGGTGCGCGCCTCCTGGCTCACAGCGCTGGCCGCCGACATCGCCAGGCTGCACAGCCGCGGCTGCGAGCTGCTGGTCGTGTCCTCAGGCTCGATCGCGCTCGGCCGCAGCCGGTTGAAACTGCCGCGCGGACCGCTGAAGCTGGAGGAAAGCCAGGCGGCCGCCGCGGTCGGCCAGATCGCGCTGGCGCGGACCTGGTCGGAGGTGCTCGGTGCTCATGGCGTCAGTGCCGGCCAGATCCTGGTGACGCTGCAGGACACCGAGGAACGGCGGCGCTATCTCAACGCCCGTTCGACCATCGCCAAGCTGCTGGAATGGCGCGCAGTGCCGGTCATCAACGAGAACGACACGGTTGCGACGGCCGAGATCCGCTATGGCGACAATGATCGCCTCGCCGCCCGTGTCGCGACCATGGCGAGCGCCGATCTGCTGGTACTGCTGTCCGATATCGACGGCCTCTACACCGCGCCGCCCGCGCAGGATCCCAACGCCCGGCTGATCCCCGTGGTCGAGAGCGTCACCGCCGACATCGAGGCCATGGCCGGCAGCGCCGCCTCGGAGTTTTCGCGCGGCGGCATGCGCACGAAGATCGAGGCCGCCAAGATCGCCACCACCGGCGGCACCCACATGCTGATTGCGTCCGGCAAGATCGAGCACCCGCTGCGGGCGATCGCCGATGGCGGCCGCTGCACTTGGTTCCTGACGCCAGCGAACCCGGTCACCGCGCGCAAACGCTGGATCGCGGGCTCGCTGGAGCCGAAGGGCACGCTGACGATCGACGCCGGCGCCGTGACCGCGCTGCGGGCGGGCAAGAGCCTCTTGCCCGCCGGCGTCATCCGTGTCGATGGCCAGTTCGCCCGCGGCGATGCCGTGGTGGTGCGCGGCCCCGACACCCATGAGATCGGCCGCGGCCTCGTCGCCTACGACGCCGATGATGCCGAGCGGATCAAGGGTCGCTCGTCGCCGGACGTGGCCGTCATCCTCGGCGTCTCCGGCCGCGCCGAGATGATTCATCGCGACGACCTGGTGATCGGCCCGGCGGGCGCCGGCCCAGCCTGAGGCCAAGGCACCGGCGTTCGCAAACGGCCTCGTTCCGTGCTACTGGAGAGCCTTAGTTCAAGGTTGAAAAGCCCATGACCGCGCCTTTGAAAGCCATCGACGGCAGCGCCGATCTGCCCGCCCTGATGAACGACCTCGCCAAGCGCGCCCGTGCGGCCGCCCGCGTGCTGTCGCTGGCGCCGGCCGAGCAGAAGAACCGCGCGCTGGAGGCGATGGAGCGGCGGATCCGCGCCCGCACTGAAGCGATCATCGCCGCCAATGCCGAGGACGTTGCCGAGGCCAAGGCGGCCGGCATGACCTCGTCCTTCCTCGATCGCCTCACCCTGACCCCGGCCCGCGTCGCCGCGATGGCCGACGGCATCGCCGTGGTACGCGGCGTCGCCGATCCGGTTGGCGTCGTGACCGAGAGCTGGCAGCGGCCGAACGGGATGACCATCGAGCGCGTACGGGTGCCGCTCGGCGTCATCGCCGTGATCTTCGAAAGCCGTCCCAATGTGGCGGCCGATGCCGGCGTGCTGTGCCTGAAGTCCGGCAATGCGGTGATCCTGCGCGGCGGCTCGGACTCATTCCGCTCCTGCCGGGCGATCCATGAATGTATGGTCGAGGGGCTGCGCGAGGCGGGCTTGCCGGAGGCCGCGATCACGCTGGTGCCGACGCGTGACCGGACGGCCGTCGGGCTGCTGCTGTCGGGCCTGAACGGCGGCGTTGACGTGATCGTGCCGCGCGGCGGCAAGAGCCTGGTTGCGCGCGTCGAGGCGGAGGCGCGCGTGCCGGTGTTCGCCCATCTCGAAGGCGTCAATCACGTCTATGTCGATGGCGCCGCCGATCTCGAGATGGCCAAGTCGATCGTGCTGAACGCCAAGATGCGACGTACCGGCGTCTGCGGCGCCGCAGAGACGCTGCTGGTCGATCGCGCCAGCGCCGACAAGATCAAGCCGCTGGTCGACATGCTGATTGGCGCCGGCTGCGAGGTGCGGGGCGACGATGCGGTGCGGGCGGCCGATGCGCGGGTGAAGCCGGCCAGCAACGAGGATTGGGACACCGAATATCTCGACGCGATCATCGCCGCCAAGGTCGTCGACGGCGTGGAGGGCGCGATCGCCCACATCCACGCGCACGGCTCGCACCACACCGACGCGATCGTCACCGACGATAATGCCGCGGCCGACAAGTTCCTCAACGAGGTCGACTCGGCCATCGTCTTGCACAATGCCTCGACCCAGTTCGCCGACGGCGGTGAGTTCGGTTTTGGCGCCGAGATCGGCATCGCCACGGGCAAGTTCCATGCGCGCGGGCCGGTCGGGGTCGAGCAGCTGACGAGCTTCAAATACCGCATTCACGGCAGTGGTCAGACGCGGCCATGACCGCCGCATCCTGTGGTTGAGTTACACGAGCAGCAGGCGGGGGCCGCCGTGACCAACGCCACAGCCATGCGGCCTGCGATCCGCCAGGCGCTGCCGCCCTACAGCGACGGCATGCGCATCGGCCTGCTCGGCGGCTCGTTCAATCCGCCGCACCAGGCGCACCGCGCGATCAGCCTGTTCGCGCTGAAGCGGCTGCAGCTCGACCGTGTCTGGTGGCTGGTGACGCCGGGCAATCCGCTTAAGAACAATGGCGGGCTGCATGCGCTGGCCGAGCGCGCCGAGGCCGCGCGCAAAGTCGCCGCCGATCCGCGCATCGAGATCAGCTGTCTCGAATCCGTCATTGGCACCCGCTACACTGCCGACACGATCGACTATCTGCGCCGGCGTGCATCGCGCTTGCGCTTCGTGTGGATCATGGGCGCCGACAATCTCGCGCAGTTCCATCGCTGGCAGAAGTGGCAGCACATCGCGGCCCAGGTTCCGATGGCCGTGGTCGATCGTCCGCCCCGCAGCTTCCGCGCCCTGAACGCGCCCGCCGCACGCGCCCTGGCGCGGTATCGCATTCCCGAAGCGCAGGCCAGCCGTCTCGCCGACAGCGCCGCGCCAGCCTGGGTCTACCTCACCGGCCTCAAGCTCAGCCTGTCGTCGACGGGCCTGAGGAACCCGGACGGCAGTTGGAAGTCGTTCTGAACGGCCGCGCTCGCTGTCGCGCGGCATCGGATGTGCATGGAACTTGCCGTCCCGTTACGGTCCGAAGCGGGGCGGCCGGTCGAGAATGTCGGGCCGGGCAGTCGGGGCACTGGATTGTTGAAACCGTTAACCCCACATGCCTAGTATGGTCAGCAGGCCGGGTTGGATTCGGCCTGCGATACAGTGAAAGGAATGGTCCCTGACCACATCTGTATTGTCCCAGTCGGCCTTACCCAAGACGAAGGCAACGACGACCAAGTCGGCCACTGCCAAGTCAGCGCGTAAGACGTCGACCCGAGATGCGGCCTTGCAGGCGCAACCCGACGCCGACAAGACCCTGCGCACCATCCTCTCCCGCCTCGAAGACATGAAGGCGGAGGAGACGGTCACGATCAATCTTCACGGCAAATCGGCGTATTCTGACTACATGGTCATCACCACGGGCCGCTCGAACCGGCACGTCGGGTCGATCGCGGAAAACGTCGCCAAGGGCCTGAAGGAAGCCGGCACCAAGAAACTCCACATCGAGGGCCTGCCCAATTGCGATTGGGTGCTGATCGATTCCGGCGACGTGATCGTGCACGTGTTCAGACCCGAGGTTCGCGAGTTCTACAATCTCGAGCGATTGTGGACTCAAGGGCCGAACCCGGCGAAGACGGTCTAGGCGGCCCCACGCCGCGCCGGATGCGAATCGTGCGGCGCACGTGCTAGTCCGTGCGCATGCGCCTGATCGTGGTCGCCATCGGCCGGTTGAAGCAGGGTCCCGAGCGGGAGCTCGCGGAGCGCTACCGCGGGCGTTTTGATGACATCGGCCGCAAGCTCGGCTTTCGCGGCCTCGACATTCATGAGATTCCGGAAAGCCGCGCCCGCGACGCGGCAACGCGCATCGCCGAGGAGGCCGCTGCGATGTCGGCGGCGATCCCGGACAAGTCCGTGCTGGTGTGTCTCGACGAACGTGGCCAGAACGTCGACAGCACAACCTTTGCGGGTTATCTCGGCCGCTGGCGGGACGAAGGCATTCCGGCCGCCGTCTTCGCAATCGGCGGCGCCGACGGACTTTCGCCCGAATTACGGCGCAGAGCCAAGCTTGGGGTTGCGTTCGGCGCTGCGACCTGGCCGCACCAGATCGTCCGCGTCCTGCTGCTCGAGCAGATTTACCGTACTGCTACGATCCTGGCCGGTCACCCCTATCACCGCGCTTGAATAGGGGACGATGGGAGCACAATAAGGACCTCGATGTTCGCTGCGCGGCCCCTCTCCCGTTCCTCAAGAACCGTCCGCAGCGGCCGGTCGTGCCGCGCGTCGCTGGTCGCGCTGCTGATCGTCGTTCCCGGTCTGCCGGCGACGGCGCAGACCGGACTTCGGCCTTCCCTCGCCGGTACCGCCTCACCGACACCGGCGACACCCGAGCAGTTGAAGCAGCGCGAGCAGGAGCTCGAGGCCGCCCGCGCGGCCCAGAAGGCCGCCGCAGAGGCCCAGGAGCGCCTGAAGGCCGACATCGCCGCGCTCGGCGAGGATCGCGGCAAGCTCAATCAGCAGCTGATCGACGTCGCCGCGCAGGTGCGCAGCGTCGAGGTGCGGGTTGGCGAGGCCGAAACGCGGCTGCGCGGGCTCGACGGCCGCGAGCAGGATCTGCGCACCTCACTGGAGGCACGGCGCACCGAGATCATCGAGGTTCTGGCTGCGCTGCAGCGCGCCGGCCGCCGCACGCCGCCGGCCCTGCTCGTCCGTCCCGAGGATGCGCTGCAGTCGCTGCGGACCGCGATGCTGCTCGGCGCTGTGATCCCGGAGATGCGTGGCCGCGCCGAAAAGCTCTCGACCGATCTCGGCGAGCTCGTCGCCATCCGCAAGACGATCGCCAGCGAACGCGACAAGCTCGCCGGCGACCGCGACAGGCTGCGTACCGATCAGACCCGTCTCGCGGCCCTGGTGGAGGAACGCCAGCGCAAGCAGAGCTCGGCCGAGAAGGACATGGAAGCCGAAAGCGCGCGCGCGGCTGTGCTGGCCCAGCAGATCGACTCGCTGCAAGGGCTGATCACGACGATGGAGCTCGATCTCAAGAGCGCCGCCAAGGCCGCGTCGACGGCGAGCCTGCAGGGCGTGCCGGTCAACAGCAAGCCGGACGCGAATGCGCTGCGCAACCCGGGCCGCAAGGCGCCCGCGATCGCGTTCGCCTCGACCAAGGGCATGCTGACGTTTCCCGTCAACGGCACCAAGATTCGCGAATTTGGCGCGTCGGACGGCGCCGGAGGCTCCGATAAAGGCATTTCTTTGGCAGCCCGGCCGGGCGCCCAGGTCACAACCCCGTGTGATGGCTGGGTTGTGTATGCGGGTCCCTTCCGCAGCTACGGACAACTCTTGATCCTCAACGCCGGTGGCGGGTATCATGTCCTGATCGCCGGGATGGAGCGCATTTCCGTCAACATCGGGCAGTTTGTTCAGACGGGAGAACCGGTCGCGACCATGGGTAACTCGTCCCAGGTCGCCTCCATTCTCGCTACCAACGCGAGTCAACCAGTGCTCTATGTCGAGTTCCGTAAGGACGGCACTCCAATCGATCCAGGCCCATGGTGGGCCGCAAATGAAGGCGAAAAGGTACGCGGATGATGCGTAAGACTTCGGTAATTCTCCTGAGCGCGGCCACCGGTGCGGCATTGACCCTGTTCGTCTCGCAACCGCGCGCGGTGTTGATGGGATCGACGGCGCGCGCCGCGACCGCCGATACCTATCGCCAGCTCAATCTGTTCGGCGACGTGTTCGAGCGCGTGCGCAGCGATTATGTCGAGAAGCCCGACGATTCGAAGCTGGTCGAGTCCGCGATCAGCGGCATGCTCTCGGGCCTTGATCCGCATTCGAGCTACATGGATGCGAAGAGCTTCCGCGACATGCAGGTGCAGACCCGCGGCGAGTTCGGCGGCCTCGGCATCGAAGTGACGATGGAAGACGGCCTGATCAAGGTGGTGTCGCCGATCGACGATACGCCGGCCTCGAAGGCGGGCATCCAGGCCAACGACATCATCACCAATCTCGACGACGAAGCCGTGCAGGGCCTGACCCTCAACCAGGCGGTCGAGAAGATGCGCGGCCCGGTCGGCACCAAGATCAAGCTGAAGGTCGTGCGCAAGGGCGCCGACAATCCGCTCGACGTGACGCTGACCCGCGACAACATCCGCGTCCGCTCGGTGCGCTCGCGCACCGAGAGCGACGACATCGCCTATGTCCGCATCACCACCTTCAACGAGCAGACCACCGAGGGCCTGAAGAAGAGCATCGCCGACCTGCAGAACCAGATCGGTGACAAGCTGAAGGGCTACATCATCGACCTGCGCAACAATCCGGGCGGCCTGCTCGAGGAGGCGGTCACCGTCTCCGACGCGTTCCTGGAGCGCGGCGAGATCGTCTCGACCCGCGGCCGCAATGCCGAGGAGACGCAGCGCCGCGCGGCGCATGCCGGCGACCTCACCAAGGGCAAGCCGGTCATCGTGCTGATCAATGGCGGCTCGGCTTCGGCGTCGGAGATCGTGGCCGGCGCGCTGCAGGACCACAAGCGCGCGACCCTGGTCGGCACCCGCTCGTTCGGCAAGGGCTCGGTGCAGACCATCATCCCGCTCGGCGCCGGCAATGGCGCGCTGCGGCTGACCACCGCGCGCTACTACACGCCGTCGGGCAAGTCGATCCAGGCCAAGGGCATCGTGCCCGACATCGAGGTGCTGCAGGACGTGCCGGATGAGCTGAAGTCGCGCACCGACACCAAGGGCGAGGCTTCGCTGCGCGGCCATCTGAAGAACGACGGCGACGAGAAGACCGGCTCGCAATCGTACGTGCCGCCAGACGCCAAGGACGACAAGGCGCTCAAAATGGCCGCCGACCTCCTCCACGGCATCAAGAACAGCGCCAACACGCCGGCGCCGACCGAGAAGGCCGCAGCCGACAAGCCGGCCAAGGCTGCGAACTGAGAGGCTGCGAACTAGGCGGCAGCCGACAGACGGCATCGGGTTTGAAGGGCGGCCTCCGGGCCGCCCTTTCCTTTTCTCTTTGGCTTCTTGCTTTCCCGCTCCGCCGATCTACGGGCTTTGGGAGACTGGCCCTGCGTCCGAATCCTCGCCGTGGTATCGTCGACCCGATTGATTCGGGAATTTCGATGACAGAGACGGCCGACGAGCTGAGCGCCCCGCTCGGACAGACGGAAACGCGTCGCAAGCGCCGCATTCGGCTTCCCTTCACGGCCCTGCAGGCCCTTGCGATGCTGCTCGGCCTGTTCCTGGTCGTGTTCGCCGGCTTTGCGATGTTCAACGACAATCCGCTCGGTGGCGAGCCGGTCGCCCGCGTCGCGATCAACGAAGGCGCAAGGCCTGCCGACGACAAGGCCGCCAAGCCGGATGGCAAGTCTGAGGCAAAGGTCGATCACGGCGCGGCCCCCGCGGCCAAGCAGGAGGGCGGCGAGCGCAAGACGGTCACCATCATCGACGGCTCCAGCGGCACCCGCCAGGAGGTCGCGATCGGTGCCGGTGGCGAGACGGCGGAGCCTGGATCGGCCGCTCCGGCGATCCAGATGCCCGGCGTGGACCCGCGGCTGCTGGAGAAGTCGCGCTACGGCATGATCCCGGTGATGGCCGACGGGCTGAAGCCGTTCACCGCCTATGCGGCCGAGGCTGACCGCGCCAAGGCGGCGCGCATGCCGGCCGTCGCGATCGTGATCGGTGGTCTCGGCGTCGGCGCCGCGAAGACGGTGGACGCGATCATGAAGCTGCCGCCGGCGGTCACGCTGGCCTTCACGCCCTATGGCTCCGATCCGACCAAACTCGCCGAGCGCGCCCGGGCGCAGCGCCACGAGATCCTGCTCCAGGTCCCGATGGAGCCCTACGACTATCCCGACAACGATCCGGGTCCGCAGACGCTGCTCGCTACACTCGCACCGGACCAGAACATCGACCGGTTGTTCTGGCACATGAGCCGGCTGCAGGGTTACGTCGGCATCGGCAACTTCATGGGCGCGCGCTTCGTCGCAACGGAAGCGGCGATGCAGCCGATCGTGAACGAGGCCGCCAAGCGCGGTCTGGCCTTGTTCGACGATGGCGCAGCCCCGCGCAGCGTGGCGGCCTCGCTGGCCACGGGACGCGCGATGCCGTTCGCGAAGGGCGACGTCGCCATCGACGCGGTGCCGACCCCGGTCGAGATCGACAATGCGCTCGCCAAGCTCGAAAGCCTGGCCAAGGAGCGTGGCGTCGCCGTCGGGACCGCGTCGGCGCTGCCGGTCTCGATCGACCGCATCGGCACCTGGATCAAGGGGCTCGACCGCAAGGGCATTCTGCTGGTGCCATTGACAACCGCGATGCTGAAATCAAAATCGAACTGAACGAACGTGCGCCGGCCCGACTGGCGACGTGACAGCGTGAGGCCTGCGCAGCGAGGCGCAGGGTCCCGCAGGAAGGCCGAGACCGGAATGACGCGCTACGAGGACCTGCCTTACCGCACCTGCGTCGGCATCATGCTGATCAATTCGGAGGGGCTGGTTTTCATCGGTCGCCGCGCCGGCGGGATCGAGCATGTCGACGACACCCATGTCTGGCAGATGCCGCAGGGCGGCGTTGATCCCGGCGAGGATGCCTGGGAGGCGGCCAAACGCGAGCTGTACGAAGAGACCAGCGTGCGCTCCGTCGAGAAGCTGGCCGAGGTCGGGGACTGGCTGACCTACGACATCCCGCGCACGGTCGCGGGTCGCGCCTGGAAGGGCCGCTATCGCGGCCAGCGCCAGAAATGGTTCGCGCTGCGTTTCACCGGGCCCGATGCCGAGATCAACGTCGAGCGGCCCGGCGGCGGCCACCACAAGGCGGAATTCGTCAGCTGGCGCTGGGAGCCGATGAAGAACCTGCCGGGGCTGATCGTGCCGTTCAAGCGGCCGGTCTATGAGCGGGTGGTGAAGGAATTCGCCACGCTGGCTGGCGGCTGACTCGCGATCGCGGGCCGACCGCGACGCGTGGCCGAAACCGTGTCATACGCTCGCACTGCAAAGAATCTCTGCAGATCCGTCGCGACAACGCCGTCACAATGCGTTGCCATGCGAGACGAAGCCCCACGGATATGAGCATGACCGAAACCAGACCCTACCGGCCGAATGTCGGCATCGCGCTGCTCAATGCCGAAGGCCTCGTCTTCCTCGGGCGCCGCTTCCGCGACGACGGGCCGGAGATCGTCCTGCCCGGCCTCGAATGGCAGATGCCGCAAGGCGGCGTCGACCCCGGCGAGGATCTGCAGGCGGCGGCGCGACGCGAGCTGTGGGAGGAAACCGGCATTCGCGACGCCGACATCCTCGGCGAGACCGACTGGCTGACTTACGAATTTCCCCCATTCGAGGATCCGAACCACCGGCTCGCGCGCTTTCGCGGCCAGCGCCAGAAATGGTTCGCGATGCGTTTTACCGGACGCGAGGGCGACATCGATCCGGTGACGCCGCGCAACGACCAGCCGGCCGAGTTCGACGCCTGGCGCTGGGAGCGGCTCGCGCGCATTCCGGATCTGGTGGTGCCGTTCCGCCGTGAGGTCTACCGCGCGGTGGCGCAGGCCTTTGCGCATCTCGCCAAAGCTGGCGACTGATCAACGTCGAAGAGTGAGGCTCACCGTCATTCCGGCCTCGCGCTCCGCGCCTCGGAAAGACGAGGTCGAGAGAGTTCGCCGGCTTAATTGTCCTCGACCGTGAACGGGCCGATCGCGATCACCCGGCAATCGCTGTCGCGCGTGGCGCAATCGGCCAGCGCGCCGCCGATCGCGGTCTCCTCGCGATCGCCGTTGAGGCCGAAGCCGGGACGGCCAGCCGTTCCGACCGCGATCGCGTTCCAGCCCGACGGCGCGGCCTCGAGGCGCCGCGCCACCTCCTCGCGCGTCTCCGGGGCGATCGCCTGATGGTTGACCGCGCGGAAGAAGCCGGTGGCTTTCATCACCGTCGGCACCGGCACAACGAAGGCATCGTCGAGCGCAACGATGATGCAGGCGGTCCCCGCCTGGGCACCGCAGGCTTCGAGATTGCGGCGAACCACGTCGTCGACGAGGTCGCCGCCGACGCTATAGAAGAACTGCCCGCCGGGCCCGAGCGCGATGGCCTTGGTCCGTCGCGCCGTGCCGTAGTTCGCCTCGAGCCGGGCTCGGCCTGTATCGCGCACCAGCGGCATCTCTGCAGCGCTGAAGGCGCGCTCGGTCATCGGGTCGTGGCGCACCCAGGGCTGCGGCGGCAACGGTGGCTTGCTGTGCACGTAGACGACGCTGTCGCCGACGGCATAGAGCTCGCATTTGCGCGGTCCGTTCGCGTTTTCCGCGCGCTGCTGGCACTGCTCCAGCGCAGCCGATTTCGCGGCCTCATCGCTCGCCTGTCCGGTGACATAGGCGCTGACGCCGTTGATCGTTGTCGCGAACGCCTTGTGATCCGGTGCCAGCACGTAGTCGCGCGCCAGCGCAATGCGGGTCCGCTCGCTCACGAACGGCACGGCTTCAGGTGCGAACTTCTCGGCGGCGACAACGGACGAAGGTTGCGGTGACGGCTGCGGCGAGGCAGCGGGCTGCACGGCGACGGATGACTGCGTCGCCGCGGGGGACGGAGATGAAGACGGGGCCGAGGAAGGCGAAGCCGGCGTGGCCGACAGCCGGGCCAGCGCCTCCGCCGCCGCCTTGGCGGCATCGCGCTGCACAGGATGCGGATCGCGGTAGTCCAGATAGAGCTCAGTCCCGACCCCGACGGCTCCGAGCGCAACCAGGGCGGCCGCAATTCGCCAGATCAGGCGGAGCCCGCCGCCGCGGGCGACTTTCTTTTCTTCCGGCGGCGCGTAGGTGCCGTCCTCGCGGCGCATCGCGACCCGATAGGCGTGCACCGGGGTCGGGATGTTCTTGACCTCCCGCGCACCCATGTCGGCGAACTGCACCGACAGCTTATTGGCGACCTGCTCGTGCACCGCGCGCGAGATGCAGATGCCGCCGACATCGGCGAGCCCCTCCAGCCTGGCTGCAATGTTGACGCCGTCACCGAGCAGATCGCCGTCGCGCTCGACGACGTCGCCGATGGTGATGCCGATGCGGTAGCTCATCTGCCGGTTCGGCGGATAGGCCATGTTGCGCGTGCGCAGGCTCTCCTGGATGTCGATCGCGCAGCGCACCGCTTCGACCGCGCTGGGAAACTCCGCGAGTACGGCATCGCCCGCGGTGTTGAAAATGCGGCCACCGGCGCGCGCGATGAAGTCGTCGACCACTTCGCGATAGGCCGCCAGACGCCGCAGCGTCTCCTCTTCATCCTCGGCGACGAGGCGGGAATAGCCGGCAATATCGGCGGCAAAAATCGCCGCGATCTTGCGCTTCAACACGATCTGCCCTGCCATGTCACCACGCCCAGTCGAACGGCCGGGAGCATGCCGTCAGATCGGCGAGCACGCAACCGGCATCCCTTGCTAGTAGTCATCCGCCGGCCCCGGACGTTCGAGCCGGAAGACGAAAATGGCCGGGCAGAGCCCGGCCATGAACGTTCATTCATACGTCGTGCTGTTGGATCAATGCAGCGCGGTCGTGTTGAGCTGCTGCTGGATCGTCTTGAAGTGATCGAGCCGCTCGATCGCGCGATCGAGCTCGTTGCCCTGCTTCTCGTTCAGCTTGGATTCCATGCCGGCGATCTCGGCCGCGAAAGCGGTCTGGTCGAGCTCCTTCAGCGACGTCGCGACGTCGGCCAGAACCGTCAGACCCTTGTCCGAGATCTCGGCGAGGCCGCCGAGCACGATGATCTTCTGCTGCGAGCCGCCAGCGGTCACCGTCAGGATACCCGGCCGCAGCGTCGCCACGAATGGCGCATGGCCGGCGAGCACGCCGAAATCACCCTCCTGGCCGGGCACGTCGACCTGGTCGACCTCGCCCGAGAAGGCGATCTTTTCCGGCGAGACGAGATCGAAATGGAAAGTAGCCATTGGGAAACCTGCTGATAGCGAATAGCGAATGGCGAATGGCGAGTAGTGAAGGAGGAAGCAGCGAACAGTTCGTCTATTCGCTACTCCCTATTCGCCCTTAGGCCGCCTCGGCGGCCAGCTTCTTGCCCTTCTCGACCGCCTCGTCGATGTTGCCGACCATGTAGAAGGCGGCCTCCGGCAGGTGATCGTACTTGCCTTCACACAGGCCCTTGAAGCCCTTGATGGTGTCGGCGAGGTCGACGAACTTGCCCGGCGATCCCGTGAAGATTTCGGCGACGTGGAACGGCTGCGACAGGAAGCGCTCGATCTTGCGGGCGCGGGCCACGGTCAGCTTGTCCTCTTCCGACAGCTCGTCCATGCCCAGGATGGCGATGATGTCCTGCAGCGACTTGTAGCGCTGCAGGATCTGCTGGACCTGACGCGCGGTCTGATAGTGCTCCTCGCCGACGACCAGCGGGGAGAGCATGCGCGAGGTCGAGTCGAGCGGGTCCACGGCCGGGTAGATGCCCTTTTCCGAGATCGCGCGGTTGAGCACGGTGGTGGCGTCCAAGTGGGCGAACGAGGTCGCCGGCGCCGGGTCGGTCAAGTCGTCGGCCGGCACGTAGATCGCCTGCACCGAGGTGATCGAGCCCTTGTTGGTGGTGGTGATGCGCTCCTGCAGCGCGCCCATGTCGGTGGCGAGCGTCGGCTGATAACCCACCGCCGAGGGGATGCGGCCGAGCAGCGCCGACACTTCCGAGCCGGCCTGGGTGAAGCGGAAGATGTTGTCGACGAAGAACAGCACGTCCTGGCCCTGGTCACGGAAGTGCTCGGCGACGGTCAGGCCGGTCAGGCCGACGCGGGCGCGCGCGCCCGGCGGCTCGTTCATCTGGCCGAACACCAGCGCGCACTTCGACTTGACGCTCGGATCGGGATTGTGCGGATCGGCGTTGACCTTGGATTCGATGAACTCGTGATAGAGGTCGTTGCCTTCACGGGTACGCTCGCCGACGCCGGCGAACACCGAATAACCACCGTGCGCCTTGGCGACGTTGTTGATCAGCTCCTGGATCAGCACGGTCTTTCCGACGCCGGCGCCGCCGAACAGGCCGATCTTGCCGCCCTTGGCGTAGGGCGCCAGGAGGTCGACGACCTTGATACCGGTGACGAGGATTTCCGCTTCGGTCGACTGGTCGGTGTAGCTCGGCGCGTCCGCGTGGATCGGGCGCAGGCCCTCGGCCTCGACCGGGCCGGCCTCGTCGATCGGCTCGCCGATCACGTTCATGATGCGGCCGAGCGTGCCGACGCCGACCGGCACCCGGATCGGCGACCCGGTGTCGCTGACTTCCTGGCCGCGAACCAGGCCCTCGGTGGTGTCCATCGCGATGGTGCGCACGGTGGACTCGCCGAGATGCTGGGCGACCTCAAGCACGAGGCGGTTGCCGCCGTTCTTGGTTTCGAGCGAGTTGAGAATGGCCGGCAGGTGACCTTCGAACTGCACGTCGACGACGGCGCCGATGACCTGGGTGATGCGACCGATCTGGTTGGCTGCGGTAGCCATTGGATTTCTCTCCTTACGATCCGTATACGAAACCACGGTCGGCTCGACCGGGATATGTCCTTGGGTTGCGCTTCAACGGGGCGCGACGCGATCCGGTTAGACCGCCTCGGCGCCCGAAATGATTTCGATCAGTTCCTTGGTGATCATCGCCTGACGCGTGCGGTTGTAGATCAGCGTCTGCTTGCGGATCATCTCGCCGGCGTTGCGGGTGGCGTTGTCCATGGCCGACATCTGCGCCCCGTAGAACGAGGCGTTGTTTTCGAGCAGCGCGCGGAAGATCTGCACCGCGAGATTGCGCGGCAGCAGTCCGGCCAGGATCTCGTCCTCCTCCGGCTCATACTCGTAAGGCGCCAGCGGCGCCGCGTTGGCGGGCCGCGCCTCGACCACCAGCGGAATGATCTGCTGGGCGGTCGGGATCTGCGCGATCACCGAGCGGAAGCGCGAATAGAACAGCGTGCAGACGTCGAACTCGCCGGCATCGAAACGGGCGATGACCTTCTTGGCGATCTCGTCGGCATTGGCGAAGCCGATCTGGCGCACCGAGCGCAGGTCCATGTGCTCGACGATCTGCTTGTCGAACTGGCGGCGAAGCTGCTCATAACCTTTGCGGCCGACGCAGAAGAACTTCACCTCCTTGCCCTGGTTCATCAGGGCGAGCGCACGCTCGCGCGCCAGGCGGACGATCGAGGAGTTGAACGCGCCGGACAGGCCGCGCTCGCCGGTGCAGACCAGCAGCAGGTGCACCTGGTCGCGACCGGTACCCGCGAGCAGCTTCGGCCCGCCGGCGGAGGCGATGGTGGCGCTCGCGATGTTGGAGATCACAGCGTCCATCTTCTCGGCATAGGGACGCGCCGCCTCGGCCGCGAGCTGCGCACGGCGCAGCTTGGAGGCCGCGACCATCTGCATGGCCTTGGTGATCTTCTGCGTCGCCTTGGTCGAGGCGATGCGGACCCGCATGTCTTTCAGTGACGCCATTGTTCGTCGATCTCACCCCGGCGGCCGGATCCCCTTGGGACCTTGCCGTTCAACCCTCGAGATTGGTCATGCCCGGCCTGGTGCCGGACATGAGATGTCTTGTTGTCCCACGTCGACGACGTTGATGGCCGGGCGAAGTCCGGCCATCCTTTGCCGTCAGGCGAAGGTCTTGGCGAAGCCTTCGACCACCGCCTTCAGCTTGGCGGCGCTGTCGTCGGACAGATCCTTGCTGTCACGGATCGCGTTCAGCAGGTCGGCATTCTTGCCGCGCAGCAGCGACAGCAGGCCGTCCTCGAACGCGCGCACCTTGTTGAGCGGGAGCGGATCGAGATAGCCGTTGGTGCCGGCCCAGATCACGCAGACCTGCTCTTCCATCTTCAGCGGCGAGAACTGCGGCTGCTTCAGGAGCTCGGTCAGGCGCGCGCCGCGGTTGAGCAGGCGCTGGGTCGAGGCGTCCAAGTCGGAGCCGAACTGCGCGAACGCCGCCATTTCGCGGTACTGCGCCAGCTCGCCCTTGATCTTACCGGCGACCTTCTTCATCGCCTTGGTCTGGGCCGAGGAGCCGACGCGCGACACCGACAGACCGACGTTCACGGCAGGACGGATGCCCTGGAAGAACAGATCGGTCTCCAGGAAGATCTGGCCGTCGGTGATCGAAATGACGTTGGTCGGAATGTAGGCCGACACGTCGTTGGCCTGGGTCTCGATGACGGGCAGCGCGGTGAGCGACCCCAGACCATGGTCCTTGCTGAGCTTGGCGGCCCGCTCGAGCAGGCGCGAATGCAGATAGAACACGTCGCCCGGATAGGCTTCGCGCCCCGGCGGGCGGCGCAGCAGCAGCGACATCTGGCGATAGGCGACGGCCTGCTTCGACAGATCGTCATAGATGATGACGGCGTGCATGCCGTTGTCGCGGAAGTACTCGCCCATGGTGCAGCCGGTGAACGGAGCGAGATACTGCATCGGAGCCGGATCGGACGCGGTGGCGGCGATGACGATCGAGTATTCCAGCGCGCCCTGCTCTTCGAGCACCTTGACGAACTGAGCGACGGTGGAGCGCTTCTGGCCGATCGCGACGTAGACGCAATACAGCTTCTGGCTCTCGGGGGCGCCGGCAACGTTGAGCGGCTTCTGGTTCAGGATGGTGTCGAGCGCGATCGCGGTCTTGCCGGTCTGACGGTCACCGATGATCAGCTCGCGCTGGCCACGGCCGACCGGGATCAGGGCGTCGATCGCCTTGAGGCCGGTCGACATCGGCTCGTTCACCGACTTGCGCGGAATGATGCCGGGGGCCTTGACGTCGACGCGCTTGCGCTCGGTCGCCTGGATCGGGCCCTTGCCGTCGATCGGATTGCCGAGCGCGTCGACGACGCGGCCGAGCAGACCCTTGCCGACCGGAGCGTCGACGATGGCGCGGGTGCGCTTGACGGTCTGGCCTTCCTTGATCTCGCGGTCGGCGCCGAAGATGACGACGCCGACATTGTCGGTCTCGAGGTTCAGCGCCATGCCGCGGGTGCCGTTCTCGAACTCGACCATCTCACCGGCCTGGACGTTGTCGAGACCGTAGACGCGGGCGATACCGTCACCGACGGACAGCACCTGTCCGACTTCGGTAACTTCGGCTTCCTGCCCGAAATTCTTGATCTGGTCCTTGAGGATCGCGGAAATTTCCGCGGCGCGGATGTCCATCAGCCTGCCTCTTTCATCGCGTGCTTGATCGAGTTGAGTTTGGTGCGAAGCGAACTATCGATCATGCGGCTGCCGAGCTTGACGACGAGCCCGCCGATAATCGCTGGATCGACTTTCACGTTGAGCGCGACGTCCTTGCCGGTCACCGTCTTCAGTGAGGCCTTCAAGGCGTCGAGATTCTTGTCGGAGAGCGGCTCGGCGACGACGACGTCGGCCGTGGCCTCTCCCTTGTATTTGGCGACCAGCGCGTTGAAGGCGCGGATCACGTCGGTCACCGCGAACAGGCGGCGGTTGGCGGTCAGCACGCGCAGCACGTTGGCGGCGACGCCGGCGATGCCAGCCTTGTCCAGCACGGCATTCAGCGCCTTGAGTTGCACGTCCGCACCGAACACCGGACTGCGGACGAGGCGCTTGAGATCGGCGCTCTCATCGAGGAGGGCATTGAACCTGTCGAGATCGGCCTTGACCGCATCGACGGACTTTTCGTCACGGGCCAGTTCAAACAGGGCCGTCGCGTAACGACCGGACACACCGGATACGGAGGGATCTTCAGCAGCCACAGACGTGCTCTTTTTATATGTGCCCAACCCACAAGAGGGACACCGGCGCGCCGCTGCGGCGCAAACCAGTTAAGCCCTTGGAATTCAAGCAGGACTTTGATTTTCGATCGCCGCGGGAGCAGCTTGATCACGAAAAGCGGCGCTTTGCTAACATAGCGTACGCGCAGCCGCAACAAGCGGTGGCCCGCTATTCGGCACCTTGTTGCCGCGCCGCGGTCGGAGCGAAAGCGCCCGTCCAACGGACACGCTGATCGCGCCCAACACGCGACCCGACCCCAATACCAATCACTTCGGACAAGGTTCCAGCTGTTGCTGCATGGCCGCCATGCTGGTTTGGCCTTGACTCCCGTCGGCGGTGCCCGGCGGCCGCCGGCCGGCCCGCATCGACATTACTTGCTGACATCTTGGCGTCCTAAGCGAGAACTTAAATCAACAGTATTTTGAAGTATTTGATCGTTAAAGAAGCGTTAAAGCAACGGATTACGGAATTTTCCGTGATGAGTAGACCGCGATGCAAGATGTTTCGATCAGAGCGAAACAATTTCTACTGCCCCATTCACGCCTCATTGCCCCACCAAACGGCGCCCGCCTCAACACCTGACGGGGGTTCACTGGCCGCAGAACGCGGCAATACTGTTCGAGGGACATAGATGCTGAAACTGAAGAACATCTCGGCTGGCAAAATCGCCGGCTCGCGCACCGCGCTCGCTGTTGCCGTGACGCTGATCGTCGGCGGCAGCGCCACCGAAGCCTCGGCCCGGTCCAGGCACCACCAGCACCACGCTCGCCACCACCATCACCACATGTCGCGCCATGCTGCTCAGCCCGCGGCCGACTCGTTCTCGAACGGATGGTCGTCCAACGGCTCCTCGTGGATGAACTCCAACGCAGCGGTCACGCCGTCGTCCGGCACCGGCCGCAGCTTCTCCGGCATGGCGTCGTACTACGGCAACGAGTCCGGCAGCCGCACTGCCTCCGGCCAGCGCATGAACGCCAACGCCATGACCTGCGCGCACCGCTCGCTGCCGTTCGGCACCAAGCTGCGCGTGACCCATGGCGGCAACAGCGTCATCGTCACCGTCAACGACCGCGGCCCGTTCATCCGCGGCCGGGTGCTCGACCTCTCGACCGGCGCCGCCCGCGCCATCGGCCTGACCCGCGCCGGCGTCGGCCGCGTCACCGCTGAGGTCGTGTCGTAAGGCACCAGAATCTATTTACGCGTCATTGCGAGCGCAGCGGCGCAGCGAAGCAATCCAGGGCCGGGTCTGGACTCTGGATTGCTTCGTCGCGTCGCTCCTCGCGATGACGGTGGAGAGCGCGCCGAGCGCTACAGGAAGCTCTGCGGGTCGACGTCGACCTCGAGCTTGAGATTGCCCTTGGGCTTCTCGGCATGCGCCAGCCAGTGGCGCAGATAATCCGACAGGTCGAAATTGCGTGCCGACTTGAGCAGCAGCCGAAAGCGGTAGCGGCCCTTTATCACCGCGAGCGGCGCCTCGGCTGGGCCGAGCAGCAGCACACCCTCCTCGCGCGGCGCCGACGCGACCAGCCGGCGGGCAAAGCCTTCTGCGGTGGGCCGGTCTCCCGCCGAGATGATCAGGCTCGCGAGCCGCCCGAACGGCGGATAGCCGGTGCGCTCGCGGACGTCGATCTCGCTGGTGTAGAAGGCCTCGCGGTCGCAGGCGACCAGCGCCTTCATGACGGGATGCTCGGGCTGGTGGGTCTGCAGGTAGCCTCGGCCTCGCCCCTGCTCACGGCCGGCGCGGCCGATCACCTGGTTCAGGAGCTGCCAGGTGCGCTCGGCGGCGCGCGGATCGCCATTGCCGAGGCCGAGATCGGCATCGACCACACCGACGAGATTGAGCCGCGGAAAGTTATGCCCCTTGGCGACGAGCTGGGTGCCGATGATGAGATCGACGCGGCCTTCCGCGATCTCCGTCAGCTCGGCGCGCATGGTCTCGATCGAGGTGATCAGATCGCTCGACAGCACCATGCTGCGCGCCTCCGGAAACAGCGCCGCCGCCTCCTCCTGCAACCTCTCCACGCCGGGTCCCACCGCGACCAGCGATTCCTCGGCCGCGCAGTGCGGACAGCTCGGCGGACGCGGCATCGAGAAGCCGCAATGGTGGCAGACCAGCCGCTGGCGAAAGCGGTGATCGACCAGCCAGGCGTCGCAGATGGTGCAGGCGAAGCGGTGACCGCAGGCGCGGCACAGGGTGAGCGGCGCATAGCCGCGGCGGTTCAGGAACAGCAGCGCCTGCTCGCCGCGCTCGATCGCGGTGCGGATCTCGCCGGCCAGCCGCGGCGAGATGTAGCGGCCGCGCGGCGGCGGCTCGCGCCGGAGATCGATGGCCTCGATATGCGGCATGTGCTGGCCGCCGAAGCGCGACGGCAGCGCCACGCGCTGGTAGCGGCCCTTGCGGGCATTGACCTCGGTCTCCACCGAGGGCGTCGCTGACGCCAGCACCACCGGGATCTTGGCGATGTGGCCGCGCACCACGGCCATGTCGCGGGCGTGGTAATGGGCGCCCTCGTCCTGCTTGTAGGCCTGGTCGTGCTCCTCGTCGACGATGATCAGGCCGAGATCGGCATAGGGCAGGAACAGCGCCGAGCGGGCGCCGACGACCACCGGCGCCTCGCCGGCGGCGATCGAAGCCCAGTTGCGCTGACGGTTGCGCGGGGTCAGCTCGGAATGCCATTCCAGCGGGCGGACGCCGAAGCGGCGCGAGAAGCGCTCCAGGAATTGGCCGGTCAGCGCGATCTCCGGCATCAGGATCAGCGACTGCCGGCCGCGGCGGACCGTTTCGGCCACCGCCTCGAAATAGACTTCCGTCTTGCCTGACCCAGTGACGCCGTCGAGCAGCGCAACCTGGAACGTGCCGCTCGCGGCCAGCGCCCGCATCGCCTCGACGCCGGCCTGCTGCGCGTCGAAGAACTCCGGCCGGGCGAAGTCGGGATCGGGCGCCGGCGGCGCCAGCGTCCGCGGCATCGCCTCCACCGTCAAGGTGCCCTCGTCGACCAGGCCGTCGATCACGCCCCCGGACACGCCGACCTCGCGCGCCAGATCCGACTTGCCGTGCAGCAGGCCGTCGGAAACGGCGTCGATGACGCGGCGGCGTGACGGCGTCAGCCGCTTCGGCGGCTCGCCGACCAGCCGGACGCCGAGGCGAACGCGCTCCGGGCCGAGATGCTCGCCCATGCGCAGGGACATCCGCAGCACCATGCCGCGGGGCGACAGCGTATAATTGGCGACCCAGTCGATCAGGGACCGCAGCTCCGGCTTGAGCGGCGGCACATCGAGCTTCTCGCTGACGTCCTTGAGCCGGTTGTGCAGGCGCGGATCGGGATTGGCATTCTCGGCCCACACCACCGCCAGCACCTCGCGCGGGCCCAGCGGCACGCCGACGACATCGCCAGCCCTCAGATCCATGCCGCGCGGCACACGGTAGGAATAGGTGTGGTCCAGCGCGACCGGAACCAGCACGTCGACCACGCCGGTCGCGCTGGCTGCACCTGGAAAGAGATCGGTCGGGCGGTCCATGAGGCCGGAGATAGCCTTGCTCTGGCTGAAGCGAAAGCCGCCCGGCAAAGTTAGCGAACGGTAAAGGACGATAGTGGGATATACATGACTCGACGAGATGAGATCGAGCTGTTCGCGATGGCTGCGACCACGACATCAGCGGCGGAGACGCCCGACATCACCGACCTCATCGGCGCCGACGAGGGCGTGGTACGGGTCATGATGCAGTGGCTGGCGCATCTGCGCAGCGAGCGCCGGCTGTCGCCGAAGACGGTCGAGGCCTATGCCCGTGACCTGCGGCAGTGCCTGCAATTCCTCTGCACCCATTGGGGCGAGCCGGTGACGCTGGCGCGCTTCGCTGCGCTGGAGGCGGCCGATATCCGCGCCTTCATGGCGATGCGACGCGCAGACGACATCGCGGGTCGGTCCTTGATGCGAACCTTGGCGGGCCTGCGCTCGTTCGGCCGCTTCCTCGAGCGCGAGGGCAAGGGCAAGGTCGGCGCACTCTCCGGAATCCGCGCGCCAAAGATCGCCAAGAGCCTGCCCAAGCCGCTGCCGATGGATGCCGCCAAGCGGCTCGCCGATGCCGACGAGCGCGCCGGCGAGACCCGGGAGACCTGGGTGCTGGCGCGCGACGCCGCTGTGATGGCCCTGCTCTACGGCTCCGGCCTGCGCATCTCCGAAGCGCTCGGCCTCAAGCGCCGCGAGGTGCCACGGCCGGGCGAAGGCGACGTGCTGGTCGTGACCGGCAAGGGCAACAAGACCCGCATGGTGCCGGTGCTGCAGAATGTGCTGCAGCTGATCGACGAGTACGCCAAGCTTTGTCCTTATCCGCTGTCTGCGGACGGGCCGATGTTCCTCGGCGCCAAGGGCGGCCCGTTGAGCCCGCGCATCATCCAGCTGACGATGGAGCGGCTGCGCGGCGCGCTCGGCCTGCCCGACAGCGCCACGCCGCACGCGCTGCGCCATTCCTTCGCGACGCATCTGCTGTCGCGCGGCGGCGACCTGCGTGCGATCCAGGAGCTGCTCGGCCACGCCTCGCTGTCGACGACCCAGGTCTATACCGGCATTGATTCGGAGCGCCTGCTGCAGGTGTACGCGTCAGCGCATCCGCGGCGGTGACATCTTTCGTTCATATCGTTTCGCTTGCGCTGTCCCCCCGGTTCCGGCAATCGTCTTGGCTGCTTGATCCGGAGGGGAACAGATGAGCGCACATGAGAGCATGGAGCATGCGGAGCATGCCGAGCATGCGTCCGGCGAAAACAAGAAGATCGCGCTGCTGATCGCCGTCATAGCCCTGTTCCTGGCGCTCTCGGAGACGCTCGGCAAGGGCGCGCAGACCGAATCGATCAGCAAGAACGTCGAGGCCTCGAACCTCTGGGCCTTCTTCCAGGCCAAGACCGTTCGCCGCACCGTGGTGCAGACCGCCGCCGAGCAGGGCAAGCTGAGCTTGCCGGCGCTGCCTGACGAGGCAGCGAAGGCGGCGTTGCAGAAGCAGATCGACGATTGGCAGAAGAATGCCGCGCGCTATCGCTCGGAGCCGGAGACCGGCGAAGGCAGCGAGCAGCTGGCCGAACGCGCCAAGCATGCCGAGCACGAGCGCGACCTCGCCACCGCAAAGTACCACCACTATGAGCTCGCGTCGGCCGCCTTCCAGATCGGCATCGTGCTGGCGTCAGCGACGATCATCACGGGCATGCTCGTGCTGGCCTGGGCGTCCGGAGGGCTCGCGCTGATCGGTATTGCCATGACGTTGCTCGGCCTGTTCCAGCCGCATCTCTTGCATCTGCACTGAGGTCAGCGACAGCAACTGGCTTTGCGACGTGGGGACCACCGCTACCGCGCCTGCTGCACGCTCCTGCGGAAGCGCATGATCACGCGCAGCACGCGCGATGACCAGCCATCGGCATTGCCGCGGATGATCTCGCGGATGCGCTGCTTGATCGGATCGACCAGCGCCGCGGCTTTCCTGCGCAGCGCGAGCACGGCCTCGTAGAGCCACGCGAACCAGGACATCTGCAGCAGCTTGCTGCGCGTCACATCGAAGATGAAGGCGGTGACGCCGACGCCGACGATCTTGCCGAACACGATCGTGGCCAGCGCAAACTTCCACTGCTGGTGCATCAGCAGCCACATGCCGATCAGCTTGAGCGGAAACAGCAGCACGACCGGCACGACGAAGACGATCAGGGTCAGCGCCGGCGACAGCGTCTCAATGCGCCCGGCCAGCCAGTGCTTGAAGCTACGCAGCGGTATCGCGGCGACGATGCGCGCCACGATCGGCTCGAGATGGTCCCACAGCCAAGCCTCGATCAGGAAGATGATCGCAAGCAAAACCCAGAACGGCTGAAGCAGGCGGCGCAGCATCGGACTCCATCTCCGCCAGGCCCCGCGGGTTGAGGCCGCTATGACGATACGACCTCGCGCCTTGCCGTTCGGTTCAGCGTCACCAGCGGGCGTTTTGTCGCACCCACCGAAGACGTCTCCGGGCGTCCATCACATATGGATGGCCCGCTTGCCCACCGCAAGCGCGGCTTCCTTGACGGCCTCCGACCGCGTCGGATGCGCGTGGCAGGTGCGCGCGAGATCCTCGGCAGAGCCACCGAACTCCATCAATACGGCGGCCTCGTGAATGATTTCCCCGGCCTCGCGGCCGATGATATGGGCGCCGAGCACGCGATCCGTCTTCGCATCCGCAAGGATCTTCACGAAGCCGTCAGTGGTCTGATTGACCTTGGAGCGACCGTTCGCGGTAAACGGAAACTTGCCGACGGTATAGGCGACGCCCGCCTGCTTCAGCTCGTCCTCGGTCTTGCCGACGGACGCGACTTCCGGCGTCGTGTAAACGACGCCGGGAATGACGTCGTAGTTCACATGGCCGGCCTGTCCGGCGATGATCTCGGCGACCGCAACACCCTCGTCCTCGGCCTTGTGCGCGAGCATGGGCCCGGCGACGACGTCGCCGATGGCATAGACGCCCGGCACGCTGGTCGCGAAATGGTGATCGATCTGGACGCGGCCGCGATTGTCGAGCACCACGCCGGCCTCCTGCAGGCCAAGACCGTCGGTGTAGGGCACGCGCCCGATCGCCACCAGCACGACATCGGCTTCGATCTTTTCAGCCGCTCCGCCCGCGGCGGGCTCGATGGTCGCCGAGAGCGTAGCCCCGGACGTATCGACGCCGGTCACCTTGGCGCCGAGCTTGAACGCAAAGCCCTGCTTCTCGAGAATGCGCTGAAACTGTTTCGCGATCTCGCCATCCATGCCGGGCAGGATGCGGTCGAGGAATTCGACCACGGTGACCTTGGCGCCGAGGCGGCGCCACACCGAGCCGAGCTCGAGCCCGATCACGCCGGCGCCGACCACCAGCAGCCTCGAAGGCACTTTCTCCAGCGACAGCGCGCCGGTCGACGAGACGATGCGCTTTTCGTCGATCTCGATGCCCTTCAGGCGCGCAATGTCCGAGCCGGTCGCGATCACGATGTTCTTGGTCTCGACGGTCTGCACCGCGCCGTCATTGCCGGTCACCTGCAGCTTGCCGGTGCCGAGGATCTTGCCCTTGCCCACGAGCACGTCGATCTTGTTCTTCTTCATCAGGAACTCGACGCCCTTGACGTTGCCGTCGATGCCCTGCTGCTTGAAGTTCATCATCGCCGGCAGATCGAGCTCGGGCTGCGACACCTTGACGCCCATCTTGGCGAAGGAGTGCCCGGCCTCCTCGAACAGCTCGGAGGCATGCAGCAGCGCCTTCGAGGGCATGCAGCCGACGTTGAGGCAGGTGCCGCCGAGGGTCGCGTTCTTCTCGACCACGGCCACCTTCATGCCGAGCTGCGCCGCGCGGATGGCGCAGACATACCCACCGGGTCCGGTGCCGATGACGACGAGATCGTAAGATGCCATGATCGAATGTTCCGTAAGCTTGCAGTCAAAGATGACGACGGTCGTCAGCGTCCGCCCGACACGTCGAGAATGGCCGAAGTGACATAGGAGGCCTCGTCCGACAGCAGCCAGACGATGGCATTGGCGATTTCCTCCGCGGTGCCAACGCGCTTCATCGGCACCATGGGGGCAAGGCGGTGGGCGCGATCGGGCTCGCCGCCGGAGGCATGGATCTCGGTGTCGATCAGGCCCGGGCGGATCGCCGCGACGCGGATGCCTTCGTTCGCGACCTCGTGACCGAGGCCGACGGTGAAGGAATCGATCGCGCCTTTCGAGGCGGCGTAGTCGACATAGGTGTTGGGCGAGCCGAGCCTGGCCGCGACCGAGGACAAATTGATGATGACGCCGCCCTGACCACCATGCCGCGTCGACATCCGCTTCACGGCCTCACGTGCGCACAGGATGCTGCCGGTGACGTTGACCGCCATCAACCGCTCGATGCGCTCCGCGCTCATCTCGTCGACGCGCGTGGTGGGGCCGACGATGCCAGCGTTGTTGATGAGAGCGCCGAGGGTGCCGAACTTGTCGGCCGCCTTGAACAGAGCGAGGATGTCGTGCTCGCTGCCGACGTCGCATTTGACCGCGATGGCCTTGCCGTTCTTGGCCTCGATCGCGGCCACCGTGCTCTGCGCCGCCGCCTCGTTGGAGGCGTAGCCGACCACGATCTTGAAGCCGCGCGATGCGGCCGCAATGGCGGTGGCGCGGCCGATGCCGCGGCTACCGCCGGTGATTACTGCAACCCTGTCGGTCATGAGGAGCCCCGCTGAGTGCGCCAAGTGGACTGCTTGCGCGGGCCACTTGGCCGATTCCTACTGTGACTTGGCTTCAAGTTCTGCAAGGCGATCGAAAACAGCCTTGTCGGTCAGACTCACTAGATAAAGCAGGATGAAGGGCGTCACGAAGGGTATGAGGCTCAAAGCGGCGAAGCCGAGACCCCTGCCCTTTCTCCGAGCGATCGGAATGGTGAAAACAAAGAAGATCACCGTCGTAAGGAGAAACGGCATCAACGACAGCACCAGTGACGGCTCCTCCATCGTCGCCTCCGCTCAGAGATCCAGCACAAGCCGCGCCGGATCTTCCAGGCTCTCCTTGACGCGCACCAGGAAGGTCACCGCCTCCTTGCCGTCGATGACGCGGTGATCGTAGGACAGCGCGAGATACATCATCGGGCGGACCTCGATCTTGCCGGCAACCACGACGGGGCGCTCCTGGATCTTGTGCATGCCGAGGATGCCGGACTGCGGCGCGTTCAGGATCGGGGTCGACATCAGCGAGCCGTAGATGCCGCCATTGGTGATCGTGAAGGTGCCGCCCTGCATCTCGTCGATCTTGAGCTGGCCGTCACGGGCGCGGCGGCCGAAATCGGCGATGCCCTTCTCGATGTCGGCGATCGACTTGTGGTCACAGTCGCGCACGACCGGCACGACCAGGCCCTTGTCGGTGCCGACGGCGACGCCGATGTGATAGTAGTTCTTGTAGATCAGGTCCGAGCCGTCGATCTCGGCGTTGACCGCCGGAATGTCCTTCAGCGCCTGCACCACCGCCTTGGTGAAGAAGCCCATGAAGCCGAGCTTCGAGCCGTGCTTCTTCTCGAACACGTCCTTGTACTGGCTGCGAAGCGCCATCACGTTGGTCATGTCGACCTCGTTGAAGGTCGTGAGCATGGCCGCGGTGTTCTGGACGTCCTTGAGGCGGCGCGCGATGGTCTGGCGCAGCCGGGTCATCTTCACGCGCTCCTCGCGCGCCGCATCGTCAGCGGGCGACGGCGCACGCACCTGCACGGCGGCGGCCGGCTGATTGACCGGAGTCGGCGCCGATGCGGCGCGCTCGATCGCGGCCAGCATGTCGCCCTTGGTGACGCGGCCGTCCTTGCCCGAGCCGGGCACGGTGGTGGCATCGACGCCGCTCTCGGCCGAGAGCTTGCGCACCGACGGGGCTTGCGGCGTATCGGCGGGCAGCGCCTTGGCCGGCGCAGGTGCCGCAGCCGGCGGCGCGGAGGCAGCGGGCTTTGCCGAAGCCGGAGCAGCAGCGGCCGGCTTGGCAGCCGCGGCGCCATCGGTGATCTGGCCGAGCAGCGCGCCGACGGCGACCGTCTCACCATCCTTGGCGATGATCTCGCCCAAGGTGCCGGCCGACGGCGCGGGCACCTCGATCGTGACCTTGTCGGTCTCGAGCTCGACGAGGGGCTCGTCGACGGCAACCGCGTCGCCAGCCTTCTTGAACCAGCGGCCGATGGTGGCTTCGGTGACGGATTCACCCAGCGTCGGAACGCGAATTTCAGTCATGGTCTTTTATCCTCAATAACCCGTGCGGCCATAAAGTCCGTCCGCCATCGCCTTGCGGCGAGCAAGCGATGCGGGACGGACGATCAACGCGATGTACTTGCGCCCCGCATGGCTTGCGGGGCGCCTCTATAGGCAGGTTCAGTTCAGGGCTTCGTCGAGCAGCGCCTTCAGTTGCGCAAGATGCTTCGACATCAGGCCCGTGGCGGTGGCCGCCGACGCGGCGCGGCCGGCATAGCGCGGACGCTTGCTCTTGCCGCCGGTCTGGTTCAGCACCCATTCGATGTAGGGCTCGATGAAGTGCCAGGCGCCCATGTTGCGGGGCTCTTCCTGACACCACACCACTTCGGCGTTCTTGAAGCGGCTGAGCTCGGCGACCAGCGCCTTGAGCGGCACCGGGTAAAGCTGCTCGACGCGCATCAGATAGACGTCGTTGAGCCCGCGCTTCTCGCGCTCGTCGTACAGGTCGTAATAGACCTTGCCCGAGCACAGCACGATGCGGCGGATCTGATCGTCCGGCACCAGCTTGGTCTTGTCGTCCGCCTGCATCTGGGCGTCATCGTACAGGATGCGGTGGAAGGTCGTTCCCTTGGCCAGCTCCTCGAGCCGCGACACCGCGCGCTTGTGGCGCAGCAGCGACTTCGGCGTCATCACGATCAGCGGCTTGCGGATCTCGCGATGCAGCTGCCGACGCATGACATGGAAGTAGTTCGCCGGCGTGGTCGGATAGACCACCTGCATGTTGTCCTCGGCGCACATCTGCAGATAGCGTTCGAGGCGGGCCGACGAATGCTCGGGGCCCTGGCCCTCATAGCCATGCGGCAGCAGGCAGACGAGGCCGGACATGCGCAGCCATTTGCGCTCACCCGACGAGATGAACTGGTCGAACAGCACCTGGGCGCCGTTGGCGAAATCGCCGAACTGCGCCTCCCACAGCGTCAGCGCAGTGGGCTCGGCAAGCGAGTAGCCGTATTCGAAGCCGAGCACGGCTTCTTCCGAGAGCAGCGAGTTGATGACCTCGAAATGGCCCTGCTCCGGCGCCAGATGGTTGAACGGCGTGTAGCGGCTCTCGTCCTCCTGGTCGATCAAGACCGAGTGACGTTGCGAGAAGGTGCCGCGTTCGCTGTCCTGGCCGGACAGACGAACCTTGTGGCCTTCCAGGAGCAGCGAGCAGAACGCCAGCGCCTCGCCGGTCGCCCAGTCGATCCCGATGCCGCTGTCGATCGCCTTGGCGCGGTTCTCGAGGAAGCGCTGGATCGTGCGGTGCAGGCGGAAGCCGTCCGGCACCTTGGTGATCTTGCGGCCGATCTCCTTGAGACGGTCGAGCTCGACGCCGGTCACGCCGCGGCGCGCTTCTTCTTCCTGGTCGGCAGACTTGAACCCTGCCCACTTGCCGTCGAGCCAGTCGGCCTTGTTGGGACGATAGGAGGTGCCGGCCTCGAACTCGGCGTCGAGACGGGCGCGCCAGTCGGCCTTGGCCTTGTCGACCTCGCCCTCGGTCATGACGCCTTCGGCGACCAGGCGCTTGGAGTAGATCTCCAGGGTCGACGGATGACCGGCGATCTTCTTGTACATCACCGGCTGGGTGAAAGCCGGCTCGTCACCTTCGTTGTGGCCATGCCTGCGGTAGCAGAACATGTCGATGACGACCGGCTTGTGGAACTTCTGCCGGAACTCGGTCGCGACCTTGGCCGCGAACACGACCGCCTCCGGATCGTCGCCGTTCACATGGAAGATCGGCGCGTCGATCATCTTGGCGACGTCGGACGGATAGGGCGACGAGCGCGAATAGCGCGGATAGGTCGTGAAGCCGATCTGGTTGTTGACGATGAAATGAATCGAGCCACCGGTCCGGTAGCCCTTCAGATCCGACAGCGCGAAGCACTCCGCCACCACGCCCTGGCCGGCGAACGCCGCGTCGCCATGCATCAGCAGCGGCAGCACCGAGATGCGCATGTCCGGCGGATCGCCGTGCTGATCCTGCTTGGCGCGGACCTTGCCGAGCACCACGGGGTCGACGATCTCAAGATGCGACGGGTTGGCAGTCAGCGACAGATGGATCCGGTTGCCGTCGAACTCGCGGTCCGAGGAGGCGCCGAGGTGGTACTTGACGTCGCCGGAGCCTTCGACCGCGTCGGGATTGGCCGAGCCACCCTTGAACTCGTGGAACAACGCCCGGTGCGCCTTGCCCATGACCTGGGTCAGCACGTTCAGGCGGCCGCGATGCGGCATGCCGAGCACGATCTCCTTCACGCCGAGATTGCCGCCGCGCTTGATGATCTGCTCCAGCGCCGGGATCAGCGACTCGCCGCCGTCGAGACCGAAGCGCTTGGTGCCGGTGAACTTGACGTCGCAGAACTTCTCGAAGCCTTCGGATTCGATCAGCTTCTGCAGGATGGCGCGACGGCCCTCGCGGGTGAACGAGATCTCCTTGTCCGGCCCCTCGATGCGCTCCTGGATCCAGGCCTTCTGCGCCGCGTTCGTGATGTGCATGAACTCGACGCCGAGCGTCTGGCAGTAGGTGCGCTCGCAGATCGCGACGATCTCGCGCAGGGAGCCGTATTCGAGGCCCAGCACGTGATCGAGGAAGATCTTGCGGTCGAAATCGGCCTCGGTGAAGCCGTAGGAGCGCGGGTCGAGCTCCTCGCGGTTGCGCGGCGCCTCGATGCCGAGCGGATCGAGCTTGGCGTGGAAGTGGCCGCGCATGCGGTAGGCGCGGATCAGCATCAACGCGCGGACGGAGTCGCGGGTGGCCTGGTTGACGTCGGCCAGCGACAGTTCGACGCCCTTGGTCTGCGCCTTGGCCGCGATCTTCTCGCCGACCTTCTTCTCGACCACCGCCCAGTTGCCGTCGAGCGCCGAGGTCAGCTCGTCGCGCGGGGCCACCGGCCAGTTGCTGCGCGCCCAGGAGGGACCCGACGCATTCTTCTGCACGTCGGTCGGCGCATCCTTCAGGCTTTTAAAGAACTCCTGCCACTCCGGATCGACCGAGGCGGGATCCTTCTCGTAGCGGGCGTAGATCTCATCGATGTAGGTGGCATTGGTGCCCTGCAGAAAAGACGACAGGGCGAAGGCGGCGTTCGCGTCTTGGCGAGACATGGTGGCGTCCTGGTAATTTCGATGCGCCCAATCAAAACGGCGCAATGCCTGACCCGCTGACAAAGCGGATCAGGCTCCGGTTAGGACCGTCTACCTTATTTATTGTAAATATTCGCGCCGAAAAGCACTAAGTCCTGAATCAGGATTTCAACTTTTCGACAAGCGTCTTGCCGAGCCGTGCGGGCGACGGAGACACTGTAATACCAGCAGCTTCCATCGCGGCCGTCTTCGAGCCGGCATCGCCCTTGCCGCCCGAGATGATCGCGCCGGCATGACCCATGCGACGGCCGGGAGGGGCGGTGACACCGGCAATGAATCCCACCATCGGTTTCTTGCGGCCGCGCTTGGCTTCGTCCTTGATGAACTGCGCCGCGTCCTCCTCGGCCGAGCCGCCGATCTCACCGATCATGATGATCGAGGTCGTCTTCGGGTCAGCCAGGAACATCTCCAGCATGTCGATGAACTCGGTGCCCTTGACCGGGTCGCCGCCGATGCCGACCGCGGTGGTCTGGCCGAGACCTTCCGACGTGGTCTGGAACACCGCCTCATAGGTCAGCGTGCCCGAACGCGACACGATGCCGACCGAACCCGGCTTGAAGATGTTGGCCGGCATGATGCCGATCTTGCACTCGCCGGCGGTCATGACGCCCGGGCAGTTCGGCCCGATCAGGCGCGACTTGGAACCCTGCAGCGAGCGCTTCACCCGGACCATGTCGAGCACCGGGATGCCTTCGGTGATGCAGACGATCAGCGGGACCTCGGCGTCGATGGCTTCGCAGATCGCGTCGGCGGCGCCCGGCGGCGGCACGTAGATCACCGACGCGTCGGCGCCGGTGGCCTCGCGGGCCTCCTTGACGGTGTCGAACACCGGCAGGCCGAGATGGGTCGAGCCGCCTTTGCCCGGCGAGGTACCGCCGACCATCTTGGTGCCATAGGCGATCGCCGCCTCGGAGTGGAAGGTGCCGTTCTTGCCAGTGAAGCCCTGGCAGATGACCTTGGTGTTCTTGTCGATGAGGATGGACATCGTGCTTTCTCTAAAAGCGTTGCGGTGAGGAATGAGCGAGCGCCTGGACCGGCGCTCAGCCTCCCTTGACGGCCTTGACGATCTTCTGCGCGGCGTCGTCGAGATTGTCGGCGGGCAGCACGTTCAGACCGGACTCGCTGATGATCTTCTTGCCGAGATCGACATTGGTGCCTTCGAGGCGCACCACCAGCGGCACCTTCAGACCCACTTCCTTGACCGCGGCCACCACGCCCTCGGCGATGACATCGCACTTCATGATGCCGCCGAAGATGTTGACCAGGATGCCCTTCACGTTCGGGTCGGCGGTGATGATCTTGAACGCCGCCGCGACCTTCTCCTTGCTGGCGCCGCCGCCGACGTCGAGGAAGTTGGCGGGCTCCATGCCGTAGAGCTTGATGATGTCCATCGTCGCCATGGCGAGGCCGGCGCCGTTGACCATGCAGCCGATGGTGCCGTCGAGCGCGACGTAGTTGAGGTCGTACTTCGAGGCCTCGATCTCCTTGGCGTCCTCCTCGGTCTCGTCGCGCAGCGCGACGACCTCGGGATGCTTGAACAGCGCGTTGGAGTCGAACGACACCTTGGCATCGAGCACGCGGAGCTGGCCCTGCTTGGTGACGACCAGCGGGTTGATCTCGAGCATCGCCATGTCCTTGGCGACGAACGCATTGTAGAGCTGGGTGGTGAGCTTCTCGGCCTGCTTGGCGAGATCGCCCGTCAGCTTCAGCGCCTTGGCGACAGCGCGGCCATGATGGCCCATGACGCCGGTGGCCGGGTCGACCGAGAAGGTGATGATCTTCTCAGGCGTGCTGTGCGCCACGTCCTCGATGTTCACGCCGCCTTCGGTCGACACGACGAAGGCGACCTTCGAGGTCTCGCGGTCGACCAGCAGCGACAGATAGAACTCCTTGTCGATATCCGAGCCGTCCTCGATGTAGAGGCGATTGACCTGCTTGCCGTCGGGGCCGGTCTGCACCGTCACCAGCGTCGCGCCCAGCATCTGCTTGGCGAAAGTGTTGACCTCGTCGATCGACTTGGCGAGGCGGACGCCGCCCTTGTCGCCGGCCGAGGCCTCCTTGAACTTGCCCTTGCCACGGCCACCGGCGTGGATCTGGCTCTTCACGACCCAGACCGGGCCGCCGAGCGTCTTCGCCGCCGCATCCGCGTCCTCCGGACGGAGAACTGGCACGCCCTTGGAAATCGGCACGCCGAACTCGTGCAGCAGTGCCTTGGCCTGATATTCGTGAATGTTCATAAGCGCTTGCTCCCCGAACCCGCGATGGGGTGACGACCAGAATTGTTGTTAGGATGTCTGGTATACCATATACCAAACATCCTGCAACTCGATGTGGGCGAGATTACGCCCCGTGAATGACCCCTGATCAGCGGCCGAGCAGGTCGGGCGCGATCTTCTTGCAGGCGTCGACGAGGCCCTGCACGGCGGCGACCGACTTGTCGAACGCCTCGCGGTCCTTGCCCGCGAGCTCGATCTCGACGATGCGCTCGACACCCTTGGAGCCGATCACGACGGGCACGCCGACATACATGTCCTTGACGCCGAACTCGCCGTTGAGATGCGCCGCGCAGGGCAGCACGCGCTTCTTGTCGCGCAGATAGCTCTCGGCCATCGCGATCGCCGACGCCGCCGGCGCGTAATAGGCCGAGCCGGTCTTCAGCAGATTGACGATCTCGGCGCCGCCGTTGCGGGTGCGATCGACGATCTCGTCGATGCGGGCCTGCGACGTCCAGCCCATCTTGACCAGGTCGGGCAGCGGAATGCCGGCAACGGTCGAGTACTTGGTCAGCGGCACCATGGTGTCGCCATGACCGCCGAGCACGAAGGCGGTGACGTCCTCGACCGAGACGTTGAACTCATCGGCCAGGAAGTAGCGGAAACGCGCCGAGTCGAGCACGCCGGCCATGCCAACGACCTTCTTGGCCGGGAGACCGGAGGCCTTCTGCAGCGCCCAGACCATCGCGTCGAGCGGGTTGGTGATGCAGATGACGAAGGCGTCCGGGGCGTACTTCTTGATGCCGGCGCCGACCTGCTCCATCACCTTGAGGTTGATCGACAGCAGATCGTCGCGGCTCATGCCGGGCTTGCGCGGCACGCCGGCGGTAACGATGCACACCTTGGCGTTGTCGAGCGCCTCATAGGAGTTGGCGCCGGTGTAGTGCGCGTCGAAGCCGTCGACCGGCGACGACTGGGCGATGTCGAGCGCCTTGCCCTGCGGAACGCCTTCGGCAATGTCGAACATCACGACGTCGCCGAGCTCCTTGAGGCCAACGAGGTGAGCCAGCGTTCCGCCGATCTGACCGGAGCCAATCAAAGCAATCTTGTCGCGCGCCATGGCAAATTTTCCTTTGAACCCGAAGGAGTGAGGGAGGTTGAAAAGTCGAGTGGTGGTTATCCCTTTCGCCCGGGCCGTTCAAGTCACGCTATGGCCAATTGGCGGGCGTGCCTTGATTTCGATCAGGACCGGGCGACGGGCGCTGATGATCCTTTCAGCATGATTGACGTGGCCTTTTCGCGGCTGCGTGCCCGGCGGCAGGCGCTCGCCAAAGCTCCGGTGGTTGTCAGGTTTCGACCAACCCCGTGGAAGTCCCAGATGCCGCCGAGTCCTTCCGCCCGTGCGGCAGGGCCAGATAGGAGTCCGAGCCCATCTCGATCAGGCGCGAGGTGGTCCGCTTGAACTCCATGGCCTCCACGCCCTCGGTCGCGATGTAGAGCGAAACCGGGTCAGCCTCGGCGGAGGCGATCAGCTTCACGGCGTTGTCGTAGAGCGTATCGATCAGGGTGATGAAGCGCTTGGCGGCATTGCGCTCGGCCAGATCCATGACCGGAACATGATCGATCAGGATCGTATGATAGTCGTGCGCGAGCCGCAGATAGTCCGAGGCTGCCAGCGGCTTTCCGCACAGATCGGCAAAGCCGAAGCGGGCGACGCCGTTGGCGGAGCACGGGACATGCAGGATGCGCCCCTTGATCGTCATGTCGCGCGGCTTGCACTTGGCATGCCCCGTGAGCCGCGCCCAGGCCTTGTCGAGCGCCGCCCGCGCGTCGACATCGGCCGGCACCAGCCACATCTTCACGCCGGCCAGCTTCTCCAGCCGGAAATCGGTGCGCGCGTCCAGCCGCATTACGTCCATGTGGTCGGCGATCTGCTTGATGAAAGGCAGGAACAGCGAGCGGTTGAGGCCGCCTTTGTAGAGGTCTTCAGGCGCGACGTTGGAGGTCGCCACCACCACCGTGCCGAGCTCGAACAGCCTGGCGAACAGACGGCCCAGGATCATCGCGTCGGCGATGTCGGTGACATGGAATTCGTCGAAACAGAGCAGCCAGGCCTGGTCGAAGATCGCCTGCGCCGTGAGCCCGATCACATCGGCATCGGCGAGCTCGCCGCGCGCGATGTTCTGGCGGTAGCCGTAGATGCGCTCATGCACCTCGGCCATGAATTCGTGGAAATGCGCGCGGCGCTTGAGCTCAACCGGACAGTTCTGGAAGAACAGGTCCATCAGCATGGTCTTGCCGCGGCCGACCTCGCCATGGACATAGAGGCCATTCGGCGGCTCGCTCTTGTCGGCAAAAAGGCGACCGAACAAGCCTTGCTTGCGCGAGGGCTTGTAGGTGGAGAGCCGGCGCTCCAGCGCCGCCAGCGCGTCGGCGACCTCGGCCTGGGCGGGGTCGGGCTCGATCGCACCAGTATCGACCAAAGACTGATATTGCGCGCGGAACGCGTCTGAGGGAGTGGACAGCATGAGTCCACTCTAGGTCACGAGACTTACGTAAAATGCAATCCGCAAATGGTGGAAGCCGCCATGCGTCGGAGCCGTGATGTCTTGGTATATGGCACGCAAACGCCGCCGTGATCGTTAGCCCGGGGCTAACGACGCTCGTCTTCGCTCTTGGCCTCAGCAAACGGCCGGCTTGAAACGACCGCGCTGCAGACCTCATCCCGGGGAGAGATCGTAGGCGTCCTCGACCACATAGGGCCCGCCGCCGGTCGAGGCACGCGACGAGAACAGCACGAAGCGCTCGGCCATGAACACGCGGCTCGGGAAGTAGCCGCGGACGGAGAGATAGTCGGCGACGTCCTGGCTCGACGCATCGTGCAGTCGCGCCAGCGTGACGTGCGGCACGAATTTGCGTCCCTCGGGATCGAGCCCGATCCGCTGCATGAGCCGCTCCAGCTCGGCCTGCAGCTCGATCAGCGGCCGGCTCGGCGCGATGTTGGCAACGACGGCGCGCGGCTTGCGGCCGCCGAAGCTGGAGAGACCTTGCACCGTCACTTCGAACGGCTTGCGGTTCACCCGCCAGAGCATCGAGGCGATCTCGTTGGCGGAGGCGCCGTCGATGTCACCGATGAAACGCAACGTCACATGGTAATTTTCGGGATCGATCCAGCGGGCGCCGGGGAGGCCACCCCGCAAACCGGAAAGCGTGTGGCCAACCTCGGCCGGGATTTCCAGTCCAGTAAACAGACGCGGCATCGTTTCAGGACTCCCGATGCTGGAGGCTGATCTCGAAAATTGACGAGATCATGCCTTCGAGAAATGATCGACGACGAATCGCCAATGCATAATTCCTACCGAACTTATATGACTCCGCGACGGAAGGTGGGTTAACGCCGGTAAAAGCTGCGGAAAACCCGGCCCTTAAGGCTATCGCAAATGATCGGCGCAGGGCTTCGTTCTGTCATTGCCCACGAAGCGGACGCAGGAATGCTTCCGCCGTAGGCAACAGCCTGGACACGATGATGTCGACGCCCGCTGCGGTGGGGTGAATGCCGTCCGCCTGGTTCAGCTTGGGGTCGGCGGCGACACCGTCGAGCAAGAATGGATACAGCGGCACGCCGAATTCCTTGGCGAGCTCGGGATAGATCGCGTTGAATTTCGCGGCATAGTCGCTGCCGTAGTTCGGCGGCGCCAGCATGCCGCAGAGCATGACGGCGATGCCCCTGGCTTTCAGCCGGGTCACGATCTCGCTCAAAGCCTTGCGCGTCACGGCGGGATCGATGCCGCGCAGCGCGTCATTGGCGCCGAGCTCGACGATGACCGCTTCGGTCCCCTCCGGCACCGACCAGTCGAGCCGGTCGCGGCCGCCGGACGAGGTGTCCCCGGATACGCCGGCATTGGTGAGGTCGATCGGCAGCCCCTGGGCCTGCAAGGCCTTCTGCAGCTTGGCTGGAAACGCATCTGAAGCGGACAGGCCGAGTCCCGCGCTCAAGGAATCGCCGAGAACGACCAGCTTGATCGGCTTGACGGCCTCGGCAGCGGCGAACGCGGACCCGACTGTCATCAAGGCGAGCATCAACACGAGTATGTGCACGAAGATGTGTCCGCGCCTCTCGACCCGGCTTGCGGAGTTGCCATATGACCGAGCCATGGACAGTCTCATCGAAACCTCGCGTTTGGCCGGCCTCGCGCCGGACACCATTACCATCTCGAACGTCAACCTCTCGCTCGGCACCGGCGCGGCGCGGGTCCATATCCTCAAGGACGTCAGCCTGCGGGTCGGACAGGGCGAGACGATCGGTCTGATCGGACCGTCGGGCTCTGGCAAGTCCACATTGCTGATGGTGATGGCGGGGTTGGAACGTCCTGACAGCGGTGAGGTGGTGGTCAACGGGACCGCTTTCAATGTCTTGGACGAGGACGCCCTGGCCCGGTTCCGCGGCCGCCAGGTCGGCATTGTCTTCCAGTCCTTTCATTTGATCCCGACCATGACGGCGCTGGAGAACGTCGCGGTGCCGCTCGAGCTGGCCGGCCACGCCGGCGCCGCCGAGCGCGCGGCCCGCGAGCTCGACTCGGTCGGGCTGGGCCACCGGCTGCATCACTATCCGACCCAGCTGTCGGGTGGCGAGCAGCAGCGCGTGGCGCTGGCCCGCGCCCTCGCTCCCGATCCTGCAATTCTCGTGGCCGACGAGCCGACCGGCAATCTCGACGAGACCACCGGACGGCAGATCGTCGATCTGTTGTTCACCAAGCACGCCGAGCGCGGCATGACCTTGGTGCTGGTGACCCACGACAGCAGCCTCGCGCACCGGTGCGACCGCGTCGTGCGGCTGCGCTCGGGGCGGATCGAAAGCGAGAGCGACGCCCGCGAGCCGGCTGACGCATGAGCGCCATGTCAGAACCGGTCGCGAGCGGCCGGATCGCCCTCCTGCCCGTTCGTTACGCGTTGCGCGAGCTGCGCGGCGGCTTGCGCGGCTTCTATGTCTTCATCGCCTGCATCGCGCTCGGCGTCCTCGCCATCGCTGGCGTCGGCTCGGTGGCGGCGAGCCTCAATGACGGCCTGGCTCGCGAAGGACGCACGCTGCTCGGCGGCGACGTTGCCTTTTCGCTGTTTCAGCGCGAGGCCAAGCCGGAGGAGATCGACTTCCTGCGCTCGCGTGGACAGCTGTCGCTGGCGGCAACCCTGCGCGCGATGGTGCGCTCCAGCGACGCCAAGCTGGCCCTGGTCGAGCTGAAGGCCGTCGACGACGCCTATCCGCTGCTCGGCAAGGCCGAGCTCCAGCCCGATCTGCCGATGGCCGACATCCTGGCCGAGCGCGACGGCGTCTACGGAGCTGCAGCCGATCCGGCGCTGCTGGCCCGGCTCGACCTGAAGGTCGACGACATCGTCACGATCGACACGGTCCGCTTCCAGATTCGCAGCGTGCTGCAGGCCGAGCCCGACAAATTGTCCGGCGGCATCGGCCTCGGGCCGCGCTTCCTGATCAGCGAGGCGGGTCTGCGGGCGACGCCGCTGCTGCAGCCGGGCAGTCTCGTGCGCTGGACCTACCGGGTCAGGCTGCCCGACAATGCCAAGGACGATCACGCCGCGGCGTCCTTCATCGCCGATACCCGCCTGACACTGCCGTCGGCCGGATGGGAGATCCGCAGCCGCAGCAACGCCTCGCCGCAACTCGAGCGGACCATCGGCCGCTTCACCCAGTTCCTGACCCTGGTCGGTCTCGCCGCCCTGCTGGTCGGCGGCGTCGGTGTCGCCAATGCGGTCAAGAGCCATGTCGACCGCCGCACCGAGGTGATCGCGGCGTTCAAGGCGCTCGGCGCCACCAGCCGCGACGTGTTCGGCATCTACCTCGTGCAGGTGATGGTGCTCGCCACGATTGGTTCGATCATCGGACTCTGCACCGGCGCGGCCCTGCCGTTTGCCATCGTCGGGCTGTTCGGCAACATCCTGCCGCTGCCCGTGATCCCGGCTATTCATCCGGACGAGCTGGCGCTGTCCTTCGTCTATGGCCTGCTCACCGCGCTCGCGTTCGGTCTGTGGCCGCTCGGGCGCGTGCGTGACGTGCCGGTGGCGGCGTTGTTCCGCGAGGCGGTCATCGCCGAATGGCACCGGCCGCGCTGGAGCTATCTGGTGCTGATCGCGGGCACGGTCGCGCTGCTGATCGCGGTGGTGATCGGCCTGTCCTACGACAAGCGCATCGCCGCGGTGTTCGTCGTCGCCGCCGCGCTGGTGTTCGTGCTGTTGCGCGGCATTGCCGCCGCGGTGATGGCGATTGCGCGCGCCCTGCCGCGCAGCCGCTTCCCGATGCTGCGGCTGGCGGTCAGCAATATCTATCGCCCAGGCGCGCTGACACCGTCCGTAGTGCTGTCGCTCGGGCTGGGGCTCGCCGTGCTGGTCACCATCACCCAGATCGACGGCAATCTGCGACGCCAGTTCCTGGCACAGCTGCCGGAGCAGGCGCCGTCGTTTTTCTTCATCGACGTCCCCTCGGGCGAGGCCGACCGCTTCCGCGGCTTCCTCAGGGACCTCGCCCCTCAATCGGCAGTCGAAGACGTGCCGATGCTGCGCGGGCGCATCGTCTCCGCCCGCGGCGTGCGCGCCGAGGACCTCAAGGCGACGACGGACACCGAATGGGTGCTGCAGAGCGACCGCGGCCTGACCTATACCGCCGAGATTCCCAAGGGATCCAAGGTCGTCGAGGGCGCGTGGTGGGGCGAGAACTACAGCGGCCCGCCGCTGGTTTCGATCGAGAAGCGGATCGCCGACGGTCTCGGCCTCAAGCTTGGCGACGACATCGTGGTCAACGTGCTCGGACGCGACATCACGGCGCGGATCGGCAACATGCGCACCATCGACTGGCAGGGGCTCGGCATCAATTTCGTGCTGGTGTTCTCCCCGAATGCCTTCAAGGGCGCGCCCCACACCCATGTCGCCACCCTGACCGAGGCGCGCTCCGATGCCGTCGAGGATGCGCGCGTCATCCGCAAGGTGGCCGACGCCTTCCCGATGGTGACCAGCGTGCGGGTCCGCGAGGTGATGGAGACGGTCGGCTCGGTCGTCTCCAACCTTGCGCTCGCCATCCGCGGCGCCAGCGCGGTGACGCTGATCTCGGCCATCCTGGTGCTGGGCGGCGCGCTGGCCGCCGGCCACCGCCACCGGGTCTACGATGCCGTGATCCTGAAGACGCTGGGCGCCACCAGGCTGCGGTTGCTCGGCGCCTACGCACTGGAATATCTGATGATCGGCTTCGCCACCGCCGCCTTCGGCGTCGTCGCGGGGTCGGTCGCCGCGTGGCTGATCGTGACCCGGCTGATGACCTTGAGCTTCGCCTGGCAGGCGGGCAGCGCCGCGCTGGTCGTCCTGACCGCGCTGATCGTGACGGTCGGCCTCGGTCTGGCCGGCACCCTCCTTGCGCTCAACCAGAAGCCGGCGACGGTCCTTCGGAATCTCTAGCGGCTTGCGCGCTCATGCCGCACGGTTAACGCGATTTATACGGCTGGGACGCGCGCGGAGCGACATTCAGCCGCGCGTGGACGCTTGCGGCGGATATGCTAGTTTCCCATCTAGGGAATGGGCTCAGAGACCTGCCAAAAGATGGCGATTTTGCCGATGACGCAAATTTAATATCTGTGGCAGTGGGTATGAGATAGGGTTTTTCGAGAACCGGCTAAAGGTCCTGCCAGGACCGGACTGCCGGGCAACCAACGGGAATCGACCATGTCGGACCTAGACCGCAATTATGCTTCACCCTTTGGCCGGGTGGCCGGGCGCGCCGATGCCGCGACCGTCGACGCCGGTCTGCGCGCCTACATGCTGCGCATCTACAATTACATGAGCATCGGCCTGGCCATCACCGGCCTCGCGGCGCTGGGCGTCTACATGGCGTCGGTGACCGGCGATCCGGCTGCCGGCGTATTCAAGTTCGGCAACGCGTACCTGACGCAGTTCGGCTACGCGATGTTCGTGAGCCCGCTGAAGTGGCTGTTCATCCTGGCCCCCCTGGTCATGGTGTTCGCGATCTCGGCCGGCATCAATCGCCTGGCGCCGTCGACCGCGCAGATCCTGTTCTGGGTGTTCTCGGCCTTGATGGGCATCTCGCTGTCGTCGATCTTCCTGGTGTACACTCACACCTCGATCGTGCGGGTGTTCTTCATCACCGCGGCGACGTTCGGCGCGCTCAGCCTGTACGGCTACACGACCAAGCGTGACATGACCGGCATGGGCTCGTTCCTGTTCATGGGCCTGGTCGGCATCGTGCTGGCGAGCCTCGTGAACCTGTTCCTGGCGAGCTCGATGCTGCAGTTCATCGTCTCGGTGATCGGCGTGTTCGTGTTCGCCGGCCTGACCGCCTGGGATACGCAGCGCCTGAAGAACGAGTACATCTACGGCTACGCTTCCGCGGGCGGCGACATTGCCGAGCGCGCAGCGATCACCGGCGCCCTGTCGCTGTACCTGAACTTCATCAACCTGTTCACGCTGCTGCTGCAGCTGCTCGGACAGCGCGACTGAGCCAGCGGCTCACACGAGCGACCTTCGAAGCCCCGGCCTCACCGCCGGGGCTTTTCGTTTGCGCAAGCCAATTGCGACCGCGGCGCGGGCGCGACGGCAGCCATGCCGCGAGGCCGGATTGATCGCCGCGTCCGCTTTGGTATGTTTCCACCATGTCCGACATTGAGATCCGGCCCACCCGGGAGGCCGACCTTCCCACCATCACCGCCATCTACGGCCAGGCCGTCCGCGAGGGCACGGCCACCTTCGAGCTCGACCCTCCGGATCTGACGGAAATGACGCGCCGCTTCCGGGCGCTCACCGACGACGGCTTTCCCTATTTCGCCGCCCTGCTGGACGGAGAGGTGGTTGGCTATGCCTATGCGGGGCCTTACCGGCCTCGCCCGGCCTATCGCTTCACGGTGGAGAACTCGATCTATCTCGCCCCCGCCAGCCAGCGTCGTGGCATCGGAATGCGACTGATGCGGCGGCTGATCGACGCCTGTGAGGAGGGAGGCTTTCGCCAGATGATCGCCGTCATCGGCGACTCCGCCAATGCCGGCTCGGTCCGGCTGCATACCGCCTGCGGCTTCCAGATGATCGGCACCCACCCGAGCGTCGGCCTGAAATTCGGCCGCTGGCTCGATACTGTGATGATGCAGCGCCCGCTCGGGGCCGGGAGCAGCGACGTCCCGGCGTAAGCAACGCCAGTCGGAATGTCATGATCAGCCGGAGCGCGTGGGATCAGACCAGCGCCGGCTTCGGCGCGATCACCAGCAGCACGCGCTCGAGCTCATGACCGCGGCGCAGGATCAGGCCGGTGGCCGAGATCACGCTGTACATGCCCTGCTTGCGCGCCAGCCGCGGGTCCTTCTCGATGCGGTAGATCGGCACCTCGGACGCCCGGCGAAACACGGAGAAGACGGCCCGGTCACGCAGGAAGTCGATCGAATAGTCGCGCCACTCACCGTCGGCGACCATGCGGCCGTAGAGGTTGAGGATACGATTCAGCTCAAGGCGATCGAACGTCACCCGGTTGGGCGCTGCGGCCGCGTTGCGCGCCGCCGCGCGGTTCTCGCTGGGGTCTGCATCCTCCGGCGTGAGGTTCATGAGCGTCCTCCTGTCATCTGTGTGACATGATCGCGCCATCCGCCGGAAGCCGCAAGGGGCCGTTTTCATTGTTGAAGTTCGGCCGCGCATGCCAACCGCGCGAACTCCGCGAACACGCAAGCGTCACGGGATCGTTAGCAGAATCATAATCGCGCCGTCTTTCCGCCCACCGACCGCCCCCGACCTTAGGCATAAGATTCGTGTGCGTTGGCCCGGTCCTTTCGGTTCCGGATTCCTCAGCCCCCAGCCCCCCGGGGTCGTCAGGATCGGGTCCATTCACAAGTAAGGCAAAGGGCCAACGCAAGTTGGTCCTTTTGCTTTTTTTGGCGTGAGCTGCACGGAACATGTTATGGCGCGCCTCCGTCCCATGGACGTGACGGGCCTTACCGCAGATCAAGGGAAACGAAGATCAGGACGACCGAAGATCAGCGCTCGGGAGCACGCGCCGTTGCTGAAGCCCGTCCGACCAATGGCAACTCGGAAAAGGCCGCCCCGAGCATCGCGCCGGGGCGGTCGCGACTGCCGTCCTGCACATAGACGACGGTGCCATCGACGCCCTCGCGGGCGATCTTCTCCAGCGGCACGCTCCATCTGACCGGCGACCCATTCCAGTCACCCAGCTTCTGAAGACCGCGAACGACGTTGTAATAGGTCAGATCACGGCCGCTGTTCTCGCCGCGGCCGACCGAGATGGGGACCACCCGCGAGATCGAGCAGACCCAGACCTCGCCGTGCTTGCGCGGCATCTGGTCGTTGGCCGCGGCCACGGAGACAGTGAGGTCCTGGCCGTCGACCGACAGCCTCACCGGCACCGACATCACGCTGCCACCCTGGACGGTCTCCTCGATGGCGCCTTCGATCGCCTCGCGGTCGCTGCCGATCACATGCACGGAGCCGTTGACCACCGCCTGCGGCGTATAGACTTCGCGATCGCCACGCGCCCTGGAATAGGCCCGCTGCCGGGCCGTGAAGCGGGAGTCGGCCAGCGTGTCCTTCCAGCCCAGGTAGTCCCAGTAGTCGATCGGCAGGGACAGCGCGATGACCGAGGGATCTCTGGCGAGCTCGCCGAGGATCTTGTCGGCCGGCGGGCAGGATGAACAGCCCTGGGACGTGAAGAGTTCGATCACCGCACGCGGATCGGACGCGGCCGGCCGGACGAAAGCGATGACCGCACAGACACTCAGCGCCGCGCGCGACCACCACGACATCTGTCCACTCATCGTCACTGTCCTGTCTGGAACATGGTCCGCTGCGCCCTGCCGCGTCAATGATCTGCGAAGCCGCCCTCGTAGTTAATAGAATGCAAACGAAAAGGAGGCGGCCTTTGTCATAGGCCGCCTCCTTCATCACCCGCTACTCACTTCAGAGTGAGCCAAACTGTCGCGTCGCGCTTTGGTTAAGCAGCGAGCTTGCGCAGCACGTAGTGCAGGATGCCGCCGTTGCGATAGTAGTCCAGCTCGTCCAGCGTATCGATCCGGCAGAGCAGCGGCACCTGCTGCGCCGCCCCGTCGGCCGACACGATCTCGGCGGTCAGGGTTTGACGCGGCTTCAGGTCGCCCTGCAGACCCTTGATGGTGACCTTCTCGTCGCCCTTCAGGCCGAGCGAGGACCAGGACGTGCCTTCCTGGAAGGTGAGCGGGAGCACACCCATGCCGACCAGGTTCGAACGATGGATGCGCTCGAAGCTCTGGCAGATCACGGCGCGGACGCCGAGCAGCCGGGTACCTTTCGCAGCCCAATCGCGCGACGAGCCGTTGCCGTATTCGGCGCCGGCGAACACCACCAGCGGCACGCCCTCTTCCTGGTACTTCATCGCAGCGTCGTAGATCGACATCTGCTCGCCGTCGGGCCAGTGCTTGGTCAGGCCGCCTTCCGGAATGTTGCCGTCGGCACCTTTGAGCATGAAGTTCTTGATGCGGATGTTGGCGAAGGTGCCGCGCATCATGATCTCGTGATTGCCGCGGCGCGTGCCGTACTGGTTGAAGTCGGCCGGGCGGACCTGGTGCTCGCTGAGGAATTTACCGGCGGGCGAGGTCAGCTTGATCGAACCGGCCGGCGAGATGTGGTCGGTCGTGATCTTGTCGCCGAACAGCGCCAGCACGCGGGCCTCGACGATGTCCTTGATCGGCTCGGGCTCCTTCTTCATGCCGTCGAAATACGGCGGGTTCTGCACGTAGGTCGACGACATGTTCCAGCGATAGGTCTCGCTCTCGACCGTCTTGATCTTGCGCCAGTTGGTGTCGCCCTTGAACACGTCGGCGTAGCGCTTCTTGAAGATCGACGCCTTGACGAATTTCTTGACGAAGTCGTTGACCTCCTTGGTCGTCGGCCAGATGTCTTTCAGGTAGACTGGCTTCTTGTCCTTGCCGATGCCGATCGGCTCGACCGAAAGATCCTTGGTCACGGTGCCGGCGAGCGCGTAGGCGACGACCAGCGGCGGCGAGGCCAGGTAGTTGGCCTGCACGTCCGGCGAGACGCGGCCTTCGAAGTTGCGGTTGCCGGACAGCACGGCCGCCGCGACGACGCCGTTGTCGTTGATCGACTTCGAGATCTCCTCCGGCAGCGGACCTGAATTGCCGATGCAGGTGGTGCAGCCGAAACCGACCAGGTTGAAGCCGACCTTGTCGAGGTCCTTCTGCAGGCCGGAGTTAGCCAGGTACTCGGCGACCACCTGGCTGCCCGGGGCGAGCGAGGTCTTCACCCACGGCTTGGCCTTGAGGCCCTTGGCGGCGGCGTTGCGGGCCAGCAGGCCGGCGCCGATCAGCACGCTCGGGTTCGAGGTATTGGTGCAGGAGGTGATGGCGGCGATGACGACATCGCCATGGCCGATGTCGAAGTCCTTGCCCTCAACGGGGAAGCGCTGCGCGGCATCGCTCTTCTTGTACTCGCCGGCCAGCGCGGTGGCGAAGCCCTCGGCCACCGCCGGCAGGGCGATGCGGCCCTCGGGACGCTTCGGACCAGCCATCGACGGCACGACGTCGGCGAGATCGAGGGTCAGTGTCAGCGTGAACACCGGGTCCGCCGACTTGGCGGTGCGGAACAGGCCCTGCGCCTTGGCATAGGCCTCGACCAGCGCGACGCGCGGGCCCTTGCGGCCCGAGGTCTTGAGATAGTCGATGGTGGCGGCGTCGACCGGGAAGAAGCCGCAGGTCGCGCCATATTCGGGGGCCATGTTGGCGATGGTCGACTTGTCGGCGACCGAGAGATGGTCGAGGCCGGGCCCGAAGAACTCGACGAACTTGCCGACCACACCGAGCTTGCGCAGCATCTGGGTGACGGTCAGCACCAGGTCGGTCGCGGTCACGCCTTCCTTCAACGCGCCGGTCAGCTTGAAGCCGACGACGTCGGGCAGCAGCATCGACAGCGGCTGGCCGAGCATGCAGGCCTCAGCCTCGATGCCGCCGACGCCCCAGCCGAGCACGGCCAGACCATTGACCATCGTGGTGTGCGAATCGGTGCCGACCAGCGAATCCGGATAGGCGACCTCGAAGGTGCCCTTGGTGCGGCCGACGGTCATCTTCTCCTTCTTGGTCCAGACGGTCTGCGCGAGGTATTCGAGATTGACTTGGTGGCAGATGCCGGTGCCGGGCGGCACGACGGAGAAGTTCGAGAACGCCTTCTGGCCCCACTTCAGGAATTCGTAGCGCTCCTGGTTCTGCTTGTACTCCTCGGCGACGTTCTTGCCGAACGCCTTGTTGTCACCGAAGTAGTTCACGATCACCGAGTGGTCGATGACGAGATCGACCGGCACCAGCGGGTTGATCTTCTCGGCATCGCCGCCGAGCTTCTGCATCGCGTTGCGCATCGCTGCGAGATCGACCACCGCAGGCACGCCGGTGAAATCCTGCATCAGCACGCGCGCCGGACGGAAGGCGATCTCGTGCTCCAGCGACTTCTTGCGCAGCCATTTCGACACCGCGACAATGTCGTCCTTGGTGACGGTGCGGCCGTCCTCGTTGCGCAGCAGATTCTCGAGCAGCACCTTCATCGAATAGGGCAGCTTGGAGATGTCCTTGAGACCGTTCTTCTCGGCTGTGGGCAAGCTGTAGTAAATGTAGCTCTTCGTTCCGACCTTGAGGGTCTTGCGACACTTGAAGCTGTCGAGCGAGGTCATGCGTGGAAATCCCAATTGATCTGTATACCCGGAGGGGGTATTTAAGAACCGTCAGCGCGAGGCGCCGGATGGCTTGCAGCGGGCGATTGTGTGCTGCATCAAGGTCGGGCTTATAGAAGCTTTCTAACTGCGCCGCCACAGCCACAAGCAAGCCGCGACGTGGCATCACCCACAAATTCTCACGCGCTAGCCATCAATTTCGTAAGGGCTGTCACGACGGGCCATGCAGCTTTCTCCAACACTGTCTCCGAAACTGTTCGGCCGCGACGTCAGATGCGTGCGCGGCGGTCGCGAGGTGTTCGCAGGACTTGCGTTCGAAGCGGTCGCGGGCGAGGCGCTGGCGGTGACCGGACACAATGGTGCGGGCAAGACATCACTGCTGCGGCTGATCGCCGGCCTACTGCTGCCGGCGGGCGGCTCCATCGCCATCGAGGGCGGCGAAGGCGAGTTGACGGTGCCCGAGCAGGCGCACTATCTCGGCCACCGCGACGCGCTGAAGCCGGCGCTCAGCGTGCGCGAAAACCTGACCTTCTGGGCCGAATTCCTCGGCGGCGGCGTCACGCGGCCGATCCCCGACTGTTTGGCGGCGGTGGGCATCGCGCACGCCATCGACCTGCCCGCCGCCTATCTGTCCGCCGGCCAGCGCCGCCGCCTGTCGCTGGCGCGCCTGCTGGCCGTGCCGCGCCTGCTGTGGCTGCTGGACGAGCCGACCGCCGCGCTCGACATCGCCGGACAGGCGATGTTCGCCGGCCTGATGCGCGAGCATCTCGCTGGCGGCGGGCTGATCGTGGCCGCGACACATGGACCGCTCGGCATCGCCACGCGCGAGCTGCGGATCGGGGAGGCTCGATGATTCCCTCTCGCCTCTTCGCAGTCCCACCCACCGCTCTCTCCGTTCCCTCCCCCCTTGTGGGGGAGGGTCAGGGAGGGGGGTGCCCCACGACGCGCTCTAACTTGTTTGACGAGATTCGGTCGCACCAACCAACGTCCCATCGGCGCGCCGACCCCTCCCCCTTGCGGGGAGGGGTCGGGGGTGGGCGTCCACAACGGCAGCGTCACCCGGAGCCACCCCCCTCCCCAGCCCTCCCCCACAAGGAGGGAGGGAGCGCAGTTTGCGGGTGGAGGGAGCGTGGCTCACCATCTGCCATCAAGCAATCAGCCAAGGCCCTCCCCGCATGACCGCGCTCGGTGCCCTCATCCGCCGCGACATCCGGATCGCGCTGCGCATCGGCGGCGGCGCGCTGATCGGCGTGCTGTTCTTCCTCACCGTCGTGGTGCTGATGCCATTCGCGGTCGGGCCGGATCTGGCGCTCCTGACTCGGCTCGGCCCCGCCATCCTCTGGCTCGGTGCCCTGCTCTCCAGCCTGCTCACCCTGGACCGGCTGTTCACCGCCGACCACGAGGACGGCTCGCTCGACCTGGTCGTGATGAGCCGGACACCGCTGGAGCTGGCCTGCGCCGCCAAGGCGCTGGCGCACTGGCTCGCCGCCGGCCTGCCGCTGGTGATCGCGACGCCCGTGCTCGGACTGCTTCTCAATCTCGACGCCACCGCCACCGGCGCCGTCGCGCTGACGCTATTGGCGGGCACGCCTGCCCTGACCTTCATCGGCATGATCGGTGCGGCGCTGGCGGTGACCATGCACCGCGGCGGGCTGCTGCTGGCGGTCTTGGTGCTGCCACTATCGATCCCGGTGCTGATCTTCGGCGTCGCGGCGTCGCAGGCGGCCATCGTCGGTCCGCTTCCGTTCGGGGCGCCATTCTCGATCCTGTGCGCATTGTCGCTGGTGAGTTTCGTGATCGGCCCGTTCGCCGCTGCGACAAGCTTGCGGAACGGGCTGGATTGACCCACCGCCCGCCGAGGTTTGACCATGATCAACTCTTACCTGGTGGCGCCGTGCTGATTGCCTGCAACCGCTTCCGCCTTTAACAAGGGTCTCATGTCGCTGATCGACCTTGCCAATCCCACCCGGTTCCTCGGCCTCGCCGCACGGTTGCTGCCGTGGCTGGCGCTGGTCACGACCGCGCTGCTGGCTGCCGGCCTGTACCTCTCGGCGCTGGCGCCCGACGACTATCAGCAGGGCGCGACCGTCAAGATCATGTTCATCCACGTGCCCAATGCGTGGCTGTCGATGTTCGTCTGGGGCGTCATGAGCATCGCCTCGCTCGGCACCCTGGTATGGCGGCATCCGCTCGCCGACGTCGCCGCCAAGGCCGCCGCCCCGATCGGCGCCAGCTTCACGTTCCTCGCGCTGCTCACCGGCTCGCTGTGGGGCCGGCCGATGTGGGGCACCTATTGGGAGTGGGATGCCCGGCTGACCTCGGTGCTGATCCTGTTCCTGATGTATCTCGGCCTGATGGCGCTGTGGCGCGCGGTCGAGGATCCCACCCGCGCCGCCCGTGCTGCCGCCGTGCTGACGCTGGTTGGCGCCATCAACCTGCCGATCATCAAGTTCTCAGTCGACTGGTGGAACACGCTGCATCAACCCGCGTCGGTGATGCGGATGGGCGGTCCGGCGCTCGACAAATCATTCCTGATCCCGCTGCTGGTGATGGCAATCGGGTTCACGTTCCTGTTCGTGACGCTGCATGTCGCGGCGATGCGCAACGAGATCCTGCGTCGTCGTGTGCGCAGCCTGCAGATGATGCAGGCGCGCGCCTACACGACGACCGCACCAGCCGACGATCCGGCAGGCCAGATCGCGGGAGCGGCTTGATATGGACCTCGGCCCCTATACCTCCTTCATCGCCACCTCCTATCTTGCGGCGGCGCTGGTCGTGGTGGTGCTGATCGGCTGGATCGCCATCGACTACCGCACCCAGAAGGCGCGCTTGCGCGCGCTCGAGGACAGCGGCATCAGCCGCCGTTCCGGCCGCGCGGCAACGGACATTCAATGACTGAACAGGCTGCGACAGAGCCGGCGCCGCGCCGCCGCTCATTCCTCATGCTGCTGCCGCTGGTGGTGTTCCTCGGGCTGGCGGCGCTGTTCTGGTCGCGCCTCGGCAACGGCGATCCGTCGCGCATTCCGTCGGCGCTGATCGGCCGTCCGGCGCCGGCCACACCGCTGCCGCCGCTGCCGGAGCTGGCCAGAGACGGCACGCCGGTGCCCGGACTCGATCCGGCCGCGCTCAAGGGCAAGGTCAGCATCGTCAACGTCTGGGCATCGTGGTGCGTGCCCTGCCACGACGAGGCGCCGCTGCTGGTCGAGCTCGGCCGCGACAAGCGCTTTCAGATCATCGGCATCAATTACAAGGATGGCGCCGACAACGCCCGCCGCTTCCTCGGCCGGCACGGCAATCCCTATGACGTCGTCGGCGTCGACGGCAATGGCCGCGCCGGCATCGAATGGGGCGTCTACGGCGTGCCCGAGACCTTCGTGGTCGGACGCGAGGGCACCATCGTCTACAAGCTGGTCGGCCCGATCACGGCGCAGAACATCGATGCGGTGTTGAAGCCGGAGATCGAGAAGGCGTTGAAGGCGGGATCGTAGTTCAGGCGTCGTTGCTAGCCAACGGGTCGGGGAAGCAATCCAGAGTCCTCGCGCAGCCCTGGATTGCTTCGTCGCTACGCTCCTCGCAAAGAGGGCACGGCGGAGCTACCCCTTGCTCACATCCCCCTCGGCCGCATCGCTGGCTTCGAGCGACGCCGGGTCCTGGTGGTAGCGCTTGATCAGCGGCATCTGGGCGATGGCGAAGATCATGGTCAGCGGCACGACCCCGAAAGCCTTGAAGCCGACCCAGAAATCGGTGCTCTGCGTGCGCCAGATGATCTCGTTCAGCACCGCCATCGCCGCGAAGAACAGCGCCCAGCGGAAGGTGAGGATGCGCCAGCCCACGGCCGTCAGGTTGAACATCTGATCGAACATGATCGCGATGAAGGAGCGGTTGAACAGCAGACCGCCGCCGAGCACGGCCGCGAACAGGCAGTAGATGATGGTCGGCTTGACCTTGATGAAGGTCTCGTCGTGCAGCACCAGGGTCAGCGTGCCGAACACGATGACGACGACGGCGGTCACCAGCGCCATCAGCGGCACGTGCCGCGTCACCACATAGGACGCGATCAGCGCCGCGATGATCGCCACCATGAACGCGCCGGTCGCAGCGAACAGATTGAACTTGGCGTTGACCACGAAGAACACGATCAGCGGACCGAGTTCGGTCGCGAGCTTGAACAGCGGATGCGGCTGGGTCTTGTCCATTCCATGTCCCGTTGGCTGTCATCATCCGCGGCCGCGGATGATCCAGTAGCCTCTGATGTCTCGTGGCGGAGGAGGCGCGCAACGAGCGGAAAGGCTCGCAGGCGCGCCGCACCGTGACGTCAATCCTCGATTCCCGCAATCGCCCGCGCGAAATCCTTGGCGGCGAACGGGGAGAGATCGTCGACCCCCTCGCCGACGCCGATGAAGTGCACCGGCAGCTTGAACTTCTCCGACAGCGCCACCAGGATGCCGCCGCGCGCCGTGCCATCCAGCTTGGTCATCACGAGACCGGTGACGCCTGCCGTACGATGAAACGCCTCGACCTGCGACAGCGCATTTTGTCCCACCGTCGCATCGAGCACGAGCAGCACCGCATGCGGCGCCGACGCGTCGACCTTGCGAATGACACGCACCACCTTTTCGAGCTCGTTCATCAGCTCGGCCTTGTTCTGCAAACGACCGGCGGTGTCGATCAGCAGAATGTCGCGGCCCTGCTCCTTGGCCGCGGTGATGGCGGTGAACGCAAGGCTGGCCGAGTCCGAGCCCTGCGCGCCGGCGATGACCGGCGCCTTGGTGCGCTCGCCCCAGACCTTGAGCTGCTCGATGGCGGCGGCGCGGAACGTGTCGCCCGCCGCCAGCATCACCTGCCTGCCCTCGGACGCAAATTTCGCGGCCAGCTTGCCGATGGTGGTCGTCTTGCCGGAGCCGTTGACGCCGACGACGAGAATGACGAACGGCTTGTGGCCCGGCGCGATCTCGAGCGGCTTCGCCACCGGCGACAGCACCTTCTCGACCTCGGTCGCGACCACCGCCTTCACCTCGTCGGCGCTGATAGCCTTGTCGTAGCGGCCGGTCCCGACGGCCTCCGCAATCCGCGCAGCGACCTGGGTACCGAGATCGGCGCGCAGCAGCACGTCCTCGATGTCGTCCAGCATCGCGCGGTCGAGCTTGCGCTTGGTGACGAGATCGGCCACGGCCGTGCCGAGCGCGCCGGAGGTGCGCTTCAGGCCCGCGGACAGCCGCCGCCACCACGACAGCTTGGGTGTTTCGGAGGTGGTATCGTTCATGGCGTGGTGTTAGCCCTTTCCATTCGCAAACGAAAGCTCACACCCGCGTTACGGTTTCCATGGACATTAACCAACCCAGCGACGAGGAGATGCTCGCCCGCGTGCTTCATCGCGACGGGCTGATGCTGGTGATCGACAAGCCGGCCGGCATTCCCGTGCACAAGGGACCAAAGGGCGGACCGAACCTCGAAGCCTCGTTCGACGCACTGCGCTTCGGCCTGCCGCGCCCGCCGGTGCTGGCGCATCGGCTCGACAAGGAAACCTCGGGCTGTCTGGTGCTCGGCCGTCATCGCAAGGCAACGGCCTCGCTCGGGCTTTTGTTCAAGCACGGCAAGATTTCGAAGACCTATTGGGCGGTGGTCGAGGGCGGGCCTGACGCTGATGAGGGCGTGATCGAGCTGCCGCTCGGCAAGCTCAACGCCGAGCGCGGCTGGTGGCAGAAGCCGGATCCGCAAGGGCAGCCGGCGGTGACGAAATGGCGCGTGCTGGGGCGGTCGTACTCTCTTGCCAGTCTATCCCTGAACTCCCCTCCCACTCGTGGCAACGACTCCCCTCCCCCTTGCGGGGAGGGGTCGGGGGTGGGGGTCCCCACGGGCAGTGTCGCTTGGAGCCACCCCCCTCCCCAGCCCTCCCCCACAAGGGGGGAGGGAGCGCAGCTGCCAGGTGTAGAGTCAGTGCACTCCACTCGCGGTCCGCGGCTCACCTGGCTCGCCATGGAACCAGTGACCGGCCGCACCCATCAATTGCGCGTGCATTCGGCTGCGTCGGGCTGGCCGATCGTCGGCGACAACATCTACGGCAACGGCCCGCGCTTCGGCGAGCCGCGGCTGCATCTGCACGCGCGCGAGATTTCGATCCCGCTGTCGAAAAACAAGCCGCCGGTACACGTGGTGGCGCCGGCGCCGGTGCACATGCATGAGCGACTCAGGATGTGCGGGTGGAACGGGGAGTGAGCCGCCGCATCAGGCGCAAGCGAGACCTGGGCTCGCACCACACCTACCGCCGTCATCGCCCGGTTCAACCGGCGATGACGGCGGGGGCAGGACTAACAGCCTGCCCCCATCATGACCTGACATCGTGAGGCGCTGCACGGTGCCCATCGTGTGACCCGCTACGGCCACCGGCAGATAATGCTCCGTCCGGCCCTGCGTCTCGCTCTCGATCAGCACCTCGCGCAGGCAGCCGATCTCCTGCTCCAACCGCCGCCGCAGCGCCGCTTCTCCCGCAGTCCGCAGCCGCCGCGCCCGCTCGCGGATGACGGTGCCGTCCACCTGCGGCATGCGCGCGGCCGGCGTGCCCGGCCGCGGCGAATAGGGAAAGACGTGCAGGAAGGTCAGCCCGCATTCCTCGACGAGATCGAGCGAGCGCGTAAACATCTCCTCGGTCTCGGTCGGGAAGCCCGCGATCAGATCGGCGCCAAGCGCGATGTCCGGCCGCAGCCGGCGCACCTGAGCACAGAATGCGATGGCATCGGCGCGCGCATGCCGCCGCTTCATGCGCTTCAGGATCAGATCGTCACCCGCCTGCAGCGACAGATGCAGATGCGGCATCAGCCTCGCATCATCAGCGAGGGCATCGAGCAGGTCGGCATCCGCCTCGATCGAATCGATCGAGGAGATGCGCAGGCGCTTCAGCTCGGGCACGTGGCGCAGGATCTGCTTCACCAGCCGGCCGAGCTTGGGTGCGCCCGGCAGATCCGCGCCATAGCTCGTGAGGTCGATTCCGGTCAGCACGATCTCGGCATGGCCGCCCTCGCTCAGCGCACGCACCTGATCGACCACGGCGCCCATCGGCACCGAACGCGAATTGCCGCGGCCGAACGGGATGATGCAGAACGTGCAGCGATGGTCGCAGCCGTTCTGCACCTGGACGAAGACACGCGGCAGGCCCCGCTGGAAGCCATCGACCAGATGCGGCGCCATCTCCGTCACCGCCATGATGTCGGAGACGGCGACCTTCTCGGATGCATCGATGCCGAAGCGTGGCACGGCCAGCGCCTGTGTCGTCGCACGCCACGCGTCGGGCTGCAGCTTGTCGTCATTCCCGATGACGCGGTCGACCTCGGGCATGGAAGAGAACATGGTGGCCTGCGTCTGCGCGGCGCAGCCGGTCACGACGATGCGCGCCGCCGGGCGCTCGCGCTTCAGCTTGCGGATGGATTGCCGCGCCTGCGCCACGGCCTCGTTGGTGACGGCGCAGCTATTGATGACGATGGTGTCATCGGCGCCGGCCGCCTCGGCATGTTTCGCGATCAGCTCGGATTCGAACGCGTTCAGGCGGCAGCCGAAGGTGACGACGTCGACGCTCATGCGACGCTGGCGAACATCGACGGCTCGAACCGCCCCTCGAACTCGAATGCGGCGGTGCCCGTCATCAGCACGTGATCATCGCGCTCGCGCCACTCGATCGTGAGCTCGCCGCCGGGCAGCGTCATCTGCACGATCCGGTTGGCGCGCTTCAGCCTGGCAGCCGCGACCGCGGTCGCGCAGGCCGCCGAGCCGCAGGCCTTGGTCAGCCCCGCGCCGCGCTCCCAGGTGCGCATCGTGATGTGGTCGCGATCGACGATGTGGGCGAGCGTGATGTTCGCACGCTCCGGGAAAATCGGATGGTTCTCCAGCAGCGGCCCGAAGCGCTCCAGATCATAGGCATTGACGTCGTCGACCCAGAACACCGCGTGCGGGTTGCCCATGTTGACGACCGAGGGCGAATGCAGGATCGGGGCATTGATCGGCCCGATCTGCAGCTCGATGTAGCGGGTGTCGCGGAACTCCTCGGCGAGTGGAATCTCCTGCCAGCCGAACTTCGGCACGCCCATGTCGACGGTGTAGAGGTCGGGCGCCGGCCCCTGCCAGCAGTTCAACAATCCGGCGCGGGTCTCGAACGTCGCGCTGGTCTGGCCGGTCTTGCCGAACACCTGCCGTACCACGCAGCGCATGCCGTTGCCGCAGGCGCCGGACTCCGACCCATCATTGTTGTAGATGCGGATGAAGGCCTCGGTGCCGTCGAGCCGCGGCGGCTGCAGCACCATCAGCTGGTCGTAGGGGACGCGGGCCGCCACCGCGCGCGCCTCGTCCGGCGTGACGACATGCTTCACGTCGCGCAGATCGACCACGACGATCTCGTTGCCGATCCCGTTCATCTTGACGAAGCTGTGGTTGGCCAGCGCGCTCATGAAAATATCCAAATTGTGTCCGCCTTATATGGCGAATGGCGCGGCATTGACCAGCCTGCAGAGCGACATGACGCATCTGTCATGGGACGCCGCGCCGCCGAGCATGTTAGGACCGGTTCATTCGCCGGCACGAACCGGGCAAAGCAGCACGGCCACTGGAGAATAGTCGAATGAATCTCAGCACTTTCCGCCTCGTTCTGGCCGTGAGCTCGGTCGCGCTTCTGCTCGGCGGCACGTTCGCCCGGGCCCAGGCGCCGTCGGCCTCGCCGGCTCCGGCGGCCTCAGCCACGCCCGCACCGGCCCCGAGCGCGCTACCGGCCCCGGCGGTGCCGGCCTCTCCTGCGCCTGCCGCGTCGGCCAGTCCGGCGCCCGCGACCAGCCCGACGCCGGCCGCCAGCGCAAGCCCCTCGCCGTCGTCATCTCCGACCGCAGCCCAGTCCCCGGCCACGTCGCCGCCGGCCGCGGCGCCAGCCCAGGCGGCCGACGCCTTCGGCGACGAGATCAAGCTCGAGGCGAAGAAGGTTGTCCTCGTCAAGGGCACCGCCAATTGGGACAATGCGTTCGAAACGCTGATCGACTCCTTCAAAACGCTGTCGGCCACGCTGGACAAGCAGGGCATCAAGCCCGCCGGCAACGGCATGATCGTCTACACCTCGACCGACGACACCGGCTTTACCTTCCTGGCCGAGATGCCGATCGAGCAGGAGCCGAAGACGCTCGGCAAGGGGATGAGCATCGGCCAGTCGCCCGAGGGCAAGGCGCTGAAGTTCGTCCATCGCGGCTCCTACGATAACATGGACAACACCTACGAGGCGATCACCAACCACCTCGACGAGCGTCGGCTGGAGGCCAAGGACACCTTCATCGAGGAGTACCTGACCGACCCCTTGAAGACGGCCGAAGATAAGCTCGTCATCAACGTCTACGTGCCGCTGAAGTGAGCACCATGATCATCAGACCCATCCTTGCGGTCGCGCTCGCGACCAGCTTCGCAATGCCCGCCCTCGCGGATGACATCGCCCGGCAGGACACGCCGGCGATCACCGTCAGCGGCGAGGCCAGCGTGTCGGCGCCGCCGGATCTGGCGCAGATCGACGCCGGCGTGGCGTCCGACGCCAAGACCGCGCGCGAGGCGGCCGAGGCCAATAACGCCGCTATGGCCAAGGTGCTGCAGGCGCTCAAGCAGGCGGGGATCGCCGACAAGGACTATCAGACCTCGCGGCTGTCGCTGCAGCCGCAATATGCGCAGAACCGGCCGGCCCAGCCGGCCGTGACCGGCTATCGCGCCAGCAATCGCGTCACCATCAAGGTACGCGACGTCGCCAAGGTCGCCAGCGTGATCGACACGCTGGTCGCGGCCGGCGCCAACGATGTCGGCAACATCTATTTCAGCGTCGCCGAGCCGTCCAAGCTGCTCGACCAGGCGCGCGAGAAGGCCGTCGCAGACGCCCGCCGCAAGGCCGAGATCTACGCCAAGGCCGCCGGCGTGACGCTGGGCCAGCCGCTCAGCATCTCCGAGGACGGCGCGCCCGCTCCGGTGTTCCGCGCCAAGACCTTCGCCGCACCGATGGCCGCGACGCCGACCCCGGTGGCGCAGGGCGAGGAGACGCTGGCGATTACGGTCAACGTGACCTGGGCGATCAAGCCGGGGCAGTAAGGCGCACTCCCTTCGGCGCGGCCCATTCACGCGCGGTCGCGAACCCACAGCGCGACGACAAACTCGGTGTCGTCCCGGCCAACGCGCCGGGACCCATAATCCGCGGCGGATGTTGTCGTGCGAGATGGAGCTGCTGATCTTCGCAAAACTTGATCCGGTGGTGATGGTCCCGGCGTTCGCCGGGACGACACCTTTTGTGGTTGCGACAGCGAGTCAGATCTCCACCACCTGCCCCGGCTTCAACACGCCGAACCGCTCGCGCGGGATGCCGGCCTGGTCGAGCGCGGCGTGCAGGGCGTGCACCGGCGCGTCGATCGCCTCGTCCGTCAGTTGGAACGTGCCGTGGTGATGCGCCAGCGCGGCCTCCGCGCCGCAATCCTGCAGCGCCTGGACGGCGTCCTCAGGGTTCATGTGCTGGTCGCGCATGAACCAGCGCGGCTCGTAGGCGCCGATCGGCAGGATCGCGAGCCTGATCGGCGCGTGCTGCTCCGCAACGCGGCGGAAGTGCGCGCCGGTGCCATAGCCGGAATCGCAGACGATGTAGAGCCTGCCCCGCGGCGTCTCCAGCACAAAGCTCGCCCACAGCGCCTTGTTGCGGTCGAAGAGCCCGCGCGCCGTCCAGTGCCGCGTCGGCACCAGGGTCACGGCGACCTCCTCGTTCAGCGTCACGCGATCGTGCCAGTCATAGGCCTCGGCGCGGATCTTGGAGTCAGCGTCGATCATCGTAAGGTCGTTGCCGAGCGGCGTGACGACCCGCGGCGAAAAGCGCGCGGTCAGCTTCGACAAGGTCCGGAGGTCGAGATGATCGTAGTGCCCGTGCGACACCAGCACGACGTCGATATGCGGCAGCCCCTCAAAGGCGATGCCGGGATCATTGTGCCGCCGGGGACCGGCGAACGCGAATGGCGACACCCGCTCCGACCAGACAGGATCGACCAGGATGTTGAGCCCACCGGTCTGGACCAGCCAGCTGGCGTGGCCGATGAAGGACAGCCGCACGGTCTCGCCGTCGATCCGGTGCGGCGGCGTGTCGGCGTGCGGGCTCGCCGCCCAGGACGGCCAGCGGGAACGCTTGCGGTTGCGGTCGAACTGCCAGCGCAGCACCTGGGCGAGGGATTTGGGCGGAACGCCGTCGGGATCGTAAAAGCGCTTGCCGTCGAAATGGTCGGTGACGGGGCCGGAATAGGTCCTGGAACGGCGCAGCAAGGTCGTCCTCGCAAGGGAAAGCTGAACTGGCGCAAGAGGTAAGCAGCCCCTCGAGGCCCGGCAACGGGACGCCGGGAAGCAAGTTTCCTTGACTTTTCCCGCCCGCGAGGGTTTAACCCGCCCGAATTTCGGAAAGTATCACTTTTCGAGCCACCGCCCGGTCCTCGAGGCCGGAGGTCAACGCCCGACAGCGCTGTGCGCCCTCGGGCGTAAACGTGTTTGGACGATCGGGTTTCGGCAGGACTGCCGCAACATAGATGATCGTCATGCCCCGCGCAGGCAGGGCATCCAGTACGCCGCAGCGCCTCGAATCGAGCCGCGCTGCCTCGGAGCACTGGATCACCCGCCTTCGCGGGTGATGACGGCGGAGACATTCAACTGCCTGCGTCGCGCAGGACAAAGGACGAAGCAAGTGTTCGACAATCTGTCGGAAAGGCTTGGCGGCATTCTCGATCGGCTGACGGGGCGAGGCTCCCTGTCGGAGGCCGATGTCGACGCCGCAATGCGCGAGGTCCGCCGGGCGCTGCTCGAGGCCGACGTCGCGCTGGAGGTTGTCCGCAGCTTCACCGAGCGCGTGCGCGAGCAGGCGATCGGCGCCACCGTCGTCAAGTCCGTCACCCCCGGCCAGATGGTCGTGAAGATCGTCCATGACGAGCTGGTCAAGACGCTCGGCGACGACGGCCAGACCATCGACCTCAACGCCGTGCCGCCGGTGCCGATCATGATGGTCGGCCTGCAGGGCTCGGGCAAGACCACCACCACCGCCAAGCTCGCGCGCCGCATGGTCCAGCGCGACAAGCGCAAGGTGCTGATGGCCTCGCTCGACGTCTACCGTCCGGCCGCCATGGAGCAGCTCGCGGTGCTCGGCCGCGACTTGGACATCCCGACGCTGCCGATCGTCGCCGGCCAGATGCCGCCGCAGATCGCGCGCCGCGCCATCGAGGCCGCCAAGCTCGGCGGCTACGACGTGGTGCTGCTCGACACCGCCGGCCGCACCACGCTGGACGAGGACATGATGAAGGAGGCCGCCGAGATCAAGGCGGTCGCCAACCCGCACGAGGTGCTGCTGGTCGCGGATTCGCTGACCGGCCAGGACGCCGTCAATCTCGCCCGCGCCTTCGACCAGCGCGTCGGCCTCACCGGCATCGCGCTGACCCGGATCGACGGCGACGGCCGCGGCGGCGCGGCGCTGTCGATGCGCGCGGTCACCGGCAAGCCGATCAAGCTGCTCGGCACCGGCGAAAAGACCGACGCGCTGGAAGACTTCTATCCCTCGCGCATCGCCGGCCGCATCCTCGGCATGGGTGACATCGTCTCGCTGGTCGAGAAGGCCGCGGCGAACATCGACGCCGAGAAGGCCGCGCGCGCCGCCGAGCGGATGCGCAAGGGCCAGTTCGACCTCAACGACATGCGCGAGCAGCTGCAGCAGATGGCGCAGATGGGCGGCATCGGCGGGCTGATGGGCATGATGCCCGGCATCTCGAAGATGAAGAACCAGATCGCCGCCGCCGGGATCGACGACAAGATCCTCAAGCGCCAGGTCGCGATCATCGATTCGATGACGCGCGAGGAGCGCAAGCATCCCGACCTGCTCAAGGCCAGCCGCAAGAAGCGCATCGCAGCCGGCTCCGGCCAGAGCGTCGAGCACGTCAACAAGCTGCTCAAGATGCACCGGAACATGGCCGACGTGATGAAGGCCATGGGCTCAGGCAAGCGCGGCCCGCTGGCCGGCATCGCCCAGGCGATGGGTTTTGGCGGCGGTGGCGGCATGCCCTCGCCGGATCAGCTCAAGGCGCTGGCCGAGAAGATGCCGGGCGGCCTGCCCGGCGGACTGCCGAATTTGCCGAAGGATCTGCCCGCCGGCCTGCGCGGCGGCCTGCCGAACCTCCCTGGCCTCACCGGCCTCAGCGGCAAGCCGACGCTGCCGGGCCTCGGCCTCCCTCCGGGGAAGAAGAAATGATTTCACTCCCGTCATTGCGAGGAGCGAAGCGACGAAGCAATCCAGAGTCGCGCACGCCGCCCTGGATTGCTTCGCTTCGCTCGCAATGACGATCACATCCACCGTTCACATCAATACATCGACCTCAAAGGAGAACTTTCATGTCCGTCGTCATCCGTCTCGCCCGCGCCGGCACCAAGAAGCGCCCGGTCTATCACGTCGTCGTCGCCGACTCGCGCTTCCCGCGTGACGGCCGCTTCATCGAGCGTCTCGGCTACTTCAATCCGCTGATGCCGAAGGACAACGAGGCGCGCCTCAAGCTCGACATGGAGAAGGTGAAGGGCTGGCTCGCCAAGGGCGCGCAGCCGTCGGACCGCGTTGCCCGCTTCCTCGACGCCGCCGGCGTCAAGAAGCGCGAAGCCCGCCAGAACCCGATCAAGGCCGTGCCGCGCAAGGAGCGCAAGGCGCAGGCTGAAGCCGCCGCCAAGGGCTAAGGTCGTTGACGAGCGCGGCCTCATGCTTCGAGACGCGCGGCTTGCGCCGTGCTCCCTTGCATGAGGAACTGGCTCCTCCTCCTGAGGAGCGCGCGTTTGAGCGCGTCTCGAAGGACGAGGCACGCTGATGTCCAAGCTCATCTGTGTCGCCAGAATCGGCGCCGCGCACGGCGTGCGCGGCGAGGTTCGCTTATGGGCTTTCACCGAGGATCCGCTGGCCGTGCTGCATTACGGCCCGCTCACGACCAAGGACGGCAGCCGTTCGTTCGAGGTCGCGAAAGCGCGCGAGGCCAAGGACCATCTGGTCGCAACCATCAAGGGCGTCACCGACCGCAATGCGGCCGAACGCCTCAACGGGCTCGAGCTCTACGTGCCCAGAGACCGCCTGCCCGAGACGGCTGACGACGAATACTACCACGCCGACCTGATCGGCCTCGCCGCGGAGACCGCTGACGGCGCGCAGCTCGGCCGCGTGCTCGCCATCCATAATTTCGGCGCCGGCGACATCATCGAGATCGCCCCGCCCTCGGGCAGCACATTGATGCTGCCGTTCACCAATGCGGTGGTGCCGACGGTCGATCTTGCCGGCGGCCGCGTGATCATCGAGCTGCCAGCGGAGATCGAGGGCGATGATGAATCGGCCTCGGATGAGTTGGCCTCGGATCAAGACGACGCCGCCTCAAACTCCGCTCGTCGTCCCCGCGAAAGCGGGGACCCATAACCACCGCAGCTGGTTGGTTCACGCGGGATTGACCGCCTGCCTGTTTCAAACATCACGCAGTATGGGTCCCGGATCGGCGCCGCGACGCGCGGGTACGCGTCACGGCTTGTCCGGGACGACACCGGTAATGGAGAGTTGCATCAGTTGGCCAGCGCCGCTGCGGGGGCTCGATCTCACCGCGCCGGTGCCGTAACAGAGCATCATGACCGCTTCGCCTTCCGCCCCTCCCACGCCCTGGCACGCCACCGTGCTTACCCTGTTCCCGGAGATGTTCCCAGGGCCGCTTGGCGTCAGCCTGGCCGGCCGGGCGCTGGCGTCCGGCATCTGGGCGCTGGAGGCGCGCGACATCCGGGCGTCGGCCACCGACAAGCACCGCAGCGTCGATGACACCCCCGCCGGCGGCGGGCCCGGCATGGTGCTGCGGGCCGACGTGCTGGCCGCCGCGATCGACGCCGCTGCCATCGCGCCTGAGCGGCCGAGGCTGCTGATGAGTCCGCGCGGTCGGCCCCTGACACAGGCCTTCGTCCGCGAGCTCGCGGCCGGTCCAGGCCCGCTGATCGTCTGCGGTCGCTTCGAAGGCATCGACCAGCGCGTCATCGATGCCCGCTCGCTGACCGAGGTCTCGATCGGCGACTACGTGCTGTCGGGCGGCGAGATCGCCGCCCTGGTGCTGATTGACGCCTGCGTCCGGCTGCTCCCAGGCGTGATGGGCAAGCTCGAATCGGGCACCGACGAGAGTTTTTCCGATGGCCTACTTGAATACCCGCAATACACCCGGCCCCAGCTATTCGAAGGCCGGACCATTCCGGATGTGCTCACCTCGGGTGACCACGCCAAGGTCGCCGCTTGGCGCCGCGCCCAGGCCGAGGCGCTGACTGAAGCGCGAAGGCCGGATTTGTGGGCCGAATGGCAGGCGCGCGACGGCCGAGAACAAAGAGGGACCGGCCAAAAAGAGCCAAAAAGCACGACAGACGGGTGACAAGCCTCGCGCTTTGGCTTATAGGAGCGCCCAATTCCGCAAGTGACGGCAGGAACAAGCGCAGCCCCCGCGTGACCCGGCTGGGCGCGCCGCCGATGGAGATTTACCCGTGAACCTGATTCAGCAGCTCGAAAAAGAGCAGTTCGACAAGCTGTCCGCCAACAAGACCATTCCGGAGTTCGGCCCAGGCGACACCGTGATCGTCAACGTGAAGGTGGTCGAAGGCGAGCGCACGCGCGTGCAGGCCTATGAGGGCGTCTGCATCGGCCGGTCCGGCGGCGGCATCAACGAGAGCTTCACCGTGCGCAAGATCTCCTATGGCGAGGGCGTGGAGCGCGTGTTCCCGATCCTCTCCCCGATGATCGATTCGATCAAGGTCGTGCGCCGCGGCAAGGTGCGTCGCGCCAAGCTGTATTACCTGCGTCAGCTGCGCGGCAAGTCGGCCCGCATCGTCGAGAAGCAGGACCGGCAGCAGACCGCCGTCAACGAGTAATCGTTGCTTTCAGTGGGTTGACGGAGAGCGCGGGCTGGTCCCGCGCTTTTTCTTTTACGCTGCTGTCATTCCGGGGCAGCCCCGAAGGGGCTGAGCCCGGAATCTCAAGATGGCCTGATCACCTCGGGATTCCGGGTTCGCGTCTTCGACGCGCCCGGAATGGCGGCGGAGAGATCGCGCGTCCTCACCGCGACAAACGCATCTCGCACTCCCCGGCGTGCGTGCTATATATCCCTCTGAAATGGTTCTAGATCGCACCAGCATGGCCTGTCGCCGCGTCGTCATCGACGATCGCCGCCGGCTGCCCGGGCGGTTCTTCGGACGCTTCGCCACCTCGGCGACATCAGAGCTTAGGCGCGCGCTGTAAGCCGCAGCGCCATTCCTGATTGTTCACGCGTGCCCCTCACGCGTCCTGTTTCAAACCTTAAATTCCCGGGAGCATTCGCTCATGTCGAAACCGACCACGCTGTACGACAAGATCTGGAACGACCATCTGGTGCACGAAGCCGAGGACGGCACCTGCCTGCTCTACATCGACCGTCACCTGGTGCACGAGGTCACCTCGCCGCAAGCGTTCGAAGGCCTACGCGCCACCGGCCGCAAGGTGCATGCACCGGAGAAGACGCTCGCCGTCGTCGACCACAACGTGCCGACCACCGACCGCACCAAGCCGAACCCTGATCCGGAGAGCATCGAGCAGATCAAGGCGCTCGCCGAGAACGCCAAGGAATTCGGCATCGAATATTACAACGAGTTCGACCGCCGCCAGGGCATCGTTCACGTCATCGGCCCCGAGCAGGGTTTCACGCTGCCCGGCACCACGATCGTCTGCGGGGATAGCCACACCTCGACGCATGGCGCGTTCGGCGCGCTGGCGCACGGCATCGGCACCTCCGAGGTCGAGCATGTGCTGGCGACGCAGACCCTGATCCAGAAGAAGGCCAAGAACATGCGCGTCACGGTTGACGGCGTGCTGCCGGACGGCGTGACGGGCAAGGACATCATCCTCGCCATCATCGGCGAGATCGGCACCGCGGGTGGTACCGGCTACGTGCTGGAATATGCCGGCGAGGCGATCCGCGCGCTGTCGATGGAAGGCCGCATGACCGTCTGCAACATGTCGATCGAGGGCGGCGCACGAGCCGGGTTGGTCGCGCCCGACCAGAAGGCGTTCGACTTCCTGCGCGGCCGTCCCAAGGCGCCGAAGGGCGCGGCCTGGGATGCGGCGATGCGCTACTGGGAGACGCTGCGCTCCGACGACGGCGCGCATTTCGACCATGAGCTCCGGCTCGACGCCGCCAAGCTGCCGCCGATCGTGACCTGGGGCACCTCGCCCGAGGACGTGATCTCGGTAACCGGCGTTGTGCCCGATCCGGACAAGATCGCCGACGAGGCCAAGCGCATCTCCAAGCATCGCGCGCTGAAGTACATGGGCCTGACCGCGGGCACGAAGATCACCGACATCAAGCTCGACCGCGTCTTCATCGGCTCGTGCACCAACGGTCGCATCGAGGATCTGCGCGCCGCAGCCAAGATCGCCGAAGGCAAGACCGTCAGCGGCCACGTCAATGCGATGGTCGTGCCGGGCTCGGGCATCGTCAAGGAGCAGGCGGAAGCCGAGGGCCTCGACAAGATCTTCATCAAGGCCGGCTTCGAATGGCGCGAGCCAGGCTGCTCGATGTGCCTCGCCATGAACCCGGACAAGCTGGCGCCCGAAGAGCGCTGCGCCTCGACCTCGAACCGAAATTTCGAGGGACGCCAGGGCTTCAAGGGCCGCACCCACCTGGTGTCGCCCGCGATGGCTGCGGCGGCCGCGATCGCAGGGCACTTCGTCGACGTGCGCGACTGGCGCTGACGTCATCTCGCTGCTTCACATCCGGCACGGCGGCCGGTCTACAAACGAGCGCGATGGCTTCACCAAGCCGTCGCGTTTTTCATTTCACCTCAACATCGACACGGTTCGGCAATGGCTTCTTAAGTCTCAGCGCGCACAATCCTACCGCCGGACGCGCTGCGTCTGCAGAGGAACGTGCCGAGGAGCCTGACATGGCCGACAAGCCGGAATACGTCGACCTCATCCGTGATGCGACGCGCCAGCGCCGGAAGACACCGCCCGCCAAGATCATTGCCCAGCCCGAGGCTCCGAAGGAGGAGCGGCGGCTGTCGAACTGGCCGCCCGGCCGCTTTGCCAAATGGCGCCTGGAAACGCTGGTGCCCTGGAAGCTGAGTGTGAGGAACTGGCAGTTCAAGGACTGGCTCTGACCGCCGCGCCCCACTCATCCCCTTGAAATGAGAGAAGGACGCCGTTGAGCGTCCTTCCCTGTCTCGTTCGAACTTCAGACACCGTCAGTAGTAGCGCCAATGGTGCCGGTGGTGGCGATGATGCCACCGGTGATGCGGACGCCAGTGATGACCCCGCCAATGCCGATAGTGGCAGATGCGGCGCGGCCCGTAATAGGTCCAGACGACGCGACAGCGGCGATAAGGATAGTAGTAGCCGGACGTATAGACCGGCGTGTAGTAGCTGCGATAGCCGTAGAAGTGCCGGCGGTGGTGATGGAAGTACGGCCGGTAGGCATAGTGCGGACGATAATGATAGCCGCCGCCATGGAACACCGGCCGCGGGCCGAATCCGCCGTGAAAGGCCGGGCCGCCGCCGTGGAAGACGGGACGCGGACCGCCGCCTCCGAAGGCGTGGCCGCCGCCGCCATGGAACGCCGGGCCACCGCCGCCGCCGTGGAAGGCCGGTCCGCCGTGAAATCCACCACCGCCGGGATGTCCGCCGCCGCCACCCCCGCCATGGCCGCCGGGTCCTCGGACCTGAACGGCCAACACGTCGGAGGGCGCCTGCGTCGCAGGCCCGGCGCCGGGACTCACCGGCGACATCGCAAGCGCCGGCCGGCCGGACGCGCCGGCCAAGAGAAACAATGTCGCCGCCGCAAGACTGAGGCGACGAGCCAGACCAGCGCGCTGGTCCTTCATCCTCATCATGGTCCCTTCTCCCTGAATGCCGTGCAACGATGGACCCATGCAGCGCCGATGCTGGTCGTCCGATCGGTGGATTGGCCCCCCCAACATGAACGTAGAGATAGCGACGTGAATGCGGCATGAATGATGCTCGTCAGTGATGCACGGTGCACGCGCATCTGCGGCGTGGCGTCGCGGCAGAGGAGATGCACGTGAGCCTCTAGGTCGTCCTGCAACTCAGGATCACGGATGCCGACGCAAGGGTTGACGCGCTGCTCGTGCGGGGACTTCGCAACTAACCACGCGCAGGCATTTGCTCCGCGAACGCGACGCGCCTCGCTGACATGGCCTCAATCGTAGAACGGCGTGAATAGAACCAAGGGGCCCGGCGGATAGGCCGGCGCGTAGTCCGTGGGACGGTCAAGATAGTGGGGCACCTCCGCCGTCGACACCACGGGCTTCACTCTGCGACCCTCCCGGCGCGGGCCAGGATCCGTTGCGGTCTGACGCGCCTGCGTGACGGCGGGCGCTGCGGCGACAGGAGAGGTGGCGGCGGAACTCGCGAGCAGCATCGCCACCGTGACGATGCCGATCCCGAGCCAGGTTCTGTTGACTGATGGTTTCATGGCGAACCTCGTTGCCAGCCCCCATCAACGTACAGGCCCGCAAAGCGGGCCTGTTTGATTTCGGTCATTGTCTCGATCGGCCGGAAAGCGCGGCTTACCAGCGGCCGTGATGGCGATATCCGTAGTGATGCGGCCGCCAGTGATGCCGCGGATGATAGTAATGCCGAGGATAGTAGTGGCGCCGGGGATGCCAATGGTGGCGGCCGTGCCAATGCGCCTGCGTGGTCTCCTGCGCCGTGCCCTGCTGCACCGCGGTCGCGGCGCCCGGATTGATCAGCGACAGCGCCTGCGCGCGTTCGGCGGGGGCAGCCATCGCGAGAACGGCGCCAACCGCCGCGATGCCCAACAGCTTCATTACAGTCATGAACTTCTCCCTCGATCGCCTGACATCACGTCCGGCACCGTACATTCCGCCTTGTCAGTTGCCTGAAGGGCGGCCGCAGCAGCGCGACGCAGACCAGTCTCGAACGAGCGACGTGAATGGGACATGAAGACCTGCGCAGGAGCAGAATGCCGATATGTCGCGCATTGTTCCACCGCAGTGCGCGACATATCGGCACTGTGTCCGGACGGTGACGTCGCCGCGCTCGATCCGCGCCTCGCCGCGCCGCCAAGCAGCGCAGTGCGCGGGACCAGCGGTCAGCCGCGCCGCCAGACGCAACTCATATGCGGGACGATCACGGTGCCGCTCGGCCGATGCTCTGGAACATAGGTGGCATCGCATACACGAACTGCGTTCGGACCCGGATTGAAGCGCGGCACCACATCGGGCTGCCAATGGCCCTCGTAGCGCGGATAGATCTGGATTCGTCGTTGCCGACGCTGCGCGGAGAGATCCGTGCTCATCTCGCTCTGGACGGCGCCGCGTACGCCCGCGGCCTGCTCCGCTTGCGCTCCCGCCAAGATCGAGATCACGACCGCCGCGGCCAGCGCCGTCCCGGCCAGCACCATCGACATCTGTCTCATCTGTCCCCAACCCCCAATTCGCGCGCCAAGACGGTCGCCGTTTTCATCCCCTGCGTCAACCGGCGCCGCCCCACATGTCATAGAACCAAGGTGCAAGATGATCAAAGCCGGGCTAGAAGGCGGCAATGTGGACGGATCTGAAAGCCCCATCGCTCGCCGACATGGAAGTCATGGCGCACGAGATGTTCGAGCGTCTGCCCGAGCATTTTCGCAGGCTTTGCGAGGGCGTCATCATCCGGGTCGACGACTTTCCGACCGAGGAGGTGCTCGACGAGATGCAGGCCGAAAGCGAGTTCGACCTGCTCGGCCTGTTCCAGGGCACGGGACTGCCGTTTCGCAGCAACGACGACCTGCCCCGGCTGCCCAACATGATCTGGCTCTACCGCCGTCCGATCCTGGATTACTGGGCCGAGCACGACGAGAGTCTTGGGCACATCGTCCGCCACGTCCTGATCCACGAGATCGGCCACCATTTCGGAATGTCCGACGACGACATGGAGGCGATCGAGGCGTCCGTCGACTGACGACCCGGCCGATAGCACCGGGATTTTGACTTTATCCGCCCTGCCGTTCGGGCTAAACAGCGGCCTGCCCGTATTCTCGAAGGTGCCCCGATGGACAAGTTCACCACGCTGGAAGGCGTCGCCGCGCCGCTGAAGATCATCAATGTCGACACCGACATGATCATCCCCAAGCAATACCTGAAGACCATCAAGCGCACCGGCCTCGGCAAGGGCCTGTTCTCGGAGCAGCGCTACAAGGACGACGGCAGCGAGAACCCGGATTTCGTCCTCAACCAGCCGGCCTACCGCAATTCCAAGATCCTGGTCGCCGGCGACAATTTCGGCTGCGGCTCGAGCCGCGAGCACGCCCCCTGGGCGCTGCTCGATTTCGGCATCCGCTGCGTGATCTCGACCTCGTTCGGCGACATCTTCTACAACAACTGCTTCAAGAACGGCATCCTGCCGATCCGCGTGTCGCAGGCCGATCTCGACAAGCTGTTCGACGACGCCGAGCGCGGTGCCAACGCGACCTTGACGGTTGATCTCGCCAACCAGGAGATCCGCGGCCCCGACGGCGGCACCGTCAAGTTCGACATCGATCCGTTCCGCAAGCACTGCCTGCTCAATGGGCTCGACGACATCGGGCTGACGCTGGAGAAGAAGGCCTCGATCGACAGCTACGAGGCCAAGCTGGCCGAGCGCGCCTGGGCCTGAGCCCCGCTTGAAGGCAGAGAGTTCGCGGGCCCCGGACCTCGTCCGGGGCCTTGTTTCGAGAGCAGCCCAGCAGGTCCGCCGTTGACGCGTGTATTGCCCGAGGTCGTCACCTTCTGGCGCGGGCCGCTCGACCGGCTGCGCCAGACCTGCCTGCGCTCGCAGCTCGCCGCCGGCCACAAGGTCACCGTCTACAGCTTCGACCCGCTGCCCGGCCTGCCCGATGGCGTCGGCAATGCCGAGGCCGAGACGATCCTTCCTTACGCATTCTCCGAACGTCTCAGGCCGCCGCAGCCCGACGGCAGCTGGCGCGATTGGACCACCTTGCAGTTCAGCGACTTCTTCCGGATGCGGCTGATGGCACAGCGCGCCGGCCTCTGGCTCGATGCCGACGTGCTGCTGCTCAGGCCGGTCGAGATCGATCCGACTCTGCCCTACTTCGCCTGGGAGCGTCCGCGGCAGCTCGGCAACTCCGTGCTCTACCTGCCGCCGGACGATCCGATCGTCGCCGAGTTCGCTGCGCTGATGGCGCAGGACGAGCTGACGCCGAACTGGCTGTCGCTGCGTCATCGCCTCACCTATGCGATGCGCCGCCTGCGCGGCGGCTCCGACCGCCTCTCGGACATCCGCGTCGCCATCTTCGGCCCTGCCGCGCTGACGGCGCTGGCCCGCCGCCACGGCTCGCTGCGCCACGCGCTGCCGAAGCGCAGCTTCTACGCTGTCCATGCCGAGCCGAAGGCGTTCTTCGATCCCTCTGACTTCTCCGGCCTGATCGGCGATCCCGCGATCATCGGCCTGCACATCTCGCCGAAGGGCCGCGGCGGCGAGGCGCCGATCCCTGGCAGCCTCTATGCGTGGGCGGCCGAGCGATTTGCCCCGCGCTGACCTTCGCCGCGCAGCTTTGCAGCCTGCGCAGGACCGATTCGCTGCTTGATCTACCGCAACGTCCGCGCGTCCACCCGGTGATTGATTGCGAACAATCATCGGAGACGTGTCATGACCGTAGACGCCAAGCCCTATCCGCGGGTTCAGTTCCTGATCGATACGTTCGCGCAATGGCTCCGACACCGGCGTGAGCTGAGCGAGATCCGGCAGCTGGACCGCGACGATTTCGAGCGCATCGCGATGGACCTGCAGGTCACACCGGCGGATCTCGACGAGCTGGTCCGTCACGGCGAGCACGCCGCCGATGAGCTGCCCCGGATGCTGAAGGCGCTCGGCATCGACGAAGCCGCGCTGGGGCGTGCCGAGCCGCTGGTGCTGCGCGACATGGAGCGCGTCTGCGCCATGTGCAAGGACAAGCCGCGCTGCCATCGCGATCTTGCCGCCGGCACGAGCGCCGAGCACTATGAGGAGTACTGCCTCAACGCCCCGACCATCGACCGCCTGGGCACCGCCGCGGTCAAGCACTGATCGCCGTCTCCCTCCCACTGAGCGAAGCAACGCGATGAGCCTGCCCAAACTGTACCGCAACACCTGGCTCCATGTCGGCGTCGCGATCCTGCTCGCGCTCGGCGCGATGCTGCTGATCCGGCTGCACAATGCCGGCGGCGTGACGCCCGCGGCCGACAGCGTGCAGGCCGGCCGCAAGCTGGCGGAGGCCTGGTGCAGCACCTGCCACGCCATCGACACGAGCGGCGCGCGAAGCCAGACCACGACCGCCCCCGACTTTGTGGCCGTCGCCAACATGCCCTCGACCACCGAGCTGTCGCTCAAGGTGTTCCTGCAGAGCAGCCACCCGACGATGCCCAACGTCATCCTGACCGCCGAGCAGCGCGGCGACTTGGTCAACTACATCCTCAGTCTCCGCCGCATCTGACGCCTCACTTCGCCACAGCCGCGATCGCATCGGCGATCGCGATCGTGCGCCGCGCCATCTCGGCATGCAGCCGCTCGACCATGCGGCCGTCGATCTGGATCGCGCCGCGCGAAGCATTCTCCGGCAGCTCGAACGCGGCAATGATCTTGCGTGCCGCGGCGACCTCGTCGGCCGGCGGCGTGAAGATCGCGTTGCAGGCATCGATCTGGCCGGGATGGATCAGCGTCTTGCCATCGAAGCCGAGATCGCGGGCCTGGATGCATTCTTGCGCGAAGCCGTCGGTGTTGGCGAAGTCGCTGTAAGGCCCGTCCAGAATCTCCAGCCCATGGGCCCGCGTCGCCAGGATGCAGTGGCTGATCATCGGCAGCATCGTGGAGCGGCCCGGCAGCATGCGGATGCGGGTCTCGCGCGAGATGTCATTGGGACCGAACACGAAGCCGGCGAGCCGCGAGCCCGGCTCGTGCACCGTGGCCGCGAGCAGATCGGCATCGAGCACGGCGCGCGCCGTCTCGATCATGGCCCAGACCTTCAGCGCCGGATCTGCCCCGACCTCGGCCAGACGATCCGTGACCAGACGAAGGTCCTCGACGGTCGACACCTTGGGAACGAGGATGCCGTCGGTCGCCGCTTGTCCCGCCATGGCGACGTCGTCGCTCCACCACGCCGTATCCAGGCTGTTGATACGGATCAGCAGTTCCCGCTTGCCGTAGCCATCGGCCGCCACCGCCTTGGCGATCTGGTCGCGGGCGGCGGCCTTGGCATCCGGCGCCACCGAATCCTCGAGATCGAGGATCAGCCCGTCGGCCGGCAGGTTCCGCCCCTTCTCCAGCGCACGCGCATTGGAGCCGGGCATGAACAGGAGACTGCGGCGCGGGCGGATCATTTCGGCGTTTCCCTTGGTTTATCGACGCGGCCCGCGATACCATTTCGAGAGCCAGGCCGAAAGGCTTGTTCCCGGAAGGCGCATGTGTTTAGGCAAGGTCCATGATCTCGTTTCCGCAACGCCTGCTCGAAGGCTATCGCGCCTTCGCCACCCAACGCCTGCCGACCGAACAGAGCCGTTACCTCGAGCTCTCGGAGCGCGGCCAGTCGCCCGAAGTCATGGTGATCGGCTGCTGCGACTCGCGCGTCTCGCCCGAGGTGATCTTCGACGTCGGCCCCGGCGAATTGTTCGTGCTCCGCAACATCGCCAATCTGGTGCCGATCTATCAGCCGGACGCCAACGCGCACGGCGTGTCGGCGGCGCTGGAATACGCCGTCACCGTGCTGAAGGTGAAGCACATCGTCATCCTGGGCCATGCCCAATGCGGCGGCATCCGCGCCTTCGTCGACAAGGCGGCGCCCCTGTCGCCCGGCGATTTCATCGGCCGCTGGATGTCGATGTTCATCAAGCCCGGCGAGGTCGTCGAACAGCGCACGCATGAGAGTTTCCAGGACTTCGTCACCCGGATCGAGAAGGCCGCGGTGTTCCGCAGCCTCGAGAACCTGATGACGTTCCCCTTCGTCCGCAGCCGGGTCGAGGCCGGCGACCTGCAGCTCCATGGGGCCTATTTCGGCGTCGCCGAGGGCTCGCTGTTCGTGCTCGACAAGGCGGCCAAGGAATTCAAGAGCGCGCGCGCTGGCGAATAGCGAATGGGAAGTAGCGAGGAGTTCATCGGCCCTATTCGCCATTCGCTCCTCGCTATTCGTCCCTGTTCAATGATCACCCGACCAGCGGTCCGACAGCGCGAGCATCACCGTCGACACCACGAAGGTCATGTGCACGCCGACCAGCCAAGCGAGCTTGGTCGAGTCGTAGCCGGCGTCGAGATTCATGAACGCCTTCAACAGCTGGATCGCCGAGATCGCGACGATCGAGGCGAGCAGCTTCTGCTTCAGCCCGGCGAAGTCGACCTTGGTCATCCATTCCGGCCAGTCCGGATGGCCGCCGGGATCGATGCGCGAGACGAAGTTCTCGTAGCCCGAGAACACCACGATCAGCACGAGATTGCCGGTCAGGCAGACGTCGATCAGGCTGAGCACGCCGAGGATGATGTCGCTTTCCTTGGCGGTGGGCAGATGAATGACACTCTCCCACAGCAGCAACACGAACTTGAACAAGAGCACCGCGAGGCTGATGACGAGGCCGACATAGAACGGCGCCATCAGCCAGCGGCTCTTGAACAGGAAGCCTTCGAGGCCGCGCTCGACCGGACCCGGGACGTGCTTGGCGGCTTCCGGCGTGGTCTTCTCGCTCATCGTGTCCCGCGCCCCCGCCCCGAAGACGTTGCGTGTTGACCGAGTCCGTTACGCCGCCTTCTTCTTCGCGGTGATCAGCTTGCGGTTGATCAAGACCTCCGCGATCTGGATCGCGTTCAGCGCCGCGCCCTTGCGCAGGTTGTCGGACACGCACCAGAAGGCGAGACCGTTCTCGACCGTGCCGTCCTCGCGGATGCGGCTGATATAGGTCGCGTCCTCGCCGGCCGCCTCGTAGGGCGTCACGTAGCCGCCCGGCTCGTGCTTGTCGATGACGAGGCAGCCCGGCGCGTTGCGCAGGATGTTGCGGGCCTCATCCGCCGTGATCGGATTCTCGAACTCGACATTGACGGCTTCGGAGTGGCCGACGAACACCGGCACGCGAACGCAGGTCGCGGTCAGCTTGATCTTCGGATCCAAGATCTTCTTGGTCTCCATCATCATCTTCCACTCTTCCTTGGTGAAGCCGTCTTCCATGAAGACGTCGATCTGCGGAATGACGTTGAAGGCGATGCGCTTGGGGAACTTCTTATTGACCAGCTCGTCATTGGTGTAGACGGCCTTGGTCTGCGAGAACAATTCGTCCATCGCATCCTTGCCGGCACCGGACACCGACTGATAGGTCGACACCACGACGCGCGTGATCTTCGCCTTGTCGTGCAGCGGCTTCAGCGCGACGACGAGCTGCGCCGTCGAGCAGTTCGGGTTGGCGATGATGTTCTTCTTGTTGAAGCCGGCGGCGGCGTCGGCATTCACCTCCGGCACGATCAGCGGCACGTCGGGATCCATGCGCCAGGCCGACGAGTTGTCGATCACGACCGCGCCGGCGGCGCCGATCTTGGGCGACCACTCCTTCGACACCGAACCACCGGCCGACATCAGGCAGATGTCGACATCGGCAAAATCGTAGTGCTCGAGCGCTTTGACCTTCAGGGTGCGGTCGCCATAGGACACCTCGACGCCGACGCTGCGGCGTGACGCCAGCGCCACGACCTCGTCCGCCGGAAACTGGCGCTCATCGAGAATATTGAGCATTTCCCGTCCGACATTGCCGGTCGCGCCGACCACTGCGACTTTGTAACCCATCATTCACTCTCCGAAGAAATATGGCCGATCGCGCAACCAGGCGGAAACGGAAGCGGCAGCGCTTCTATGCGAGAAACGTCCCTGACACAACGTTACCACGATGTCTCGCATTCGATGCAGTCCGATTCGGCCAGAACAGCCGCAGCGCCCCGATCCGCGTCCGTCCTGCAGGGGCTCCAGAGCTTCGCGGACGAGGTCTGCGGCACATTTGCGCGCCTGTTCGCCTATGTGGGGGCTCTGGCGCTGATCGCCATGCTCGGCGTGGCCGGCTGGAACCATCTCGACGGCGGCGATGACACGTCGCCCGGCCGCGCCGGCTGGACCTTGGCCGACGGCGCAGTGCCGGCGTTCTCGCTCCGTCTCGCCGACCAGCCCGACAGGACCGCCACCTACACCGTGCTCATCCATCCCGAAGGCGGCCGCAAGGACGTGTTGCGCTGGGGCGAACCCGCCGATCGCCCCGCTGCCGAACTGGAAGTCTACCGGCTCGGCGTGGAGCGCGATGCGCGCCACGACCCGCGCGCCGATCTCGCCCTCCGGATGGGACAGGGCACCGCCACCGAGCTCGAGACCGCCGGCGTGATCGACAGCCGGTTCGGACCGGTCAGTCTGGTTCGCCGGGCTGGGGCTCCCGAGGGCGCCGGAGCCTGCCTCGGCTTTCTCAAGACCATCGCCGAGCCGAGCTTGCGGATCTCCGGCTGGTCGTGCCAGGGCGTGACGATGCCGGCGCGCCGCGCCATGGTCGGCTGCATGCTCAACCGGCTGACCCTGCTGGCGCCCGACCAGAACCGGGCCCTGAGCCAGCTTTTCATTGGGACCGATCAGCGGCGCGGCGGCTGCGACGAACCCGCCGTCGCCAGCGGCAGCGGCGATTGGGTGACTTCGACCGCCAATCCGAGGCTGCGCGGCGCCTTGTGAATGTCTGCCTGCGTCCGGATGTTGCTGGGCGTGACCGCATCCTATTCGACCCGTCAAACCCACGGGCAAGTGACGGATATTGATGCAACTTTCCCGCCACAGCAGGGATTTATCTTGCCCGTCGCCGCGGGAATGACCTTGTGATGCCACAGCCGACCCAGATATTGTGCGGGCCAAATCATGCGCATGGCGAGCGCCCGCCCCTTTTGGCGCGAGGAAGAGGACGTGATGATCGAATTTCCTGCTGCGACCCGGGTCATGGCCTTGGCGGTGATCGCCGCGACGGGCCTTGCCGTCACGTCTCTTGCCGCCACCTCGGCGGATGCCGCCACCACCAAGCGCCGTGCCGTTGCCGTCACCAACAACGGCAATCCGAACTATTCCTACCAGTCCGGCCCGCGCACCCGCATCTACATCACCCGCCGCTCGTTCCTCGACGGCGGCACCGAGGTGCTCCCGGGCGACCGCAAGTTCTCGGACTATGCGTTCCCGCCGGCTGTCGGCTACCCGTCGTTCGCGCGCGAGAATCTGAACCGGCCGATCGACCGCCAGCCGCTGATGGCACCATCCGATCTCGGCGGCTATCCGACCCGGATCCCGATCCCCTACTGAGGGCGGCTGCATCGTCAGATCATCAAGGCCGGGCTCCGCCCGGCTTTTTGCTGTTTTGCCGCGCTGACGTTCCATCGCGTCGTCATCGATCATGAGCTGGTCACTGCTCGATTTCGAACGTGTGAGACGACCGTTCGGAGACATGGCTGACACATCGCTACACGCCGATGGAGGCCAGCCTGCTCCCACCCCTCAGTGTCATCCCGGCGAACGCCGGGATCCATAACCACCGGCCGGCATGACCGCCCGGTCTCATCGCTCCAGCGTGCCTCACACCCATGTCGGGGAGTCTGGGTCCCGGCGTTCGCCGGGACGACACCGGAATTTTCGGCACGACTGGTCATCCTCGCACCCGCTTTCGCGTCCGAGTCTTTGCTCGTCTGATCGCCCTCTCCTTGCAGAGGGCGCAGGGAAGGCCGGGCCTCGGCTGAGGCCCGTGGCCCCCGTGCCGGAAAAATGCACGGGGCAGGAACCACAGGTACAGCCGGACCGACCCGGCCTTCCCCGCGCGATGGTCTTCACGCTTACTCTACGCTCTCCCCGGTGTCCGGCCTGTTAGCCACCGTTGTCGTCGGGATCATCGCCCTTCCGACTTGGCGCCAGCATCGGGGCGCCAGGACCACGCAGCTTCACGTCCGCAAGAGCCTCGTTCGTCCGCATGCCCCTAGGACATGCTGCGAGCCCTCGCGGCCACCGCATTCCCGCCTCGCGCCTCGTGACGATCGCGAAACGCCCCTCGCAAGCGAAGCGGGATGGAGGGAGAAGACCATGGATTCTGGAAAAACGAAAGTGAAATTTTTGACGGAGTCCGACTGATCAAGCGGACGAGATTGAAATCGCGGGCGAAAAAAGTTCTTCGCCGCGAAGGGAATAGAGCAACGGGACGACTGGCAACCTCCGTTAATCGCATCGATCGCACCCGAGAGCTGATCCGATTTGCCCGACGGGCAGTCGCGACAAGCAGGCGTCCGAGTGGGCTACTCCGTCATGCCCGGGCTTGTCCCGGGCATCCACGTCCTTCCCGCCTCGCGACGTGGATGGCCGGGACGAGCCCGGCCATGACGACGCGGAGATGGACCGCCACAAACTCAGATCATCATATGCGATCATCCGGCCCGACCTCGCACCCGTCTCAATCGTACAGCACCGCCGCGATCTTCGGATCGGTGATGTTGGACTTGTCGTACCAGTAGAAGCCGGTGTCGGTGACCTTCGGCAGCTTCTCGCCCTTCAACGCCTTGACCGCTGACTCCACGGTGCAGCTGCCGATGCCGATCGGATTTTGCGTGATCGCGCCCGCCATCTCGCCCGAGCTGATCGCCGCCTTCTGCTGCTTGCCGGAATCGTAGCCGATCACGACGATCTTCTTCTTCATCTCCTTGACGCCGTTCAGCACGCCGATCGCGGAGCCCTCGTTGGCGCCGAAGACGCCCTTGAGGTTCGGATTGGCCTGCAGGATCGACTTGGTGATCTCGGTCGACTTCAACTGATCGCCGCCGCCATACTGCACGCTGACGATCTTGATGTTCGGATGCTTGTCCTTGATCCGCTTCAGGAAGCCGTCGCGGCGGTCGATGCCGGTGCGGCTGGTCTGGTCGTGCACGACCACAGCGACGTCGCCGGCATCGCCGATCATGTCCGCCATCTTGTCGGCGGCGAGGCCCGCCGCGGCGACGTTGTCGGTGGTGCAGGTGGTCAGCGGAATGTCGCTGTCGACGCCGGAGTCGAAGGCGATCACCGGGATCTTGGCGGCTTGCGCCTTCTTCAGCAGCGGAATGGCGGCCTTGGAATCGAGCGCGGCGAAGCCGATCGCCTGCGGCTTCTTGGCGAGCGCCGCCGAGAGCATGTCGATCTGCTTGTCGACCATGGCCTCGGTCTCCGGCCCCTCGAAGGTGATCTTGACGTTGGCGGCCTTCGCGGCCTGCTCGGCGCCGAGCTTCACGGCCTGCCAGAACTGGTGCTGGAAGCCCTTGGAGACAAGGGGGATGTAGACATCGTCGGCGCGCGCGCTCGCGGACACTCCCGCGACCATGACGGCGCCGAGCGCGACGCCGAGGAGATGCTTGCTCAACATTGGTGTTTCCTCTGCTCTCTTCAGTGACCTTATCGTTACATTGATGATCGTGGTCGTGGCCGCTCGCTGTCGGCGGGCAGCGCAATCTTCAGCGCGACGTCGTAGCGGTGCTGGTAGCTGGTCCTCCTTGAAGGGTCAGGCGCGGTTTCGACGGAGCATGTCGGCGTAAACAGCGAGAATGATGATGACCCCGGTGACGACGAATTGCCATTCCTGGGCCACCGACAGGATGCGCAGGCCGTTGGTCAGTACGCTCATGATGAATGCGCCGATGATGGTGCCGAGGATGGTGCCGGTGCCGCCGCTCAGCGACGTCCCGCCGATCACGACGGCGGCGATCGCATCGAGCTCATAGCCCTGGCCGAGCGCGGGTTGCGCGGAATTGATACGTGAAGCGAGCAGCAGGCCGGCGACGCCGCAGATGGCGCCGCCGAGGCCGTAGATGACGATCTTCCAGCGATCGACATTGACGCCGGACAGCCGCACCGCTTCCTCGTTGCTGCCGATCGCGAAGGTGTAGCGGCCGAGCGCGGTACGGTTGAGAACGACGGAGGCCAGCACCGCCATCACGAACAGGATCAGGGCCGCGTTCGGAATCGGCAGGGCAGGAACGACAGTGCCGAGCAGCGAGTCCTGCGAGATCATCGAGAAATTCTCGGTGTTGCTGAAATAGATCGGCTTGCTGCCGGAGACGACCAGCGCCAGCCCCTTCAGCACCAGCATCATGCCGAGCGTCGCGATGAACGGCGGCACCTTCATCTTGGTGATGACCGTGCCCGACAGCGCGCCGCTGAGCGCGCCGGTCGCGATGGCCGCGACGATGCCCGTCCACATCGGCAGCTCCCAATAGGTGAGGAACACGCCGGCCATCACCGCGCAGAAGGTCATCAGCGTGCCGACCGACAGATCGATGCCGGCGGTGATGATCACGAAGGTCGAGGCGATCGCCAGCACGCCATTGACCGCGGTCGCCTGCAGGATGTTGATCATGTTGTCGGTCTGCATGAACGCCGGCGACGCGAAGCTGAAATAGACCAGCAGCAGCACGAGGCTCGCGAACGCCAGCAGCTTCTGCAGCGCTGCGGGCCCGAGCAGACGGCGGCGCAGCGCCGCCATGGCGCCGCTCGGCGCGAGGCCATCCTTGACCTGATCCTTGACCAATGCGGGGTCGCTCATGCCGTCAGCCTGCCTTCATGGTTTCGCGCTGGGTGGCCAGATGCATGATCCGCTCCTGCGTGGCCTCGCCCGGCGACAATTCGCCGGTGATGCGGCCCTCGCACATCACGACGATGCGATCGCTCATCCTGATCACCTCGGGAAGCTCCGACGAGATCATCACAATCGCCTTGCCCTGGTCGGCCAGCGAGCGGAGCAGGCGGTAGATCTCGTTCTTGGCGCCGATGTCGATGCCGCGGGTCGGCTCGTCGAAGAACAGGATGTCGCAATCACGATCGAGCCATTTGGCGATCACGATCTTCTGCTGGTTGCCGCCGGAAAGCAGGCGAACCTGCTGCGACACCGAAGGCGTGCGGATGTTCAGCATCCGGATGAAGCGGCCAGCGGTGTCGCGGATCGCGCGCTTCCTGAGCACGAACTTCATTGCAAGGTAGTTCGCGAGGTTCGACATCACGACGTTGGACTCGACATCCATGCCGGTGGCGAGCCCGAAGCGCTTGCGGTCCTCGGAGAGATAGCCGATGCCGTGGGCGACCGCATGCGCCGGCGTGCGGATGGTCACGCTCCGGTTGTTGACGCGGATCTCGCCGGACGGGGCGGCATCGGCGCCGAAGATCGCGCGCGCGACCTCGGTGCGGCCGGCGCCCATCAGTCCAGCAAAGCCGAGGATTTCGCCCTTGCGCAAGGTGAAGCTGACGTCGCGGACCAGCGGCCCGCAATTCAGCCTGCGCACCTCGAGCGCGATCTCGCCGGCCGGCGCCGTGCCCGCCACGCGCGCATCGCTCAGGCTGCGCCCGACCATCATGCCGATGATGGTCTCGATCGTGGTGCTCTCGGCCGGCACCGTCGCGACATACTCGCCGTCGCGTAGCACGGTGACGCGATCGGCGATCTGCTTCAGCTCGTCCATCTTGTGGGAGATGTAGACGATGCCGACGCCGCGTGCCTTCAAGGCGCGGATCATCTTGAACAGCTCGGCGATCTCGCGATTGTTCAGCGCGGCGGTCGGCTCGTCCATGATCAGGACGCGCGAGTTGAAGGACAGCGCCTTGGCGATCTCCACCATCTGCTGCCTGGCCACCGTCAGCCCGCCGACTGTCGTGCGCGGGTCGATCGACAGATTGAGCTGGGCAAGCAGCTCGGCCGCCTGCCGGCTGAGCCTGTCCTCGTCCAGCAGCAGCCCGAACGCCTTCATCGGCTCGCGCCCGATGAAGATGTTCTGCGCCACCGTGAGGTGGTTCATCAGCTGCAGCTCCTGATGAATGATCCCGATGCCGGCGGCCTGCGCCTCGCGCGGTCCTGGAAAATCGACGCTGGCGCCGTCGTAGATGATCTCGCCGGAGTCCTTGCGGTAGACGCCGGCGAGGATCTTCATCAAGGTCGACTTGCCGGCGCCGTTCTCGCCCATCACGGCATGGACCTCGCCTGCGCGCAGCTCGAACCTGATATTGTGCAGCGCCCGGACGCCGGGAAAGCTCTTGCACAGCCGTTGAACGGAGATGAGCGGCGCGCTCATGCGTCAGCGCATGTGGTGATGGAGGTTGCGTACAATCGCCACGGGGCGGTGGTCGCGACATTGGCGGCGACACCATGCACGGCGAGCGACATATCGCATCGCAAGCGCGATCACATTCATCCTCCCCGGCCTTCGCACGCATCATGTCGAACGCGTGCGAGCCCGCGTCCATTCAATGGCGCGGCGTTGTGGTCAGGCTATTCATCCGGGGATGAAAGTCTATAGGTAAAATCGACAGGCCTTGCGATGCGCATGGAGGACGCGACCGCGGAATAGCGACGACGCGCCCGGTGGCGAGATCGAACACGTCGTGCGTTGGATTTGCGCGATCTCGACAACGACGGTGAGCCCCCCTCCCCCTTGCGGGGAGGGGTCGGGGGTGGGGGTCCCCGGGCGATGCTCTCTGATGAGTTCGTTTTGAGACGAGCGATAGAGGTGCTTCGGATGAAACGCCTCGAGGTCGATAATGAACAGGACGGTCTGGGCAAGGTGAGATGGTGCACACGGCCGTGTCGCTGGGTGGGGACCCCCACCCCCAAACCCCTCCCCGCAAGGGGGAGGGGAGTGCACCTTCGGCGCGGCGGAACCTCGGCTCCGCCTACGCCGTGAGCTTCTCCAGCTCCTTGATGATCGCCTCGCCCATCTGCGTAGTCGAGGCGGGGGTCGAACCCTCGGCCTTGATGTCGGCGGTGCGCAGGCCTGACGCCAGCACGGCGGCGATGGCGGCGTCGAGCTTGTCGGCGAGCGCGCCCATGTCGAAGGAGTAGCGCAGCGCCATGCCGAACGACGTCAGCATCGCGATCGGATTCGCCAGGCCCTTGCCGGCAATGTCCGGCGCCGAGCCGTGCACCGGCTCGTACAGCGCGCGGCGCTTGTGGGTCTTGGCGTCGACCTCGCCGAGCGAGGCGGACGGCAGCATGCCGAGCGAGCCGGTCAGCATCGCCGCGATGTCCGACAGCATGTCGCCGAACAGATTGTCGGTGACGATGACGTCGAACATCTTCGGATATTTCACCAGGTTCATGCCGCCGGAATCGGCGAGCTGATGCTCGAGCGTGACGTCCTTGTATTCGCGGTTGTGAACCGCGGTGACGACCTCGTTCCAGAGCACGCCCGACTTCATGACGTTGCGCTTCTCCATCGACGTCACCTTGTTGCGGCGCTTGCGCGCGAGGTCGAAGGCCACGCGGGCGATGCGCTCGATCTCATAGGTGTCGTAGACCTGGGTATCGACGGCGCGCTTCTGGCCGTTGCCGAGATCGGTGATGGTCTTGGGCTCGCCGAAATACACGCCGCCGGTCAGCTCGCGCACGATCATGATGTCGAGCCCCTCGACGATCTCGCGCTTCAGGCTGGAGGCATCGGCGAGCGCCGGGTAGCACACCGCGGGGCGCAGATTGGCGAACAGGCCGAGATCCTTGCGCAGGCGCAAGAGGCCCGCCTCGGGGCGGACCTCGTAGGGAACGCCATCCCATTTCGGGCCGCCGACGGCGCCGAAGATGATGGCGTCGGCCGCCTTGGCCTTGTCCATGTCGGCTTCCGAGATCGAGGCGCCATGGGCGTCATAGGCCGCGCCGCCGACCAGCCCGTCCTCGGTCTCGAACGAGGCGAGCCCCTTGGCGTTGAGCCAGCCGATCAGCCGCTTCACCTCGGCCATCACTTCGGGGCCGATGCCGTCGCCGGGCAGCAAAAGGAGCTTCTGGGTCGCCATGGTCGTTATCCTCGCGGGGCTTGTCATGCCCGGGCGTTGCGCGGGCATCCAGCATTCTTGGCCGGATTGCCGGCCAAACCGGCAATGACGGGAACGAAAATCCGCGGGAGTGCTAAAGCCCTCCTGCACGGTTGGCAAGCCACCATTGCCGCCGCACGTCTTCTGGACCGGCGCGCCGAGCTGCTATGTTCTCCAGGATCGCCGCTAGAGAGCATGGACTGCCGGACGATCGCTGCGCCGGAGCATGTCTTGCTGAATCCCACGCCCGATCCGCCTCCGGCCCATCCGGCGCGGCTCAACCTGACGCTCTCGCTCGGCCCTATCGTCGGCCTCGGCATCGGCCGCTTCGCCTATGCGCTGGTGCTGCCGGACATGCGCGACTCGCTGCACTGGTCGTACTCGGCCGCGGGTTTCATGAACACCGTGAACGCCGCCGGCTATCTGATCGGCGCGCTGATCGCGTCGCGTCTGATCGGCCGAATCGGCGCACCGGCGACGGTGCGTGGCGGAACCCTGGCGGCGCTGGCCTCGCTCGCGGTCTGCGCCCTGACAGGCGACTTCGTCGCGCTCAGCCTGGCGCGGCTGATCACCGGCATCGGCGCGGGCGTCGCCTTCGTCGCGGGCGGCACGCTGGCGGCGCGGATCGCGCAATCGCGGCCGGCCCAGGCGAGCTTCATCCTCAGCCTGTTCTATGCCGGACCGCCGCTCGGCATCGTCGCCTCCGGCCTGGTGGCGCCGTTCGTGCTGCAGGCGTTCGGGCCTGGCTCGTGGTGGATCGTCTGGCTGGCGCTGACCGCGCTTGGCTGCGTGCTGATCCTGCCGCTGCTGCTGACGCCGATCCCGGCGATGGCGGCCGTGCCCGGCGGCGGCGCAGCCCCGGTCTCGCTGCGGCCGATGGCGATCTATCTGTTCGGCTACTTCCTCTATGGCGCCGGCTACATCGCCTATCTCACCTTCATGATCGCCTATGTCCGCGACCTCGGCGGCGGCGCCGCCGCCCAGTCCGCGTTCTGGTGCCTGATCGGGCTGGCCGGCTTCACCACGCCGTGGGTGTGGCGCCGCGTGCTGGCGCTGGATCGCGGCGGTATGCCGGCCGCGATCATCCTCACCATCAACGCCATCGGCGCCGCGCTGCCGGCGCTCAGCCATTCGCCAGCCATGCTGGCGCTGTCGGCCGCGATCTTCGGCGTCGCCTTCTCCACCGTCACCACGGCAACCACCGCGTTCGTGCGCTTCAACCTGCCGCAGGCGGCGTGGTCGCGCGCGATCGCGGCCCTGACCATCGTGTTCGGCATCGGCCAGACGTTGGGTCCGTTCGTGGTCGGGGCGATCACCGATGCGATGGGCAGCCTGACCTATGCGCTGAATGTGTCGGCGGCCTTGTTGCTGTTAGGGGCGGTCATGGCGGCGATGCAGGGGAAGTTGAAAGCCGCCGATCGAACCTAACAAATGGTGTCGTCCCGGCGAACGCCGGGACCCATACCGCGGAAGCCATCGAGGGACGAGGCTGCCAGTTGCCCGCGTCATCACCGCCGGTGGCTATGGGTCCCGGCTCAAGGCCGGGACGACAGCGGAGGATGTGGCGGCGATCGCGGCTCAATCGATCGACGTCTTCAGCTCCCGCTGAACGAATTGTACCCCTGGTCCTCCCAATAGCCGCCCTTGTAATCGTTGGTGACTTCCATCGCGACGACGTATTTCGGGTTCTTGAAGCCGAGCTTGGTGGGGACGCGGATCTTCATCGGGAAGCCATAGGCGCGCGGCAGGATCTGGTCGGCGAACTTGAAGGTCATCTGGGTCTGCGGATGCAGCGCGGTGCGCATGTCCAGAGGCGAGTTGTAGCCGTCCTTGTCGGCGCAGTTGAACCAGACATATTTCGCGCGGGTGTCCGCGCCGATCAGCTTGAGGAAATCGCGCAGCGGCGTGCCGGTCCAGGAGCCGATCGCGCTCCAGCCCTCGACGCAGATGTGGCGCGTGATCTGCGTCACCTGGGGCAGCGCATGCAGCTCGTCGAGCGTCCACGACTTCTTGTTGTCGACGAGGCCGCGCACCTCGAGCTCCCAGTCGGCGGCGTCGATCTCCGGCGCCTCGTCGAGCGTGTAGTAGGCATTGAACGGGAACGGCTTGGTGATCGCGCTCTCCGGGAAGGTCGGCGCCAGCGCGTCCGGATTGAACATCCAGGCCTGCACCGCGTCGTTGAACTTCGAGACCTTCTTGAGCAGCTCCTCGGCGGTGTCGCCATCGACGACGTCGCAGCCGGCGAGCAAGGTCAGCGCGCCGAGGCTGGCGCCACCGGTGATGAAGCGGCGCCGCGTGAGATCGGGCATCACCTTCAGCGAGTCCTTGATCAGGAGCCGCTTGTCGACGCCGGGAATGAAGAACGGACGTTTCGCCATGGCTGTCTCTCCTCTCAGCGGCCGATGATCATCGCGCGCAGGCTCTTCGGCACCAGCAGCGCGAGCAGGATATGGATCACCAGGAAAGCGCAGATCAGCGCCATGCAGACGAAATGGACGTAGCGCGCCGCCGGATAGTCGCCGAACAGGCTCACCAGCCAGTGCAGCTGCACCGGCTTCCACATCGACAGGCCCGTGAGCACGACGACGATGCCGACGCAGATGATGCCGAGATAGAGCAGCTTCTGCACCGCGTTGTAGACGGTGAGGTCGTCATGGGCGAGCTTGAAGGTCAGCGCGGCCTTGAGGTCGGCGATGACGGACGCCGGCGAGATCGGCAGCAGCTTGCGGCGGAACCGGCCGGTAGCGAGACCGGTGACGAGATAGGCAAGGCCGTTCAGCATCAGCAGCCACATCGCCGCGAAGTGCCACAGCAGCGCGCCGCCGAGCCAACCGCCGAGCGTGAAGCTGCGGTCGAAGCGGAAGTCGAACAGCGGCGAGGCGTTGTAGATTTGCCAGCCCGACATAATCATCATGATCATCGCGACGGCGTTGATCCAATGCATGACGCGCACCCAGGCCGGCTGAATGACTTTGGTCGCGACTGCGGTTGCAGGCCCCTCGGTCGCCGCGAGGGTCGAGGGGGCGCTGGTGGTGGCGCTCGTCATGGCGGTCGGCTCCGTCGCTTGCATTTACGTCGCTTGCATTCGTCACGCCAAGTATACGCCGGCTCGGCGGGCTCCGTTACACCCGCGGCGCCGATCAAAACGATACGCAGAATCGATCGCGTTCACAAAAAAGCGAGCCGGGGGTGGCCCGGCTCGCTCCTGGTCACATCCGCGAGGAGGAGGAAGAAACGGATGTGTCCGGTGTCGCGCCGGGTCTCAGGACGCCGGCATCAGCACGGTGTCGACCACGTGGATGACGCCATTCGACTGGTTGACGTTTGGGATCGTCACCATCGAGGTGCCGCCCTTGGCGTCGACGATCATGACGTTCCTGCCCTCGCGCTTGACAGTGAGCTGCTCGCCCTCGACCGTCTTCAGCATCTGGCCGTCCTTCAGGTCGGACGCCTCGAGCTTGCCGGGCACGACGTGATAGGTGAGGATCTTGGTCAGCGTCGCCTTGTTCTCCGGCTTGACCAGGCTGTCGACGGTGCCGGCCGGCAGCTTGCCGAAGGCGGTGTTGGTCGGCGCGAACACCGTGAACGGGCCCTTGCCTTCCAGCGTCGGCACCAGGCCCGCGGCCTTCACCGCGGCGACCAGCGTCGTATGATCCTTCGAGTTGACCGCGTTCTGCACGATGTTCTTCGACGGATACATCGCCGCGCCTCCGACCATCACGGTCTTCTCCTCGGCGCTGGCGGGCGCGACGAAGATCGAGGTCAGCGACAGCGCGCTGAAGGCGGCGGCAGCGAGAAAGGCAATGCGCTTGGACATGGGTAGCTCCCTAATGAAGACGGCGGCAGAGCCGCACGATGAGTTCGACTGCGACATCGATGCGTTGGAGAGCGCTGTTGCTCTCGCGTCGTGTCGGGCCGAGCTACGGACGCTTTTGGAAGCTGGTTTCGGCGAATAACTTAACGTGATCCGTGAAACCTCAGGGCATCGAGATCGTCTCGCCGACTCATTGAACGAGAGCCGCGCCGCAATGTCGCAGCCTGCTGCGAACTGATCACTCCACATCGGTCATTGGCCGACATCGATGCGCGATCGCCAGCGCCATTAACTACGATGCGAGCCGAGGCCGGCCGAACCTGCCGAAAACATTGCGAGTAAGACTTTCTTAAGGTTGATTGGTCGGCACGGCGCCGGCTGCGGGAAGGGGATGTCCCGCACTGTCCGGCGCGATCGGCGGGGGTTTCCTACAGTGAACAGAACGATCTGGATTGCGGGGTTCTGCCTCGTGATAATCTGCTGCTTGCTTGCAACGAAGATGGTGCTTGCCGCGGTATCGCCCGGCGACATCGCGGGCGAAGCGACGTCGTCGCTGATCCGCGAGCCGATTCCCGGCGTTGATACGTTGAACGAGTCCGATCGCAGTTTCGAAACACCGCCGCTCGATCTCAACGAAGGCGCGCGCCTGCCGCTGCTCTCGAGGGCCGTGCGCGCGGAGGGACGTGGTGCGTCGGCTGCCCGCCGCGCCAAGCCAGCCAGCAAGTCGACCGTGCTGCGGCCGGCCAAGCGCGAGGCCGCGACGGTGAAGAGTGCGGCGGTGCCGTGCCGGCAGCTCGATCCGATCGCCCGCTTCCTTGCGTCGGCCAAGATCGGGACGCGCTGCCAGGCTTGATCGTTAGCTGCGTCAGGCCGAGACGGCCGTCACCACTTGCGCCAGCAATTGCTCGCGCCGCGTCTGCGAGCGCTGGCCCTTCATGGTGGCGGCGAAGCGTTCGAGAATGCCGTCCTCGAACGCCGTGACGATGGTGTCGTGCACATAGCTGCGGCGGCAGATCGCCGGCGTGTTGGTGAGCTCGTCGGCGGCGGCGCGGATCGCTTCCAGGATCTGCTTCTTGCGGCCGCGCGCGCTCGCCGCCGGCGTGATCCGCGACAAGGTCTCCAGCGCGACGGCGGAGGCCATCAGCGTGCGGAAATCCTTCAGCGAGATCTTGATGCCGGCGATCTCGCGCAGGAAGGCATTGACCTGCGTGGTCGAGACCGCACGCACGACGCCCTGCGCGTCGCGATACTGGAACATGCGCCGGCCGGGCACGCCGCGCAGGATGCCGACGGCCCGCACCAACTTGGCGGCGTCGCATTCCTTGCGCACGGCCTTGCCGCCCTTGGCCTTGAAGGTGAGCACCAGGCTGTCGTCCTCGAGCGCGACGTTCGACTTCAAGAGCGTGGTGGCGCCGCGGGTGCCGTTCAGCCGCGCATAGGATTCGTTGCCGGGGCGGATTGCCGTGCGCGCGATCAGCTCGATGACAGCAGCGAGCGCGAACTCGCGCGTCGGCTCGTCGCCGGCGAGATGTTTCGACACCGCGCGACGGATGCGCGGCAGCGCGCCGACGAGCTTGGCGAGGCGATGCGCCTTGCGATGCTCGCGCACCTTCTCCCAGTCGGCGTGATAGCGGTATTGCAGCCGGCCGGCGGCGTCGACGCCGACCGCCTGCAGGTGCAGGCTCGGGTCGGGGGCGTAGCGTACCTCGCGATAGGCCGGCGGCACCGCCATGGCGTGCAGGCGGCGGATCGTGCCGGCGTGGCGGATCGGGGTGCCATTGGCGCGGATGAAGGTATAGCTCTTGCCGCGCTTGATGCGGCGGATGGTCAGCTCGGCCTGGTCACCGAGCTTCAGCCCGATGCGCTTGGCGAGCTCCTCGACCGAGGTCTTGGCATTGCCCTGGGCGTCGGCGGTCTTGGCGTGGGCCAGATCCTTCAAGGTCAGCTTGCGGCGCGGCGGCTTGGACGGCCACTGGCCCAGCGCTTTCGCGAGCGCGACCTCGGCGTCGGCCGGGCCGACCCGCGGGCTCTCGAAATTCTGCTGGTCCATCATTGCTTTAGACGCCCTGCCGTCGTGTTGATCCGCTCAATGCCCCGGAGTCCGGTTTGGTTCCGGCCCAGTTATCCACAGCTTCAAGGCGATTTAGGGCGTGATGGGCCGGATAGCGAGTCCCTAATTTTGGGCAAAGCGGTTTCAAAATACCGGACGGCGACCCGATTCTGGGTAACCTTGATGCTGCTGATTGTCGCGACCTCTGCCGCGCGGCCGGCTGCCGCAACCTCCGCGCACAATTCTTTGATCCTGCGCAGACCGGGTCCCCGCCGAAGGTTCTACTTGTCTTGCCTTGTCGCCGCCGGTTACGCGGACGCATAGTGGGAACAACGACGGCCTGCGCTGGACCACGGCGGGCCGCATGTGGAGGGTGTGAAATGTCCGAGAAGATCTACGACGTTCCGGCCGAGTGGGCGAAACGCGCCTTTGTCGACGACGCGAAGTACCAGGAGATGTACGCGCGCTCGATCAAGGATCCCAACGGCTTCTGGGCCGAGCAGGCCAGGCGCGTCGACTGGGTCAAGGCGCCGACGAAGATCGAGAACGTCTCCTTCGCCCCCGGCAACATCTCGATCAAATGGTTCGAGGACGGCGTCCTCAACGCCGCCTACAACTGCGTCGACCGTCACCTCGCCACCCGCGGCGACCAGACCGCGATCATCTGGGAGGGCGACGACCCCTCGCAATCCAAGCGCATCACCTATCGCGAGCTGCACGACGAGGTGTGCAGGATGGCCAACATCCTGCGCAACCGCAACGTCAAGAAGGGCGACCGCGTCACCATCTATCTGCCGATGATCCCGGAAGCCGCCTATGCAATGCTGGCCTGCGCCCGCATCGGCGCCATCCACTCGGTGGTGTTCGCCGGGTTCTCGCCGGACTCGCTTGCCCAGCGCATCAAGGACTGCGATTCCAAGATCATCATCACCGCCGACGAGGGCCTGCGCGGCGGCCGCAAGGTGCCGCTCAAGGCCAATGTCGATGCCGCGCTGAACAAGGTCGACAATGTCGACTGGGTCGTCGTGGTCAAGCGCACCGGCGGCAAGATCGAGATGAACCCGAGCCGCGACCTCTGGTACCACGAGGCCGCGGAGATGGTGACCACCGAGTGCCCGTGCGAGCCGATGCATGCGGAGGATCCGCTGTTCATCCTCTACACCTCGGGCTCGACCGGCCAGCCCAAGGGCGTGCTACACACCACCGGCGGCTATCTCGTCTACGCCGCGATGACGCATCAATACGTGTTCGACTATCACGACGGCGACGTCTACTGGTGCACCGCCGACGTCGGCTGGGTCACCGGCCACAGCTACATTCTCTATGGGCCGCTGGCCAATGGCGCGATCACGCTGATGTTCGAAGGCGTGCCGAACTATCCGGACAATTCGCGGTTCTGGAACGTCATCGACAAGCACAAGGTCAACATCTTCTACACCGCGCCGACCGCGATCCGCGCCCTGATGCAGGGCGGCGACGGGCCGGTCAAGAAGACCTCGCGCGCGTCTCTGCGCCTGCTCGGCTCGGTCGGCGAGCCGATCAATCCGGAAGCCTGGGAGTGGTATCACCGCGTCGTCGGCGACGACCGCTGCCCGATCGTCGACACCTGGTGGCAGACCGAGACCGGCGGCATCCTGATCACGCCGCTGCCGGGCGCGACCAAATTGAAGCCGGGTTCGGCGACGCGGCCGTTCTTCGGCGTCGTGCCGGAGATCGTCGATGCCGACGGCAAGCCGCTGGAGGGCGCGACCGAAGGCAATCTCTGCCTCACCCGCTCCTGGCCGGGCCAGATGCGCACCGTCTATGGCGACCATGCCCGGTTCGAGATGACCTACTTCTCGACCTACAAGGGCAAGTACTTCACCGGCGACGGCTGCCGCCGCGACGCCGACGGCTACTATTGGATCACCGGCCGCGTCGACGACGTCATCAACGTCTCCGGCCACCGCATGGGCACCGCCGAGGTGGAGAGCGCGCTGGTCGCCCACGCCAAGGTCTCGGAAGCAGCCGTGGTCGGCTATCCCCACGACATCAAGGGCCAGGGCATCTACGCCTATGTCACCCTGATGGCCGGCGAGCAGCCGAGCGAGGAGCTGCGCAAGGAGCTCGTCGCCTGGGTGCGCAAGGAGATCGGCCCGATCGCCTCGCCCGACCAGATCCAGTTCGCCCCTGGCCTGCCCAAGACCCGCTCCGGCAAGATCATGCGCCGCATCCTGCGCAAGATCGCCGAGGACGAGCCGGGCGCGCTGGGCGACACCTCGACCCTCGCCGATCCCGGCGTGGTCGACGACCTCGTGCAGCACCGTCAGAACCGCAAGGAGAAGCAGGCGTAGGCACGCCGTGCCCGGCGGGCGCGAGACGCGCTCGCCGCGGTCGTCAAGGCTCATCGCACTCCCGCGGCTGATTCCGCGGGAGTGTTGTTTTCAGGTCATTTACTTGCAGACGAAGTTTTTCTTTCCTCAAGCCATCCGCGTGCTCCCGGCCGGGGAGCGGGCACCTTGACGGCAGGTGAGGGGATGGCGATGCGGACTGGGGCGGTCGGGCTGACAATAAAGGCCGCGATGGTGGCCGCGTCGGTGGTCGGAGCCATGGTCACGACGGCCGACTCTGCGTCGGCCCGTCCCGAGCTGGTCGCCATCGCCGGCGACTATTCGCCGGGCACGATCGTGGTGAGGACCGGCGAGCGGAAGCTCTATCTCGTGCTCGATGGCAGCCACGCCATGCGCTACACGGTCGGCGTCGGCAAGGCCGGCCGGCAATGGGCCGGCACCACCAAGATCGACGGCAAGTACAGATATCCGGCCTGGGCGCCGCCGGCCGACGTCAAGCGCGACAAGCCCAACATCCCCGACGTGATCCCCGGCGGCTCGCCGCAGAACCCGATGGGCGTCGCCGCCATGACGCTCGCGGGCGGCGAATATGCGATCCATGGCACCAACGTGCCAAACTCGGTCGGCGGCTACGTGTCCTACGGCTGCATCCGCATGCTCAACACCGACATCACCGATCTCTACGAGCGCGTGTCGATCGGCACGACGGTGGTTGTCACGCGCTGAGTCACCGTTGCGATACGGGAGCGCAGCGAACGCGGGACCGGCGAGCCCGGCGCCGAACCGCGAACGTCGCGCGCGGACATCCCGTCAGAAGTCCGAGATGATTCCCTTTTTCTCCCAGTCGCCGTAACGGGTCGGCTCCGGCCCTTTCGGCCCCTGCAACTCCGTCGGCATCGGCTTCGTCTGTTCTGCTGCCAGTCGGCGGCGTTCCTCAGCCTCGGCCAGCGCGCGCTGCGCGGCCGGCGTCAGCGGCTTGCGCGGATTGTCGTTGCTGGCGACCACCGACAATGCGGGCCTGGTCTCAGGCCCGCTCTTGGACTCACTCTTGGGCTCGTTACTCATCGTACCATTCCACCGTTGAACCGGATCGTTCCCGATATCATCAGATCGTGTGAGCGCACGCGATAAAACAGGTCTAAAAAATGCGGAGCCGATTCTTACATTTGGCATATTCCGGTGACAGAGGACCCGCAAGCTGATGGCATGCACCCGATCGTCGCGGAACTGCCTTTCTTCTTTCGCGAGTAATTCCCAGGCATGCCTCCGCCGCGTTTTGCGACCCCTTCCGAAGTCCCAGGCCTGGCGGCACGCCGCATTGCCGCCGACGTGGTCGACGGCGTGCTGCACAAGCATCGCACCCTCGACGATCAGCTCGACGGAACCGGCGCGCATCCCGGACTGAAGCATCTCGCCGACCGCGACCGCGCGCTGATGCGCCGGCTGGTCGCCACCACCCTGCGGCGGCTCGGAACGCTCGGCCACGTGCTGTCGCGGCTGTTGGATCGCGGCGTGCCGACCGACGCGCCGCGGGCGCAGAGCGCGCTCTTGATCGGCGCCGCCCAGATCCTGTGGATGGACGTCCCCGACCACGCCGCCGTCGACCTCTCCGTCCGCCTGGTCCAGGCCGACCGCCGCGCAGCGAAGTATGCCGGGCTCGTCAACGCGGTGCTGCGGCGCTGCGCGCGCGAGGGCGCGGGCCTGCTCGACGACGCCACCGGCCAGCCGCTCGACATCGCACCCTGGCTGCTCAAGCGCTGGATCGATCATTACGGCGAAGCGACCGCGAAGGACATCGCCGCGGCGCTCGGCCAGGAGCCGTCGCTCGACCTGACAGTGAAGTCGGACCCGGCGCAATGGGCGTCGCGGCTGCATGGTGAGGTGCTGCCGACCGGCACCGTGCGCACCGTGCTGCATGGTTCGGTGACAGTCCTGCCGGGCTTCGCCGAGGGACAATGGTGGGTGCAGGACGCCGCCGCCGCCCTGCCGGCACGGCTGCTCGGCGACGTCGGCGGCAAGACCGTCGCCGATCTGTGCGCGGCGCCGGGCGGCAAGACGGCCCAGCTCGCCCATGGCGGCGCCCGCGTCACCGCGGTCGACCGGTCGCCGGCCCGGATGAACCGGCTGAAGGACAACATGACCCGGCTGCAGCTCACGGTCGAGACGGTCGTGGCCGATGCCGCCGAATGGCAGCCTGCCGAAAGCGGCGGCTTCGACGGCCTGCTGCTCGATGCCCCCTGCACCTCGACCGGCACCATTCGGCGCCATCCCGATGTGGGCTGGTTGCGCAGCGAGGCTGACATCACCGCCCTGTCCGCACTCCAGGCGCGGCTGCTGACCCGAGCGAGCGGCCTGCTCAAGCCGGGCGGAACCCTGGTCTACTGTACCTGTTCGCTGGAGCCCGAGGAGGGCGAGCAGGTGGTCGAGCGCGTGCTGGCCGAAACCACCGAGCTGCGGCGCATCCCCGTCACCCCTGGCGAGGTGGCAGGACTGGCCGAGCTGGTCACGCCGGCCGGCGACCTGCGCACTCTGCCCTGCCATTTGCCGCACCAGGACCCCCGGCTTGGCGGTCTCGACGGATTTTATGCGGCGAGACTGGAGCGGCGGCCGTGAGCGTGTCATCGTGCGCGCCGTGCGCCGGCCCTGCGTCGGTCGCGGGTTGAGGGCGTCGGCGTTGCGTTAGTCCGTTAAATCCTGATTTTGCACCAGATTCTGGTCCCGCGATGGTGCTGCACCGGGGCCAAAAATGGTGTATCGGCGGCAGTTGCGATCTATGAAGGATGCGCAACCGAATCCCCCTCTGAATCCAAGGCTTGGCGTGTCCGCCGCTCAACGCAGACGCATATCGACGCTGGTGATGGGCCGCTTTGCGCGCAGCCTGATGTCCAACGTCAGCGGTGTATCGGTATCCGTGTCCGGCTTGTGGCCCGGACGGGCGGACCGACTCATCATTGCGCCGCATGATCTGCGCACTTCGGACGCGACGCGGGCCGCCGAGATCTATGCCGGCCGCTTCGTCTTCGCCGGCAAGATCGTGACCTGCCACGGCCGCTCGATCTTCGACCTGGAGCCGCCGTCGGAGGATTGGGAGGTCGCCCTGCTCGGCTTCGGCTGGCTGCGACATCTGCGCGCAGCCGACACCGCGCTGACCCGCGCCAACGCCCGTGCCCTGGTCGACGACTGGATCACCAACCAGATTGGCCGCCATCCGCTGAGCCGGCGCGCCGACGTGCTGGCCCGGCGGGTGATCTCGTTGCTATCGCAGGCGCCGCTGGTGCTGGCCGATTCCGACGGCAAGTTCTACCGCCGCTATCTTCGGGGGCTGACCCGCGAGATCCGCTATCTGCGCTATTCGACCATCGACATCCCCGATGGAGCGCCGCGGCTGCAGGTGCTGATCGCACTGTGTTACGCGGCGCTGTGCCTCGCCAACCAGGCCAAGCACATCCGCAGCGCGACCCGAAAACTCTCCGACGAATTGCAGCGGCAGATCCTGCCCGATGGCGGCCACGTGTCGCGCAATCCGGGCGCGCTGATCGAGCTGCTGATCGACCTGCTGCCGCTGCGGCAGACGTTTGCGGCCCGCAACATCGCCCCGCCTCCGGCGCTGCTCAACGCCATCGACCGCATGATGCCGATGCTGCGCTTCTTCCGGCACGGCGACGGCAACATGGCGCTGTTCAATGGCATGGGCGGCACCCCGTCCGACCTGCTGGCGACCCTGCTCGCCTATGACGACACCCACGGCACGCCGATGGCGAGCATGCCGCATTCCGGTTTCCAGCGGCTCGACGCCGGACCGATGACGGTGATCGTCGACACCGGTGCGCCGCCGCCGCCGCATCTGAGCCATGAGGCCCATGCCGGCTGTCTCGCCTTCGAGATGTCCTCCGGACCGTGCCGCATCGTGATCAATTGCGGCATGCCGTCCACCGGCCGCGACAATTGGCGCGCCTTCGCGCGCAGCACGGTGGCGCATTCGACGCTGACCTATCACAACACCTCGTCCTGCACCTTCGTCGAGATGTCGGCGATGAAGCGCCTGCTGCATGGCGCGCCGATCGTGTCGGGTCCGACGCGGGTCGAGAACTTCCGCGAGGTCGTGCCGGACGGCACCGTGCTGTCGACCTCGCACAATGGCTACGCGGCGAAGTTCGGCCTCGTCCACCGCCGCGTGCTGGTGGCGGCCGAGGACGGCTCCCGGCTCGACGGCGAGGATACCGTGACGCCGGCGCAAGGCGCCCGACTTCGCGGCGGCGGCTCGGACTACGCGCTGCGCTTCCATCTGCATCCGGCCGTCAAGGCCAGCCGGCTCAGCGACGGCCGCGGCGCCATGCTGGTGCTGCCCAATCGCGAGGTCTGGACGTTCGAGACGTTCGACGATCGCGTCGATCTCGAGGACAGCGTGTTTCTCGCCGGCAATGACGGTCCGCGCCGCACCACGCAGCTGGTGATCCGGCAGGACGCGCAGCAAGCCCCATCGATCCGCTGGAGCTTCGTGCGCTCGTCGGCGTCGCCGACCGAGACCAACGGACGCCGCAATGCTCGGAGAGAGCCGGAATTGCCGCTGTAACACCCTGGCTCTCGCTTCTCAGATCATCTCACATCACCGTCCGTCGAGACGTCCGCCTTCGGCGGGCCCTCGGGACGCGGCCGATATTCGGGCGAGACCGTGCACCCACATGGTGAGCTGTGAGGCCAAGATGATCGTTTGATCGCCCACCCGTTGTCGCGGGCGGCAAAAGCTGATATGAGGCCCGCTCTCGTGCGACTGGCGACTTTGGATGGAGCACCATCGGGGAGCGCGGGATTGACCGCCGTGCGCCTGGGCAAATTGAACTCCTGCACAAGGACTCTGCCCATGACCAATCAGCTTCGTCGCGTTCACCGTGCCCTGTTATCCGTTTCCGACAAGACCGGTCTGGTCGAGTTCGCGCGCGCGCTTGCGGCGCGCGGTGTCGAGCTCGTATCGACCGGCGGCACCGCCAGGGCGATTTCCGAGGCCGGCCTGAAGGTCAAAGACGTCTCCGACCTCACCGGCTTTCCAGAGATGATGGACGGCCGCGTCAAGACCCTGCACCCCAAGGTGCATGGCGGCCTGCTCGCGATCCGCGGCAATGATGAGCATGCGGCGGCGATGAAGAGCCACGACATCGCGCCGATCGACCTGCTCGTCGTCAACCTCTACCCGTTCGAGGCCACGGTCGAGCGCGGCGCCGCGTTCAACGACTGCATCGAAAACATCGACATCGGCGGCCCGGCGATGATCCGCGCTGCATCGAAGAACCACGAGGACGTCGCCGTCGTGGTCGACGTCAACGACTATCACGCCGTGCTCGACGACCTGACGCGGCACGACGGCTCGACCACGCTGCTGCTGCGCCGCCGGCTTGCTGCCAAGGCCTATGCGCGCACTGCCGCCTATGACGCCGCGATCTCCAACTGGTTCGCCGCCACCATCCAGAACGACGCGCCCGATTACCGCGCCTTCGGCGGCAAGCTGATCCAGTCGCTGCGCTATGGCGAAAACCCGCATCAGCATGCGGCGTTCTACGCGCTGCCCGGCCGCCGTCCCGGCGTCGCCACCGCGCGCCAGTTGCAAGGCAAGGAGCTGTCCTACAACAACATCAACGACACCGACGCGGCCTATGAGTGCATCGCCGAGTTCGATCCGGCGCGCACCGCCGCCTGCGTCATCGTCAAGCACGCCAACCCGTGCGGCGTCGCCGAAGGGCCCGATCTCGTCACCGCCTACCAGAAGGCGCTGGCCTGCGATTCGACCTCGGCGTTCGGCGGCATCATCGCGATGAACCGCAAGCTCGACGCCGCCACGGCACGCGCGATCACCGGCATCTTCACCGAGGTGATCATCGCGCCCGACGCCACCGAGGAGGCGATCTCCATCATCGCCGGCCGCAAGAAACTGCGGCTGCTGCTCGCCGGCGCCCTGCCCGATCCGCGCGAGGCCGGCCTGACCGCGAAGACGGTGTCCGGCGGCCTGCTGGTGCAGAGCCGCGACAATGCCGTCGTCGATGACATGGAGCTGAAGGTGGTGACCAAGCGCGCGCCCACCGAGGCCGAGCTGCGTGACCTGCGCTTCGCCTTCCGCGTCGCCAAGCACGTCAAGTCGAACACCATCGTCTATGCCAAGGATTCGGCAACGGTCGGCATCGGCGCCGGGCAGATGAGCCGGGTCGATTCGGCGCGCATCGCCGCGCGCAAGGCGCTGGATGCGGCCGCGGAGCTGAAGCTCGCCGAGCCCCTGACCAAGGGATCGGTCGTCGCCTCCGACGCGTTCTTCCCGTTCGCCGACGGCATGCTCGCCTGCATCGAGGCCGGCGCCACCGCAGTGATCCAGCCGGGCGGCTCGGTGAAGGACGACGAGGTCATCAAGGCCGCCGACGAGCACGGCATCGCCATGGTGCTGACCGGTGTGCGGCACTTCCGGCACTAGCGAGGTCGTCATTGCCGGGCTTGACCCGGCAATCCATCGTCTAAAGAAGAGCCTGTCGAAGCGGGATGGATGCCCGGGTCAAGCCCGGGCATGACGGTCTGAGTTGACCCGCGCCAGCAACACCAGCCCCACCGCAAAGAACGGCACGAGCACGGCCATGCCAGCCTTCTGGCTCGCGGTGACCGCGGTGATGGTGCCGATCAGCAGCGGGCCGATGAACGACGTCACCTTGCCGGTGAGCGCGAACAGACCGAAATATTGCGCCACGCGCTCCTTCGGCACCATCCGGATCAGCAGCGAGCGCGAGGCCGCCTGCAGCGGCGCGCCGCAGGCGCCGATGATGCAGCCGAGCAAGAGATAGGCGCGCTCCGGCAGCGAGGCGAACAGCGGGCCGCCGGGCACCGCCGGCGTGACCGGAATAAACAGAATCGACTCGCGGCTCACCATGAGAATCGCGATGATCGCGAGCAGCAGCAAGGTCATGCTGCCGGCGATCACGCGCTTCGGCCCCAGGAAATCATCCAGCTTGCCGCCGAGCCAGCCGCCGAACGTGCCGGCAGCGGCGAGGATGATGCCGAAGGTGCCGATCTGGATCGTGTTCCAGCCGAAAGTGCCGGCGGCATAGATGCCGCCGAACGCGAACAGCGACACCAGCCCATCGGTGTAGATCATGTTGGCGAGCAGAAAGAACGCAACGTCACGTTGCTGCGGCAGGCTGCGCAATGTCTCCTTCAACTGACCGATGCCTTCGCGCACGGCCGCGCCCAACCGGTGCCGCGCCGGAAAGTCCGGCGTGAACAGGAACATCGGCAGCACGAACACGATGAACCAGAGCCCAGTGAGCGGACCGGAGATGCGGTCGCCCTCATGGCTCACGGGATCGAGCCCGAACAGCGGCTTGAATCCAAACAGCGTGCGGCCGCTATCGGGATTGGCGGCGAGAAAGCCCAGCACGATGACGAGCGAGAGAATGCCGCCGACGTAGCCGGTGGCCCATCCGGTGCCGGACAGCCGGCCGATGCGTTCCGGCGGCACCAAGGTCGGCATCATCGCGTTGTTGAACACCGTGGCGAACTCGACGCCAATGGTGGCGATCACATAGACCGCGAGCAGCGGCGGGATCAGCTCCGGCGCGCCGGGACGCCCGATCCACATCAGCGAGGCGCCGATCACCAGCATCGCGCCGAACGCCGCGATCCATGGCTTGCGGCGGCCGGTGGCATCGGCGATCGCGCCCAACACCGGTGACAGCAGCGCGATGACGATGCCGGCCGCGGCGGTCGCAAAGCCCCACAGCGCCTGGCCGCTCGCGGCGTCCGGCGCGACATGCGCCGCGAAATAGGGCGCGAAGACGAAGGTCGTGATCAGCGTGAAATAGGGCTGCGCCGCCCAATCGAAGAAGATCCAGCTGACGACGGCCGCGCGCCCGGGATAGATTCGGCCGTCGGCAGTGCCAGAGGTCTCGATCGTGGTGACGGCCATTCGAAGATCCTTTGCGATCACGGCGTCGCATCCTGCGACGATCACGGTGTCGCGTTTTACGCCGGCGACGCGGCCCTATAACATCTGACGATCCCAGGCGGATGTCAGCAACGGCGGAATTGCGATGACCACGTTCACGATTGATCGACGACGGCTCCTTGCGGGTTTCATGCTGTTGCTGGCCGGCTGCCTGCCGGCGCGGGCGCTGGATTCGCAAGCCATCGACATCCCGCAGCCACCCGGTGTCGCCGCGCCGGCGCAGCCGCCCGCGCATGGCATGGTGGTGGCACAGGAGAGGATCGCAGCCGAAGTCGGCCAGCGCATCCTCGCGCTCGGCGGCAACGCAGTCGATGCCGCTGTTGCCACCGGCTTTGCGATGGCGGTCACCTATCCCGTTGCCGGCAACATCGGCGGCGGCGGCTTCATGGTCATTCACATCGCCAGGACCAACGAGGACGTGGCGATCGACTATCGCGAGACCGGCCCTGCTGCCATCACGCGCGACATCTTCCTCGGCGCCGATGGCAAGCCCGACAATGCCAAGTCGCGCGACTCCGCACTGTCGATCGGCGTGCCCGGATCGGTCGCAGGTCTCGCGCTGGCGCTGGAGAAATACGGCTCGGGCAAATTCACGCTGGCGCAGTTGCTGCATCCGGCGATCGTGCTGGCGCGCGACGGCATCCCGGTCACCGACGACGTTGCCGTCACCCTGCCGATGATGGCGCCGCGGCTGGCCAAATGGAAATCGTCGGCCGCGATCTTCATTCGTCCCGACGGCACGGTGCTGAGGGAAGGAGACCGGCTGATCCAGCGCGATCTGGCGGCGACGCTCACCGCCATTGCCGGGCAGGGCCCGCGCGGATTTTATGAAGGGCCGGTCGCCGACCAACTCGCCAAGGCGATCCAGGATGCCGGCGGCATCATGACAGCGGACGATCTCAAATCCTACCAGCCGGTGCTGCGCACACCGGTGCGCGGCACCTATCGCGGCTATGACATCGTGTCGATGCCGCTGCCGTCGTCGGGCGGCACCGTGCTGGTCGAGATGCTGAACATCCTCGAAGGCTTTCCGCTCGCTGAGCTGAAGCAGGGCTCGCCCGCGTCGCTGCATCTGCTAATCGAGGCAATGAAGCGTGCCTATGCCGATCGTGCGCGCTATCTCGGCGACCCCGCCTTCGTCGACGCGCCGGTGCGCGCGATGCTGTCGAAGGACTATGCCGCGCGCCAGCGCGCCGGGATCGATCCCGCGCACGCCACCAGCGCCGGCGACGTGCTCAACACCACGCCGCTGCGGGAGGGCAGCAACACCACGCATTTCTCGGTCGTCGACAATGACGGCAATGCCGTCAGCAACACCTACACGCTGAACTTCCCCTATGGCGTCGGCCTCGTCGCCGAGGGCACCGGCGTGCTGCTCAACAACGAGCTCGACGATTTCACCGCCGCGCCCGGCGCCTCCAACGCCTTCGGCCTGGTCGGCTTCGAAGCCAATCTGCCCGGCCCCGGCAAGCGGCCGCTGTCGTCGATGTCACCGACCATCGTGCTGAAGGACGGCAAGCCCGTGCTCGTCACGGGCTCCCCGGGCGGCAGCCGCATCATCTCGACCGTGCTGCAGGTGACCGTCAACGTGCTCGACTATCGGATGGACGTCCGACAGGCCGTCACCGCGCCTCGCCTGCATCACCAATGGATGCCCGACGAGGTCCGAATCGAGAAGGGTTTTGCCGATGACGTGCTCGCCGGTCTGCGCGCCCGAGGTCACAAGATCGAGGAGCCGATGGGACGGACCTCGGCCAACTCCATCCTGGTGACGTCCGATGGATTCGTCGGCGCGCCGGATCCGCGCAGCAAGGGCGCCACCGCAGCCGGGCGCTGAGGCGCCGGTTCCCAGGCGATGTCGGACATCGTGGCCCCGGATGACGATTTGCCGCCGCCCGGCGGGGCCCTTCACCCGCTTCCCTCCGTTGGCGTGGTGACCGAGGCGCGTTAGAAGTATACCAGGGCGCAGCGAGGCTCGCCCGCGAGACGGTGTCGGACGTTCTGGTGCATTTGCGAAGATTCGTGGTCGGTCTGCTGGTATTTGCGGCCCTGCTGGTGGCGGGATGGCTCACCTATCGGCCTGACCGGGCGCTGCGCGTCGCGACCAGCGCGGTCGCCGAGATGATCTGCGCCAAGACCTACGTCTCCGGCCTCGATCCGCAAACGGTGTTTGCGGAGACCATGGAACGGCCCGGTCTGCGCCGGTTGCGGGCCGTGATGCGCTACCGGGTGGAGCCCGACATGCGCCTGGTCGAGGCGTCGCTGCTCGGCCTGCACGCCACCCGCGCCTCGTTTCACGACGGCCTCGGTTGCGTGACGTTCCAGGGCCAGAAGCCGCCTTACCTGCCGCACACCGACGTCGCTGCGCTGCGTGCTGCGGGGCCTGCTCCCGCCCTGCCCGACTTCGCGCAAAACACGGCGGTGGAGCCCAGCGATCCCGCGCTGAAGGCGGCGCTGGATCACGCCTTCGAGGAGCCGGCCAACCCGCCGTTCCGCCGCACCAAGGCGGTCGTCGTCGTCAAGGATGGTCACCTGATCGCAGAGCGCTATGCGCCGAGCATCGGCGTCGATACGCCACTTGTGGGCTTCTCGATGACCAAGACGGTCACCAATGCGCTGCTGGGCATCCTCACCCGGCAGGGCAAGCTGAGCCCGTCGATCCCGGCGCCGGTCGCGGAGTGGCGCGAGGCCAGAGATCCGCGCCACGACATCACGATCGAGCAGTTGATGCGCATGACATCAGGCCTGGCGCTGGACGAGACCAATTCCGGCTTCGATCCGTCGAGCCAGATGGACATCCACCGCGACATGGCGGCGTTCGCGGTGCATGCGCCGTTGATCGCGCCGCCCGGCCAGCGCTGGGCCTATTCGAGCGCGAGCACCCAGATCCTGGCGCGCATCATCCGCGACGCCGCCGGGGGACCGGAGCAGACCATCGAGCTGGCCTGGCGCGAGCTGTTCAACCCGCTCGGCATGCGCAGCGCGACGCTGCAATACGATGGGAGCGGGACCGTTCAGGGCTACGGCAACATGCTGGCGAGCGCGCGCGACTGGGCGAAGCTCGGACTGCTCTATCTCGGCGACGGCGTCGTCGGCGACCGGCGCATTCTCCCGGAAGGCTGGGTCGCGATGTCGGCAACTGCGACGCTGGACACCGACTACGGCGCCGGGCTGTGGACCAACCGCAGCCAGCATTTTCACGCGCAGGGACGTGCCCGCGCGGGAATTCCACCGGACGCGTTCTTCGCCTTCGGCCTGCTCGGCCAGCGGTTGGTGATCATGCCGAGCCAGCGCATGGTCGTGGTCCGGCTCGGCGATTCCGTGGATCCGAACGGCGACATCAAGGGCGTCGCCCGGCTGGTGCGCGAGGTGATTGCGGCGACCGCGGCGCCGGCGACGGCCGCCAAATAGCGCTCAGCGGCCGACCTCGTAGGGCCCGCCCTTCTCCAGCGCGATCTTGTAGGCAGGCCGCGCCTCGATGCGCGCGAGGAAATCCATCGCCCGCGGATGGCCCTGCTCCAGGCCGCCGCGCGATGCCGCCGCCTGCAGCGGGAAGCTCATCTGGATGTCGGCCGCGGTGAACGAATCGCCGGCGAACCACTCGCTTTTCTGCAGCTCGCTTTCCCAGAACGCCATGTGCTGCTTCAGCTGCGGATTGACCAGTGTGCTCAAGGCCTGGTTCGACACCTTGCGCACGATCGGACGCAGCAGCGCCGGCGCTCGCTTCGGCATGATGTTGAACAGCAGCTTCAGCAGCAGCAGCGGCATCGCCGAGCCCTCGGCGTAATGCAGCCAATAGGAATAGCGCAGCCGCTCCGGTGTCTTCGGCGGCGGGATCAGGCGGCCATTGCCGTAGGTCTCAATCAGATATTCGACGATCGCACCGGACTCCGCGACGGTGTTGCCGTTGTCGGTGATGACAGGCGACTTGCCGAGCGGGTGGATGGCGCGCAGCTCCTTCGGCGCCCGCATGTCGGGCTGGCGCTCGTAGCGAATGATCTCATAGGGCACGCCGAGCTCCTCGAGCAACCAGAGCACGCGTTGCGAGCGGGAATTGTTGAGGTGGTGAACGGTCAGCATGGGGTTTCCAGGGACGGATCGGGTGGCGGGCGCCGTTCCGTAGCAGGACAGGACGGGTTCGGCGAGGCGCCGGGATCCTCACCCCGGCATGAAATAATTACCCGGGTAATATTGACTTTAATTTCACCCGGGTCTTATTGGGGTGATCACATGGGACTGCCGATATGGACACCTTCACCGCATTTGCCGGCCAAACCCGGGTCGCCGCCGGGCCGCTGCCCAAGGTGGCACTGGTGCTGAAACACGCCGCGCCGGGCACCGAGCCGATCATGATTTTCAGCGACCGCACCGGACAGCCGATCGACCTCGATCTGCGCGGCAACGACCGGGAGATCCTGGCGCGCCTGCCGGTCGAAGCCGGCGCGGCCGCGAACCAAGGGCCGAGCGAGCCGCGTGGCCGCGGCCGGCCGAAGCTCGGGGTCGTGGCCCGCGAGGTGACCTTGCTGCCGCAGCACTGGGACTGGCTGAACGCGCAGCCGGGCGGCGCCTCGGTCGCACTGCGCAAGCTGGTCCACGACGCCCGCCGTGCCAGCGGCGACACCGACCGCGCCCGTGAGGCACGCGATGCGGCCTATCATTTCATGTCCGGGATCGGCAGCAACCTGCCGCAGTTCGAGGAGGCATCGCGGGCGCTGTTCGCCGGCGATCTCGGCCGCTTCGCCGCCTTGATCGCGGACTGGCCGGCCGACATCCGCGACCACGCCGTCGCACTCGCGCACCGCCACCGCGCCGAGTGAGATCGGCTGATTTCAACAGCCAATGAGAGCGGCCGTTCGCGGCGGCTCTTGTTCCAATTCCTCGCAACGCGACCGTACTCCGAATGAAGAGCGGTCGACGGAGAAACATGCCGTGTCGCCGCCAACCGCCTCGCTGCGCAAGCCGTTCCTGACGTTCGTCGTTCCGATGATGCTGAGCAACATCCTGCAGTCGCTGTTCGGCACCATCAACAACGTCTATCTCGGCCAGATGATCGGCGTCGATGCGCTCGCCGCGGTCTCGGTGTTCTTCCCGGCGATGTTCTTCTTCGTCTCCTTCGTCATGGGCCTCGGCTCAGGTGCCGGCGTTCTGATCGGCCAGGCCTGGGGCGCCGGTGAGCCCGCGAAGGTGAAGCAGGTCGCCGGCACGACGCTGACCATTGCGCTGCTGCTCGGCGGCCTGATCGCGGTATTGGGCGGCGTGTTCAGCCGCCAATTGCTGACCGCGCTCGCCACGCCCGCCAACATCCTTGATGCAGCCGCGGGCTATGCCCGCATCATGATGATCACGATGCCGCTGACCTTCGCCTACATCCTGCTGTCGTCGCAGATGCGCGGCGTCGGCGACACCGTGACGCCGCTGGCCTCGCTCGCCGCATCGACCACGCTCGGGCTGGTGCTCACCCCGGTCTTCATCCGCGGCTGGCTCGGCGCGCCCGTGCTCGGCGTCGCCAGCGCCGCCTGGGCCTCGGCGATCTCGACGTTGACGACGCTGGCCTGGCTCCATGTCCATCTGCGCCGTCGCAAGCACCCGCTGGCGATCGATGCCGCGTTCCTGCGGGGCATGCTGCCGGACGCGAAACTGTTGCGGGCGGTGTTGCGGCTCGGCATCCCCGCCGCGATCGGCATGATCGTGATGTCGCTGGCCGAAATGGTGCTGATCGGCCTCGTCAACGGCTTCGGCTCGGACGCGACGGCGGCCTATGGCGCGGTCAATCAGGTGCTCGGCTATGTGCAGTTTCCGGCGCTGTCGATCGCGATCTCGGTCTCGATCTTCGGCGCCCAGGCGATCGGCCGCGGGCAAGCCGAGCAGATCGGCGACATCGTGCGCACGGGCATCGAGATGAACGTGGTGCTGACCGGCGGCCTGGTCGCGATCGGCTATCTGTTCTCACGGGTGCTGATGGGACTCTTCATCACCGACCCTGCCGTCATCGAGGTGGCGCAGCATTCGCTGCACATCGTGCTGTGGAGCTCCGTCCTGTTCGGCATGTCCATCACGTTCTCGTCGGCGATGCGCGCCTCCGGGACGGTGTGGATGCCGCTGGCGATCTCGGCGTTTGCGATCGCCGCGATCGAGGTGCCCGCCGCCACCTGGCTCAGCCGCAGCATCGGGCTCGACGGCGTCTGGCTCGCCTATCCCATCACGTTCGCCGCGATGATGCTGCTGCAGATGAGCTATTATCTCCTGGTGTGGCGCAAGCGGACGGTGCGCCGGATGATCTGACGCACCACCGGCGTCTTCCGGCCGCTGGAATATGATGACCGTCATAAAACCCTGGACGGGGCTGCTGCGCTGGACCACAATGTGAAAAACCGAGGAGACCGCCCATGAGCCGTCCTGCGCCAGAATTCATGTTCGACTTCGGCAGTCCCAACGCCTATCTGAGCCATGAGGCGATCCCGGCGATCGTGAAGCGGATCGGCGTCCAGTTCTACTATGTCCCGGTGCTGCTCGGCGGCATCTTCAAGGCGACCAACAACAGGTCACCGGCCGAGTCGCTCGCCGGCATCAGGAACAAGCGTGAATTCCACGAGGTCGAGACCCAGCGCTTCCTCAAGCGCTACCAGGTGCAGCCCTGGGTCTGGAACCCGTACTTCCCGGTGAATACGTTGAACCTGATGCGCGCGGCGATCGCGGCCCAGCTCGAGGGCGTGTTCGAGGCCTATGTCGACGCGGCGTTTCATCACATGTGGCGCGAGCCGAAGAAGATGGACGATCCCGATGTCGCGGTGGCTGCGATCACGTCGTCGGGGCTCGACGGCGCCAAGCTGTTCGCGCGGGCGCAGGAGTCCGAGGTGAAGGCGAAGCTCGTGGAGAACACCCAGCGCGCGGTCGAGCGCGGCGCGTTCGGCTCGCCGACCTTCTTCGTCGGCAATGAGATGTTCTTCGGCAAGGAGCAGCTGCGCGACGTCGAGGAATACATCCTGGGCAAGTGATCGCCGTCATCGCGAGCGCAGCAACGCGATCCCGCCGCAAAGCAAGGCTGGATTGCTTCGTCGCTTCGCTCCTCGCAATGACGCTAAAGTGAGATCGGGAGAGCAAGCATGCAACAGCGCAACGCTACCGTCGCGGTCGTCGGGGCCGGCGACTACATCGGCGCCGAGATCGTCAAGAAATTCGCGTCCGAAGGCTTCACGGTGTTCGCCGGCCGGCGCAATGGCGAGAAGCTCGCGCCGCTGGTCGCGGAGGTCGAGGCCGCTGGCGGGCGGATCGAGGCGCGCTCGCTCGATGCCCGCAAGGAGGACGAGACCACCGCCTTCCTCAGCGACGCCGACAGGCATGCGCCGCTCGAGGTCGTGATCTTCAATGTCGGCGCCAACGTCAATTTCCCGATCCTCGAGACGACGGACCGCGTGTTCCGCAAGGTCTGGGAGATGGCGTGCTGGGCCGGCTTCGTCACCGGGCGCGAGGCCGCCCGGCTAATGCTGCCCCGTGGCGGCGGCAAGATCTTCTTCACCGGCGCCACCGCCTCGCTGCGCGGCGGCTCCGGCTATGCCGCCTTCGCTTCGGCCAAGTTCGGCCTGCGCGCGGTGGCGCAGGCGATGGCGCGCGAGCTGATGCCGCAGAACATCCATGTCGCCCACCTGATCATCGATTCCGGCGTCGATACCGCCTGGGTGCGCGAGCGCCGCGCCCAACTCTGGGGTAAGGAGGCGCTGGACAATCCCGACCTGCTGATGCCGCCGGCCTCGGTCGCGGGTGCCTATTGGCAGCTCTACCAGCAGCCGAAGAGCGCGTGGACCTTCGAAATGGAGATCCGTCCGTTTGGCGAGAAATGGTGAGAAGCGATGGCGAACAGGGAGTAGCGAGTAGGGCATGGTGGCCATCCCCATTCGCTACTCGCCATTCGCTATTCGCTCCTGCATGATGAGACCTCGCTGAGAGAGAGGACCTACCCATGCGTATTCTCGTCGTCGGCGCCGGCGCCATCGGCGGCTATTTCGGCGGCCGGCTGCTGCAGTCCGGCGCCGATGTCACCTTCCTGGTCCGCCCGCGCCGCGCGGCTGAACTCGCCAGTGCCGGCCTCGTGATCCGCAGTCCGACCGGTGACGTCACCCTCCCCAATCCGCCGACCGTACAGGCGGACGCTCTGAAGCAGCACTTCGACGTCGTGCTGCTGAGCTGCAAGGCCTACGACCTCGACGATGCGATCACCTCGTTCGCGCCGGCCGTGGGTCCGAGCACCGCGATCATCCCGCTGCTCAACGGCATGAAACATCTCGACGTGCTCGACGCCAGGTTCGGGGGCGCGCGCGTGCTCGGCGGGCTCTGCGCCATCGCCGCGACCCTGAACGAGCAGCGCGAGGTCGTGCAGTTGCAGCCGATGCAATCGCTGAGCTTCGGCGAGCGCGACGGCGGATCGTCGGACCGCGTCCGCGCGATCTTCGAGATTTTCCAGCGCGGGAATTTCAATGCGTCGGCCAGCGACCACGTCATGCAGGACATGTGGGAGAAGTGGGTGTTCCTGTCCTCGCTCGCTGCATCGACCACATTGATGCGTGCGCCGGTCGGCGTGATCCTGACCGCGCCGGGCGGCAAGGATTTCCTGCTCGGCATGCTCGACGAATGCAGCGCCACCGCTGCGGCCGCAGGCTATCCCCCAGCCGGCGCGTTCTTCCAGCGCGTCTCCGGCATGCTCACCGCGGAGGGATCACCGATGACCGCCTCGATGTTCCGCGATCTCAGCGCCGGCCTTCCGGTCGAGGCCGATCACGTCATCGGCGATCTCGTCGCCCGCGCCGATGCCGCCAAGGTCCCGGTGCCGCGCCTGCGCATATCCTACACGCAGCTCAAGGTGTACGAGGCGCAGCGGCAAAGTTGACCGCAGTGGCCGGATAATCAGGCGATTCAGGTTGATCAGGCACAGTCCCGCGGCAAGTACAGGTGTCGTCCCTGCGAACGCAGGGACCCATACTCCGCGGCCGTGGTGAGGCAGGCAACTCGCAGCGAAGTCCCTCGATGGACTCCGCGGTATGGGTCCCGGATCGGCGCCCGCCTACGCTTCGCGTCGGCAGGCTTGTCCGGGACGACAGCTGTGGGTGTGGCGCGAGACCCCATCCCATCACCAGCAACTACAGATGCGCCAGATAATGCGCCAGCGCCGTGATCTCTTCGTCGCTTAGCGGATAGGCAACATCGGTCATCGCGGCCTGGCTGCCGCCGACGCGCTGGCCGGATTTGTAGTCGTGCAGCGCCTTGACGAGATATTCCTCGCGCTGGCCGGCGAGCCGCGCCACGCCCTTGGTGCCGGCATAGCTGTCGAGATGGCATGAGGCACAGCGCCGGCCGGCGGCGGCTTGCGCGCCTTTGGCCGACAGATCCGGATCGTTGTCCGGCGGCGCCTTGGCCGGCTGCAGCGAGGCGAAATAGGCGCCGAGGTTGCGGATGTCCTCGTTGGTGAGCTGATCGACGATCGGCTTCATCGCCTCGTTCTTGCGCGTGCCGGCGCGGAAGAACACGAGCTGCCACTGGATGAACTGATCCTGCTGGCCGGCGAGCGAAGGAATGTTCTCGGTCTGCGAGATGCCGTTCTCGCCGTGGCAGCCGGCGCAGAGCTCGGCCTTGGCCTTGCCCGCTTCGATATCGGCGGCATGGGCCGGAGGCGCCGCAAGCACGAGCATGAGCATAAGCATCAGCGCGGCGGCCATCACCTGGTGCATTCTGGAGGTCCCTGGATTCATCGCAGGCGTTCTCGCTCCCATCGTTGCTTTGGCGCGCGGACGATACCCGAAACCCGCGACCGGGTGCGGCACGTCCTCCTTGATCAACGCGCGACATTCAAAATAGTTGGGGCTGCGGCCGCCGTAAGGCAGCGCGCAGCCCCGCTTTCACGACGAGCTCATTTCTTCTCGTAGCTGATGCGATAGATCGCGCCGGCCCAGTCGTCCGCCACCAGGATCGAGCCGTCCTTGGCGAGGATGATGTCGTCGGGGCGGCCGAGATAGCCCTGGTCGCCCTCGAGCCAGCCGGAGGCGAACACCTCCTGCTTGGGGTCCTTGCCGTCGGGGCCGACGATGACGCGCATGATCCGTGCGCCCTGGTACTTGTGCCGGTTCCAGGAGCCGTGCTCGGCGATCAGGATGTTGTTCTTGTACTCCGCCGGGAACTGGTCGCCGGTGTAGAACTTCATGCCGAGCGGCGCCACGTGCGGACCGAGGTTCAGCACTGGCGGTGTGAACTCCGAGCACTTGTGACCCATCGCGAATTTCGGATCCGGCAGGTCACCCTGGTGGCAATAGGGATAGCCGAAATGCTCGCCGATCTTCGAGATCATGTTGAGCTTGTCGCTCGGCAGATCGTCGCTGACCCAGTCGCGCGCATTCTCGGTGAACCAATATTTGCCGGTGCGCGGGTCGACGTCGCCGCCGACGCTGTTGCGGACGCCGAGCGCATAGATCTCGGCATTGCCGGTGCGCGGATCGACTCTGCGGATCTGCGAGACTGACGTCGGCGGGATGCCGATGTTGAAGGGCGGTCCAAACGGGATATAGAACCAGCCTTCCTTGTCGACCGCGATGTATTTCCAGCCATGCGCCGCATAGGACGGCATGTCGTCGTAGACGACCTTGCCCTGGCCGAGATTGTCGAGACTGGCTTCGGCATTCTCGTATTTGATCAGCTTGTCGACCGCGATCACGTAGAGATTGCCGTCCTGGAAGGCGAGGCCGGTCGGCATGTTCAGGCCCTTGAGGACCGTCTTGACCTCGCGTTTGCCGCCCTTGTCGGTGATGGCATAGACGTTGCCAAGCCCGAACGAGCCGACGAACAGCGTGCCCTTGTCGCCCCAGGCCATCTGCCGCGCGGCGAGCACGCCCGAGGCCCAGACCTCCATCTTGAAGCCGTCCGGCAGCTTCACCTGCTTGACGATCTTCGCGAGCTCGGCATCGGACGCGCCGGTCGGCGGGCCTGACGGCGGCGCCAGCCCCTTCTGCGCCTCGGTCTCGTCGCCGAGGAACCAGTCGTCCGGCGGATGCGTCCAGAACTCCTTGGTGCCGGATTCGTATTTCTTCAGGCCCTTGCCCTGATCGGATTGCTGCTGCGCGCCGGCGATGCTGGTGCCGGCGAGAAGACTGATTGTTGCAAGCGCAAGAATGCTTCGGTGAAAAGCCGATGTCATCGCTTCACTCCCATGAGGCAGCTCATGTGGCTGCGTCTACTTATCGGAACGTATCTGAAGACGTCCTTTGGCCGACCACATCAGTGGTCCTGCTCGAAAATGGTAGCACATCCTGAGCGGGTGAGAAGCGGATTGCTGCCAGGTTCGCGCGAGGCTCAAATGATGCGGCTCCACTCATGTCATGCCAGATGCGCATGTCCGTGCGCGTGCCTGCGCCGCATCGGCGATTGTCCGCCACGCGGCACGGGCCTGCCGCCATGCGCTGTATTCATATGCGCCGATCGGCCGGACGATTGGCGTGTGCTTGAACAGCCGATAGGATCGGAACAACACGCTGCGGCCGTTCACCGCCCGGCAACGAGATCAAGTCGACAGGATCGATGAATGTCCGAGCGTTTCCCTGTGTCCACACCGAAGGCCGGTGCCGGCGTCCTCGACCTGCTGCGGCGGTTCGCAGCCGACCCCGCAGCGGCCATCGCCTATGGTGAAGAATGCCTGAAGAAGACGCAGGCGATCGAACCGCAGCTGAAAGCATTCGAATATCTGCCGCGGGATGTCGCTCCAAAGACCGGCCCGCTCGGTGGAATTCCCGTCGCCATCAAGGACATCATCGCCACCTCGGACATGCCGACCACCAACGGCTCGCAAATCTATCGCGATCACGTGCCGGATGCGGACGCCTGGGTGGTCGAACGGCTGCGCAATCTCGGCGCAACCATCTTCGGCAAGACGGTCTCCACTGAATTCGCCTGGCGCCATCCAGGCCCCACCGTCAATCCATGGAATCCCGAGCACACACCGGGCGGCTCATCGTCCGGATCAGCCGCCGCGGTTGCGGCCGGCCTGGTGCCGCTGGCACTGGGAACACAGACACTCGGCTCGGTGATCCGACCGGCGGCCTTCAACGGCGTCGTCGGCTTCAAGCCGAGCTTCGGCGCGATTCCACGCGACGGCGTGCATCCGCTTAGCCCGTCGCTCGACCATGTCGGCTTCTTCGCCCGCCGCGTCGACGACGTGGCCTTCGCCCTCTCGTTGCTGGCAGGCACCAGCGCAGATGATCGCCACGGCCGGCCGCTGCCGGGCTTCACCGTCGACATCGACCAGGGCCTCACGCCGCTCCGCACGCCACGGCTCGCGGCGGTGCGCTTCGCCAAATGGGAGCGCGCCGAGGCGGAGCAGAAGACCGTATTCGAGTCCGTCATCGACAAGCTGCGCAGCGCCGGCGCGACGATCACCGAGATCGAACTGAGAGAGCTCGACGCGGTGAACTGGCATGCGATCACCACGATCATGCTCAGCGAGGCGACCACGATCTTCTCCGATCTGATCGCGCGCCATCCCGACCGGGTCAGCGAGGTCATGAAGGGCCACGTCGAGAGCGGGCGAAGCAAGACGGCCATGGAATATCTCGCCGCGAAGGCGGCCCAGGCCCTCAGGCAGAAGGCGCTCGCCGCTGAGCTCGACGGCTTCGACGCAGTGCTCACCTTGCCGGCGTTCGGCGAAGCGCCGCGCGGCTTGGATTGGACCGGAGACGCCGAATATTGCGCGCCCTGGACCTTCGTCGGAGCGCCGGCAGTCTCCTTGCCGGCCGGGTTCGGCAACAACGGCCTGCCGCTGGGCGTCCAGATCGCCGGCCCCTATCGCAACGACCTCCATGTGCTCCGCGTCGCGAAATGGGCCGAAGCGGTGCTGGCGTTCGATCCCGGCGTGCCGCTCCTGGCGCGCAAATAGCCGCCACGAACCCGAGCAAGGATACCGCTGCGCCACGAGGGCCTCCTGCGACAAGCCCAGTGGCGGGTTTGCGGCCAGCGCTGTAAAACGATCACATGACAGTCACAGACATCGCGAGCAGAACCTATAATCACGGTTGGCGCCTCGATCCGATCGTGCGCAGCCTGCTCGACACCGATTTTTACAAGTTGTTGATGCTGCAGATGATTCGGGAGTTCTACCCGAGTCAGCAGGTGACCTTCTCGGTCATCAACCGGACCCGGCGGGTGCGGCTCGGCGACGTCATCGACGAAGGCGAATTGCGCGCGCAGCTCGATCACGCCCGCACCATCCGCTTCGCCAAGAAGGAGCTGATCTGGCTGGCCGGCAACACCTTCTACGGCAAGACCCACATGTTCTCGCCGGAGTTCATCGCCTGGCTCGCCAATTTCCGCCTGCCCGAATACGAGCTGCGCAAGTCGGAGGGCCAGTACGAGCTGCATTTCCACGGACCCTGGACCCACACCACGATGTGGGAGATCCCGGCGCTCGCGATCGTCAACGAGCTGCGCTCGCGCCAAGCCATGAAGGGCCAGGGCCGGTTCGCACTCGACGTGCTGTTCGCCCGCGCCAAGGCCAAGCTGTGGGCCAAAGTGGAGCGGCTGCGCAAGCTCGAGGGGCTGCGGCTGTCGGATTTCGGCACCCGCCGCCGCCACGGCTTCCTGTGGCAGCGCTGGTGCGTCGAGGCCGTCAAGGAAGGTCTCGGCTCGTCGTTCACCGGCACCTCCAACGTGCTGCTGGCGATGGACAACGATCTCGAAGCCATCGGCACCAACGCCCATGAGCTGCCGATGGTCGCGGCCGCGCTCGCCAAGGACGATGACGAGCTGCGCTTCGCGCCGTATCGCATTCTCGACCAGTGGCGGCAGACCTACGCAGGCAACCTGCTGATCGCGCTGCCCGACGCATTCGGCACCAAGGCCTTCCTGCGCGACGCACCCGACTGGGTCGCCGACTGGACCGGCTTCCGTCCCGACAGCGCGCCGCCGATCCAGGCCGGCGAGGAGATCATCGCCTGGTGGAAATCGAAGGGGCGCGATCCTAAGCAGAAGCTCCTCGTGTTCTCCGACGCGATGGACGTCGAAGCGATCGAGCAGATCCACCATCGCTTCTCCGATCAGGTGCGGCTGTCGTTCGGCTGGGGCACCAACCTGACCAACGATTTCGTCGGGTGCTCGCCAGACGGCTCGGTCGACCTCGATCCGATCTCGCTGGTCTGCAAGGTGACGTCGGCAGACGGGCATCCCGCCGTGAAGCTGTCCGACAACCCGGAGAAGGCGACCGGCGATCCCGCCGAGATCGCCCGTTATCTCCGCGTGTTCGGCGATGCCGGCCGGGTGCGCACGCCGGTGGTCGTGTAGGCCGCCCGACAGCCCACGGCGATTTCTCTTTCCTGCCACGTTTCTTGTTCCTGCTTTGTTCGAAATGCGGTAAAATCGTCATACAAGCGCGCAGATCGGGTGACAGGAGATCGTTGGCATGCGTCGGGTGATCGGCCGAGTTGGACAGCTACTATCTGCAACCATTCTTGTCGTCGGCGCGATCCTGATCTCGACCGGGCCCGCTGCCGCCGACAAGCGCGTGGCGCTGGTGATCGGCAACTCCATTCACGAGCGCGCACCACTGCTGGACGAGCCGGCGGCGGATGCCCGGCTGATCGCCGACAGCCTGTCGCGGCTCGGCTTCACCCTGAGCGGCGGTGCCGCGCAGATCGACCTCGACAGGCGAGGCTTTGATCGCGCGCTTGCCGAGTTCAAGGGCCGGATCGCCGACGCCGACGTCGCGCTGATCTATTATGCCGGCTATGGGCTCAACCTGGGCGGCGCCGATTATCTCGTCCCGGTCGACGCGGCACCGGCGACAGCTGCGGATCTCAACACCGAGCTGCGCGACCTGACTGCGATTCTGCGCGAGCTGGGCGGATCGAGCCCCCGGCAGAACGTGATCATTCTCGACGCCTTCCGCTCCAATCCGTTCGCCGGGCGCGGCATCGCCGGTCTTGCCGCCGGCCTCGTCCCGGTCGACGTTTCCGCACGGACCGTGATCTCCTTTGCCGCACAGGCCGGGACGGCGGGACAGCGCGGCCCGGACGGCCACGGCGTGTTCGCCGCAGCCCTTGCAGAGGCGCTCCAGCAGCCTGGCCAACGTCTGACCGAGATCCTCAACCAGACCGACGCCGCGGTGGAGCGCGCCACCAGCGGAACGCAGCGGCCGCTCGTGATGTTCACGTCGATCGACAGCGGCGCTCAACTGAGCGCCGCCGCCGCGAAGCCGGCGCAGCCGGCTGGCCCAGACGCCGCCCGGAGCAGCGCTCCCGTTTCGAGCCCGACCGCCTCGTCCGACGCGGCAGATGCGCGGACGCCCGGACTTGCCGTGCTGTATGATGAGGATCTCTCCGACCCCAAGGGTAGGCGCTATTCCGGCTCGATCACCTGGCGGACCGAGACGGTCAAGAACGCACAATCAGGGCGGCCCACGCCGGTGATCCGTGGCGAGATCGACATTCCCGAGCGCAAGCTGAAGGTCAGCCTGCAGTTGCGCCGCAACGACGATCCCGGCCTGCCGGCCAGCCATGTCGCCGAGCTCACATTCAGGCCCGCTGCCGACTTCGTCGGTGGCGGCATCAGCAGCGTCCCGGGAATGCTGATGAAGACGGATGAGAAGTCGCGCGGGACGCCGCTTGCCGGGCTTTCCGTCAAGATCACCGAAGGTTCATTCCTGGTGGGCTTGTCCAACGTCGAGGCCGATCGCGCGCGCAACGAGGAACTCCTCGCACGGCGCGAATGGTTCGACATCCCGGTCGTCTATGCGAACCAGCGCCGGGGCATCCTCGCCATCGGCAAAGGTCCCAGTGGAGATCGGGTATTCGCCGACGCACTCGCGGCCTGGGACAAATCCCCGCCGACGAAATGATGAGGCATAAGGCGAGAGGGGAACGGAGCGGAATTTTTGGAGCGGGCGAAGGGGTTCGAACCCTCGACCCCGACCTTGGCAAGGTCGTGCTCTACCACTGAGCTACACCCGCATCCGTGACGCCTTGGCGGCGTGGCCGCCAGCGACGGGCAGACCTATGCCAAATGCCGCGGACGAATGCAACAGGTCTGCGACAGGTTTCGTACGCCGACGACGTTCAAATTTTTGCGGTCGGGGCCGGCCGAACCGGGCCCAAACCTGCCCATCACCGGGCCGCGATGGGCGCTGATTGAAATTTCCAGCTGGACCGCCACTTAAAGTGAGAGAAAACGTGTATTGAGGCGCGGCGGCGGCCGGTTCCCGGTCGCCGTCCATCGGAATTTTTCGGACGAGGGACCCCGTGACCATTGTTGAGCAGGGCGGCGGAGCGGCGCCGCAGGTGCCGGATCTGATCAAGGACACCACGACGCAGAGCTTCGTGAAGGACGTCATCGAGGAATCGAAGCGGCAGCCGGTCCTCATCGACTTCTGGGCGCCGTGGTGCGGACCGTGCAAGCAGCTGACGCCCATCCTGGAAAAGGCCGTCAAGGCCGCCAACGGCAAGGTCAAGCTGGTCAAGATGAACATCGACGAGCATCCGGCCATTCCCGGCCAGATGGGGATCCAGTCGATTCCGGCCGTGATCGCGTTCGTCGGCGGACGGCCCGCCGATGGCTTCATGGGTGCCGTGCCCGAGAGCCAGGTCGCCGCCTTCATCGAAAAGATCACCAAGGGCGTTCCGGGCGTCGGCGAGCCCGACATCGCCGAAATCCTCAAGGAAGCCGAAGCCGCACTCGCCGAGGGCGATGCGGCTGGCGCGGCCGAGATCTATGCCGAGGTGCTCGCGGTCGATGCCGCCAACATCCCGGCGATCGCCGGGCTTGCGAAGTGCCAGGTCGAGCTCGGCGCGATCGACGAGGCCAAGCAGACGCTTGCGATGGTCCCGGACGCCAAGCGTAGCGATTCGGCGGTCTCCGCCGTGCAGGCCGCGATCGATCTGGCCGAGCAAGCCCAGTCGCTCGGGCCGGTCGGCGAGCTCGAACAGAAGGTCGCCGCCAATCCGCTCGACCACCAGGCGCGTTTTGACCTGGCGACGGCGCTGAACGCCGCGGGCAAGCGGAAGGAAGCCACCGACCAGCTGCTCGAGATCGTGAAGCGCGACCGCAAATGGAACGAGGACGGCGCGCGCAAGCAGCTCGTGCAGTTCTTCGAAGCCTGGGGCGGCGCAGACGAGGCCACCATCGAGGGCCGCAAGCGGCTGTCGACGATCCTGTTTTCGTAACCCGGCTGGACGGGACGCGCGCTCGTTCCAGCGGACACGAGGTATCGCATGCCGATCAATGCCGAATATCGCGGTCCCGCCGAGCTGCCGGAGATCGTTCCGGTGTTTCCATTGGCGGGAGCCTTGCTGCTGCCGCGCGGCCAAATGCCGCTCAACATTTTCGAGCCGCGCTATCTCGCGATGGTCGACGATGCGCTTCGCGATGGCCATCGGCTCATTGGCATGATCCAGCCCGACGTCACGCATTCCTCCAGCGAGGAGCGGCCGGTGCTGTTCAAGGTCGGCTGCGTCGGCCGGATCACGCAGCTCGCCGAGTCCGGCGATGGCCGCTACATCCTCGAGCTCACCGGCGTGTCCCGCTTCAAGGTGGTCGAGGAAATGACGGTGCTGACGCCCTATCGTCAGTGCAGGGTCGATTATTTCCCGTTCGTCGATGATTTCACGGCGCGCAAGGGTGAGGACGCGGTCGACCGCGAGGCGCTGCTCGCGGTGCTCACCGACTTCCTCAAGGCGAACAATCTCAAGGTCGACTGGGCCGGCATCGAAGCGGCGCCGAACGAAGCGCTCGTGAACGCGCTGGCGATGATGTCGCCCTACGGTCCGGCGGAGAAGCAGGCGATGCTCGAGGCGCCGGACCTCAAGACCCGCGCCGAAATCCTCATCGCCGTGACCGAGATGGATCTCGCCAAGAAGCGGACCTCGGGCGATCCGCCGCTGCAATGATCATTCGGCGGCGGCTGCACGCGGCGCTGGCGGCGCCGCCGTGAGACGCATCAGCGCGATGGTGGCGAGGATCACCCCGATGTAAACTGCGAGCTGCATCGCGGTGGGCTGATCCGTATAGCCGATCAGGGCCTTGAGGGTCCGTCCGGCGACGCCACGCTCGGGCAGAACCGCGCTCGAATCCCACACCACCTGGTCGAACGATGTCAGCCAGTTGGCGCGGGCGAGAAAGAACACCGCCTGCGCGGCCATTCCCGCCGACAACAGGGTGATCAGCACAGTGGTGGTCTTGAACAGCGCGCGCGGCGGGATGCGCATCAGACCCAGATAGGTCGCGAGACAGACGGCGACGCCGAGCAGCAGGCCGAGGACGCCGCCACCGAGCAGCGCCCGCCCGCCGCCGTCACCGGAGGCCGCCACGCCATAGAGAAACAGCGCGACCTCGCTGCCCTCGCGCAACACGGCGATGGCGATCACGGTCGCCAGCGCGACCAGCGGCTTGGCGCCTTCGGCCACCGCTTGGCCCATCGTCCGCAACTCGTTGCTCATCTCGCGGCCGTGCCGGGCCATCCAGACATTGTGCCAGGTCAGCATGATCACGGCAGCCGACAGGACCCCTGCATTGAACAATTCCTGTCCCATGCCTTCGAATAGCTGAGTCAGCGTGCCCGCGAACGCCGCGACGATGCATGCGCCGACCAGGCCGGCAAACAGCCCCGCGCCGATCCAGCGCAGGCGATGCGGGACCGCGCTGGTGACGGCAAGCACGATGCCGACGATCAGGCCGGCTTCGAACACTTCGCGGAAGACGATGATCAGGGCGGCGAGCATGGGATCTGGACCTATTGGACGTTGACGAAGCCGCGGGCCTTTTCGTTGAAGTCGTTATAGAACTCGTACCGCCCGGACTTCATGGCGCGGACGTTGAGCACCGCCTCGCTGTTGGCCGCGATCACCTTCTCGACCTTCAGGGTCTCGCTCTCGAACTCGATGGCCTTGCTCTCCATGTTCTTGACGCGGATCGTCAGCGGCGCGTCGGCAGGAACGGTCGGCTCCTTGGGCTCGAATTGACCATTGGCATAGGTGAGGCAGATCTCGTTCGATTCCCCGGCGTGCGCCTGCGCTGCCATCAGCAGCATGCCGACGCTTCCACCTACGACGACCAACTTCCACACCACGTCGACCAACATCGATCCGTCCCCTCTCCTATCCCGACAAGCAAATCGGAGAACGGTTGCGCGCCCGGATCGATGTCGACGCCGGGCACCCGTTCGCGACGACGAACAACTAAGCGGCTCGCCGCCGTGTCTGCAAAGAGACTCCTTCTAAGTTAGAACCATTCTTGGCGAATGTGTCGTGGCAGTGGCCTCGCGGTGAACGGAGTGCGGCCGAACGGCAGTTAAGGCGATGCAGCGGTTGCAAAGCGTCGCAATGCCGTCATCTCGCCGAGTTTGTGCCGCGGCTATGTCGACCGGATTCGCAGCATCAGTAGCCGGCGATGGCGAGGAGGACCACGCCGTCGCCCTGATGGTGACGACATGACCGATCAGCTCTCCGCCGACGATTGGCTGACACAGGGATTGAAGGTGCTGGCCACCCGGGGCTTCACCGCGCTGAAGGCGGAGCCGCTGGCGAAAGCCATGGGCGTGTCGCGCGGCAGCTTCTACTGGCATTTCGCCGATGTGGCCGCGTTTCACGCCGCCCTCCTCAAGAAGTGGCGGGAGATTGCGGCCGAGCAGATCATCACCGGCGTGGAGGCGAACGCCGGCAACCAGCCGGCGATTGCCGTGCTCCTCCGGCGCGCGTTCACCGTCAAGCTCACCTTGGAGCGCGCCGTGCGCAGCTGGGCCGGATCCGACCCCGCCGCGCGCCAGGCCGTCCAGGCCATCGACAGACGCCGGCTGGGCTATGTCGAGAGCCTGCTTTCAGCCGAAGGACTGATGCCGGCGATCGCGCATGCACGCGCCCAGGTGCTTTACTGGGCCTTCCTCGGCCACGCGCTGTCGGATCGGCCGTCGCCGGCCCAGCAACTGGACACGGTCATCGAGGAGCTGATCCGGATCGCCCTGCACAAGCCTTGAAGGACGACAACCAGGCGGACGATATGCTACAGAGGCGCCCGCCGGAGACCCTTGCCATGAACGCCCCGCTCGAACGCCCCGCCAATTCCGTCGATCCCAAACTGCTCGAGATCCTGGTCTGCCCGATGACCAAGGGCCCGCTGGAATACGACGCGGCGAAGCAGGAGCTGGTCTCGCGGTCGGCGAAGCTCGCCTACCCGATCCGCGACGGCATCCCGATCATGCTGCCGGAGGAAGCGCGGAAGATCGACTGACCGATGCGGCCCGTCGTGATCCGCTGCGCACTCGCCGTGGCGCTGATGGCCCTCACCTCGGTGGTCTCGGCCGAGGAGAGCGCCGTCCGCATTGGCGCACTCGACGCCGTCTTGACCACGCCAGCGGGCGTCGAGCGCCCTCCGGTGGCGCTGCTGATCGCCGGCTCCGGGTCGACGGACCGGGACGGCAATGGGCCGCAGCTCAAGCCGGCGACCTTGAAGAAGCTCGCCGAGCGGCTCGCCGCCCAGGGCATCGCCAGCCTGCGCTACGACAAGCGCGGCGCGCGCGGCTGGAAGGCGGAGTTCGGCCGCCCGGAAGACTTCCGCTTCAAGGATTATGTCGGGGACGCCGCCGCGCTGGTCGACTTCCTGCGCGGCAAGTTCGCCCGGATCGTCCTGGTCGGCCACAGCGAGGGCGGCCTGGTCGCCATCCTCACCGCCCGTCGCACCCCGGTCGACCGTCTCGTCCTGCTCGCGTCGTCGGCGCGGCGGCAGGGCGATCTGCTGAAGGCGCAGTTCGAGAAGAAGCTGCCGGCCGCGAAGATGGAGCCGGTCGCCAAGGCGATCGATGCCATCATGGCCGGGCAGATCGTGGACCCGCCACCGCCCGAGCTGCCGATCGCCCCGAGCATGCAGCCCAGCATCGGCTCCGCCTTCGCCGAGGATCCGATCGATCCGCTCAAGCAGCTCACGATCCCGATCCTGATCGTCGGCGGCGCCCGCGACCACCAGATCGCACGCCTCGACATGGTCGCGCTCGCCGCCGCCGCACCGGCCGCCAAGTCGCTGTGGCTGCCGGAGATGAACCACGTTCTGGTCGACGTCGCCAACGAGGACGAGAACCTCGCCTCCTACAACGATCCAGACCGCCCGCTCGACCCCGACATGATCGACGCCGTCGCCGGTTTCATCGCCGCCGCAGGCCCGCGCTGAACCTCAAAGCGCCTCGCCCTTCAGCAGCCGCGGCATCTCGCCGGTGAGCCCCGCGGCCTGCTTGATGAACAGCTCCTTCAACGGCGGCGCGCGATCGACGATCCCAAGGCCGATGTCGCGCACGGCCCGCAACAGCGTCGATTTATTGGAGAACAGGAAGTTCAGCGAGTTGGTGGCGACGCCCATCGCCATCGTGTCGAAGCGGCGCCAGCGCTGATAGCGCTCGAGGACATCGACCTGCCCCGGGTCGATTCCCACTCTTGCCGCATCGACCACGACCTCGGCCAGTGCGGCGACGTCCTTCAGCCCCATGTTGAGCCCCTGCCCCGCGATGGGGTGGATCACATGGGCGGCGTCGCCGACCAGCGCCAGCCGCGGCGCGATGAACGAGCGGGCGACGAAGTAGGACAGCGGAAACGCGCGCGGCTGGTCGAGCACCTTCAACTCGCCGAGATGCAGGCCGGCGCGCTTCTCCAGCTCGGCCTGGAATTCATCCGCGCTGAGCGCGACGAGGCGCTTCGCCTCGTCGCGCCGCTCGGTCCACACCAGCGAGGAGCGCTTGCCGGTCAGCGGCAGGATCGCGAATGGTCCGGGCGGAAGGAAATGCTCCTCGGCGCGGCCGCCATGGTCGCGCTCGTGACCGATGGTCACGACGATGCCGGACTGGTCATAGTCCCAGCCATGGGTCTGGATGCCCGCGCGCTCGCGCAGCTTCGAGCGCGCGCCGTCAGCAGCAACCAGCAGGCTCGCGTCGAGCTGGCTGCCGTCGCCCAGAGTCACCGCGATGCCGTCGGCCCGCGTCGCAAAGCCGGTCACCGGCATCGCCTTGAGCTCGACGCCTGCGGCCTCCGCATGCCGGACCAGCGCGTCGATCAAGAGCCGGTTCTCGACCATGTGCGCGAACGGCTCGCCGGCCTCGACCTGGCCCGCAAAGGTCAGGAACGCCGGGCGGATCGCATCCTCGGGCTTGGAGTCGGTGATGACCATGTCGAGGATCGGCTGCGCCTCGGGCGCGACATCGGCCCAGACCCCGATCGCGTCAAACAGCTTGCGGCAGGCCGCGACGATGGCGCTGGCGCGCGGATCGCGGCTCGGCCGGTTCGCCAGCGCCGGATCGGCCACGATCACCGGCACCTCGGGCCCAAGCCCCTGACGGAGCGCCAACGCCAGCGCCAGGCCGGCAAACGCCCCGCCACAAATGACAATGCTTCGCTGTGTCGTCATGCCGCCCTGCTCACGGTTACTCTTGCGAGTGGAGTATAGCTGGGCGAAACAGGGGCGTGAAACAAGGTCTGCCCTCCGAAACCGTCATTTCCGGATGCCCGATCCCGCTGGAACGGGGCCGGAGCTGACGGCCGAGCCAGCGAAAGCACCACGCCATGTCCAAGGGACTGATCGACCTGATCTCGATCCTCGATCTCGAGCCGATCGAGGTGAACCTGTTCCGCGGCAACAGCCCGAAGACGAGCTGGCAGCGCGTGTTCGGCGGCCAAGTGATCGGCCAGGCGATGATGGCGGCGTGCCGCACTGTCGAGGGCCGGCTGCCGCATTCGCTGCACTGCTACTTCATCCTGCCCGGTGACCCGCAGGTGCCGATCATCTACCAGGTCGAGCGCCTGCGCGACGGCAAGAGCTATGCGACCCGGCGCGTCACCGCGATCCAGCACGGCAATGCGATCTTCTCGATCATGGTGTCCTTCCACAGCGACGAGGACAGCGCATTCAACCACCAGGACAAGATGCCGGACGTGCCGCCGCCGGAGAAGCTGACGGCGGAGGAGATCTCCAAGCAGCCGATGTTTCAGGAAGTCTTCCAAAGGATGCCGGACTTCATCCGCCGCTACTACGAATCCGACCGGCCGATCGAGCTGCGCCCCGTCGAGCTGAACCGGTACTTCGGCCATAAGATCGAGGATGGCCGCATCAACGTCTGGATCAAGACGGCGGCGAAGCTGCCCGATGATCCGGCGCTGCACATGTGCGCGCTGGCCTATGCGTCGGACTTCTCGCTGCTCGACGCGGTCATGGCGCGCTATGGCCGCACCTTGTTCGACAAGCGCATGATGCCGGCCTCGCTGGATCACGCGATGTGGTTTCACCGGCCGTTCCGCGCCGACGAATGGCTGCTTTATGCGCAGGATTCGCCGAGCGCGCAGGGCGGCCGCGGGCTCACCCGCGGCTCGATCTTCAAGCCCGACGGCACGCTGGTCGCCTCCGTCGCGCAGGAGGGCTCGATCCGCGAGCGCCGGACGTAGCAGCCTCACACCGGCTGCGCCGTCCGCGGCACGACCGCGAATTGCGACACGTACCAGGCGCTGTACCAGCTCAGCAGCCACGGGATCGGAATGATCACCGAGCAGCCGAGCACGAACGCGAAGGTGCGCCACAGCACCTGCAGGCCCGAGCCGGTGAACACGACCTCGCGCCGCGTCCCCTGGATGTTGCGGCAGACCCAGCGCATCCAGGCGGTCAGCACCCAGGCCCAGCCGATGATGGTGATGCCCGACACGATCATCAGCAGGTACCAGCCGGCATAGACGACGGGGCTGCCTTCGAAATGGATCGGCAACCGCTCGCCATTCGAGGCGATGTTGCTCAGAAGCCAGCGCAGCACCATCCAGCCCAGGAACGCCGGAGCGACCAGCGAGATCAGGTTGAGGATCGGCCGGTCGCTGAGGCCGACATAGGTCAGCACGCCCATCGCGATGAAGACGTACCAGATGTCGAGCGGCTGGCCGGTGAAGGTGAGGTTCGGCCGGCCGGGCACCCTCATCCGCTCGATCACGTAGCGGTAGAGGTAGACGGCGGTCCACGGCGTGATGACGATCAGGAACTGGCCGACGACATACAGCAAGGTCCAGCCGAGATAGGACCAGGTCTCGAGCGTGACCGAGAGCGCGCCGGCCGAGGCGGCGCCGCCGGAATCGAACGCGGGCGGCGTGGCCGGCGACATGCTCGGCACGCCCGACATCAGGCCGGGAATGTGCCCGGCCTTCTCCCAGCCGGCCATCCCGTCGCTCCACAGCAGCGTCTCGGCCGTGACGACACCCCGGGCGATCAGGTCGCGCAGTTCGTCTTCCGAAATGGGGCCCTGTTGCTGGCCTTGCGCCGCGTAATACCAGGAACGATTCGACATGGGATGTCCTTGAGTGGAGGATGGCAGGAAAACGTCTTCAGTCTGTCGGGCGATGTCGCGTTCCGTTCAGTGATATCCGTCACTCCTTGACGTTTTCGCTTAACGCTGCGCTGATTTTGTGCCATTTGCCTAGGAACAGGCCACAACAGCCGTTCGACGCCTGCCTCAGAAGCAGGCTGCCCAGACCCGAGGAAACCAAGGCCCGCCCATGAAGCTCGTCGTCGCGATCATCAAACCCTTCAAGCTCGACGAGGTGCGCCAGGCCCTCACCGCGATCGGCGTCCACGGCATGACCGTCACCGAGGTGAAGGGCTACGGCCGCCAGAAGGGCCATACCGAGATCTACCGGGGCGCCGAGTATATCGTGAACTTCCTGCCCAAGCTGCGCATCGAGATCGCGGTCAACTCCGACATCGCCGAGAAGGCGGTCGAGGTAATCACGACGCACGCGCGCACCGGCCAGATCGGCGACGGCAAGATCTTCGTGACGCCGATCGATCATGCCCGCCGCATCCGCACCGGCGAGACCGACACCGACGCACTCTAAGCCCGTCAAGCAGCCGCAACGGCTGCACGCCCGCCGCAACGGCGCGGCGAACTGCAAGATCCTAACATCTGACATGCCGGGGGGACTGTCATGGAGACCTGCGCGTCTCGTTGCCTGCGCGCGTCTGCAGCATTGGCTGCAGCGGGCGCGATTGCCTTCACCACGCCAGCAGCGGCCGCAGCGCCGTCCACGATCGAACCGGCCGACACCGCCTGGATGATCGTCGCCACCGCTCTGGTGCTGATGATGACCATTCCCGGTCTGGCGCTGTTCTACTCGGGCATGGTGCGCAAGAAGAACGTGCTGGCGACGATGGCGCAGAGCCTCGCAGCCGTGATGCTGATCTCGATCCTGTGGGTCGCATTCGGCTACTCGCTGGCCTTCGTCGGCGACGGCACCTGGATCGGCTCGCTCGACCGCGCCTTCCTCGCCGGCATGGGCATGGACAGCGTCCATCCCGGCGCCAGGACGATCCCCGAGTCGCTGTTCATGCTGTACCAGATGACGTTCGCGATCATCACGGTGGCGCTGGTGGCGGGCTCGGTAGCCGACCGCATGCGCTTCTCGGCCTACCTCCTGTTCAGCATCGCATGGTTCATCTTCGTCTATGTGCCGCTGGCGCATTGGATCTGGGGCGGCGGCTTTCTTGCGCAGGCCGGCGTGGTCGACTTCGCCGGCGGTCTCGTCGTGCATCTCTCCGCGGGCACCGCGGGATTGGTCGCGGCGCTGGTGATGGGACGCCGCCAGGGCTACGGCAGCGAGAACCTCTCGCCGTTCGATCTGTCGCTCGCGGTAGTCGGCACCGGCCTGCTCTGGGTCGGCTGGTTCGGCTTCAATGGCGGCTCGGCGCTCGGGGCGAATGCGCATGCGGTGATGGCGATCCTGACGACGCATCTCGCCGCCTGCGCCGGCGCCGTCACCTGGGGCGCGCTGGAATGGTCGACGCGGCGCAAGCCGTCGGTGCTCGGCATGATCTCCGGCGCGGTGGCCGGCCTCGGCACCATCACGCCCGCGTCCGGCTTCGTCGCCCCCTGGCATGGCCTGGTGATCGGCGCGCTCGCCGGTATCATCTGCTACTGGGCCTGCACCTCGCTGAAGCACCGCTTCAACTATGACGATTCGCTCGACGTGTTCGGCGTCCACGGCATCGGCGGCCTCACCGGCACGCTGCTGGCCGGCGTGTTCGCGACCGCCGCGATCGGCGGCACAGCCGGGCTGATCGAGGGCAACCCGAAGCAGCTTGCGGCCCAGCTCTACGGCGTCGCCGTCACCCTGGTGTGGTCGGGCGGCGTCACCTGGGGGCTCCTCAAGTTGGTCAGCGCCTTCGTGCCGCTGCGGGTGTCGCGCGAGCACGAGCTGGAAGGACTCGACATCTCCCAGCATGGCGAGGCGCTGCAATAGCTGCAGCAATTGGCGCCAATTGACCTGTTCGGCGTCGCGGGATTCTGCCCGCGCGGTGAGCAGCATTGTGTCTTGAGCCTGACATGCGTAACTTTTGCGCATGCCTGCCCATTCCTTGAGCGCGACGGAATAGCGCAGCCTTTGATGCCCCCGGTGAGGGGTGAAAAGGTCAGGATTCACCGCTCGTTAGCCCTGACCAGCCGTCTGGCACGGCATTTGATTCTATCGCTCCCGGCTGTGCCCGCGTCGTGAAGCTCTCTCCGCGTGGTGAACCTCAGTCGACAGGAAGCGCTCGGTAACGTCCGTGCCGGGCCCAAGCGGGGATAGGACCCATGAAAATTGTTATGGCGATCATTAAGCCATTCAAGCTCGAAGAAGTCCGGGACGCCCTGACCGCCATCGGCGTTCATGGTCTCACGGTGACGGAAGTGAAGGGGTACGGCCGTCAGAAAGGTCATACGGAAATCTACCGCGGCGCCGAATATGCGGTGAGCTTCCTGCCCAAGATCAAGATCGAGGTCGCGATCCCCTCCGACCAGGTCGACAAGACCATCGATGCGATCAGCTCGGCCGCCAAGACCGGCCAGATCGGCGACGGCAAGATCTTCGTCATCAGCCTCGACCACGCCGTGCGCATCCGCACCGGCGAAGCGGACGCTGCGGCCCTTTGATTTCGCGCTCAAACCAGAACACTTACGGAGTACAATAAAATGACGTTCAAGCGTCCAACCAGCGCGGGATGGGTTACGCTCGCAATTGCAGGGCTCTGCGTCGCAGGCCTCGCCGATGTGGCGTTCGCCGAGGACGCGCCTGCCGCCGCTGCCGCAGCCGCCCCCGTTCCCAACAAGGGCGACGTCGCCTGGATGCTCGTGTCCAGCGCGCTCGTCCTGATGATGTCCATCCCCGGCCTCGCGCTGTTCTATGGCGGCCTCGTCCGCACCAAGAACATGGCCTCGGTCCTCACCCAGGTGTTCGCCATCGTTGCGATGGTCGGCGTGATCTGGACGCTCTACGGCTACTCGCTCGCCTTCACCGACGGCGGCAGCATGACCTCGTGGGTCGGCGGCTTCTCCAAGGCCTTCCTGCACGGCGTCGACGCCAACTCGACCGTTCCGACCTTCTCGAACGGCGTGGTGATCCCGGAGCTGGCCTACTTCGTGTTCCAGATGACCTTCGCGATGATCACCCCGGCCCTGATCGTCGGCGCCTTCGCCGAACGCATCAAGTTCTCGGCGGTGATGCTGTTCATCCTGCTCTGGGTGACCTTCATCTACTTCCCGATCGCGCACTGGGTCTGGTTCATCGCAGCTCCCGATGACATCGCTGCTGCTGCCAAGGCTCTCGCTGCCGCTGGCGACGCTGCCGCCAAGACCGCTGCCCAGGCCAAGCTCGACGAAGTCACCGGCGCTGTCGGCTGGCTCGCCGGCGCTGGCGCCCTCGACTTCGCAGGCGGCACCGTCGTCCACATCAATGCCGGCATCGCCGGGCTGGTGGGCGCGGTCCTGATCGGCAAGCGCACCGGCTACGGCAAGGAGCTGATGGCTCCGCACTCGCTGACCATGACCATGATCGGCGCCGCGCTGCTGTGGGTCGGCTGGTTCGGCTTCAATGCCGGCTCGAACCTGGAGTCGAACGGCGTCACCGCGCTGGCCTTCGTCAACACCATGGTCGCCACCGCCGGTGCGGCGCTGTCCTGGCTGCTCTGCGAATGGGCGGTCAAGGGCAAGCCCTCGCTGCTCGGCATCTGCTCGGGCGCGGTTGCCGGCCTCGTCGCCGTCACCCCGGCCTCCGGTTATGCCGGTCCGATCGGCGCGCTGGTGCTCGGCCTGATCGTCTCGCCGGTCTGCCTGTTCTTCGTCTCCACCGTGAAGAACGCGCTCGGCTATGACGACGCGCTCGACGTGTTCGGCGTGCACTGCATCGGCGGCATCATCGGCGCCCTGGCCACCGGCATCCTGGTCAACCCGGCTCTGGGTGGCGTCGGCATCACCGACTACACCAACATCACCGGCAACAACGCTGGCACCTACGACTTCGCCACGCAGATGCTGGCGCAGCTCAAGGCTGTCGTCGCCACGCTGGTGTGGTCGGGTGTCGGCTCGGCGATCCTCTACAAGGTCGTCGACGTGGTCATCGGCCTGCGCCCGACCGTGGAGCAGGAGCGCGAGGGTCTCGACATCACCGACCACGGCGAGCGCGCCTACAACTACTGAGTTCTCCCGGGACTTGGTCGTACGCGACCAGGTCCGCAACTTCGGTTCGGGCAAATACCCGGCAATGCCCTGACCGTTGAGGGGCTCCAGCGCAAGCTGGGGCCCCTTTCTTTTTGTTTGGATCGTGAGGGCCGAGCGCGCGCCAAATAACCGGTGTCGTCCCTGCGAACGCAGGGACCCATACCGCGTGATGTTTGTAAGAGGCAGGCTGCTGGTCCCGTGCAAGACAACTGAACCCTGTGGTTATGGATCCCGGGTCGGCGCGCTTCGCGCTTGCCCGGGACGACAGCTGTGGTTGGCGCGCCCGGCGTTGCCTCCGAGAAGCAGCTCGAAGGCGAACAATCTCGTTCTCGCGACACGATGCGCCCGAGCTGTGCTGAAACTCACCGCCCTCGGAAAACAGAGGGCGCAGGGAAGGCCGGGCGCTGGCCGCGCCCGTGGCCCGCCAGCGAAAGAAAATGCTGGCGGCAGGTACCACAGGTCTGGCCGAACACACCCGGCCCTCCCTGCGCAACGGTTTTAACGGCTGCTTCGCGTTCTCCTTGGCGCGCCGGGCTTGTTGGCCACCATCACGAGCGCGACACGTTAGCATCAGCACCCGCTTGATATCAGCATCGGGATATCAGGACCGCGCGACTTGACCGTGCGTGCATCGCCGTTCGTCCGCGCAGACTGAAACTACGCTGCGGCAACACACGCCCATCGCCTCCCACTGCCAACGGTCCGTGACGGTCGCGAAACGCCCCTCATGCGGCAACAGGATGCGCGGAAATGTGAAGGTGATTTGCCCGTCGACACAAGCCGGCGCGGCTGCGGCAAACTAACTCGACGGGCAATTGGCGCATGTCGGGAATGCGGAAACTGCCCGACGGGCAACCGAGCAGGCTTTGATCCGCACAATAGCGCGGGGGATGCCAATCCGGTTGCAGCGGCAGAAAACACAGCTTAGCAATACTGTTCGCTGGCTCCGGCTGATTTTAAGAATTGGAGCCCGGCCGTAACAGCGATCGCCGCTGCAGCCGGCACATGGGGGATCAGGATGAAGCATCGCTGTCGGTACGTAGTCGTCGCCTCCGCCATTTGGCTCACCGCCGCAGCGCCGCCATCGGCAAGAGCCCAAGCGACATCACAGGAGTCCTTGGCGGCCGCGAAAGAGCTGGTCTCCGTGATGCATATGAATGACCAGGCGACAGCCCTGTTGCCGATCGTTCTGAAGAACCTGAGACCGACGATCGTCCAGGGGCGCGCCGAGGTCGCTCTGCAATATGATGCGTTGATCCCGAAGTTCACCCAGGCCTTTCAGGGCAGGGTTTCCGAATTCTCGGATGCGATCGCGGTCATCTATGCCAGGAACTTCTCGGCGGACGACCTCAGGACCATGGCTGAGTTCTACAGGACCCCGACAGGTCAAAGAGTCCTGCAGAAGCTGCCGTCCGTCACCCAGGAGTCGAGCATTGCCGGGCAGAAATTTGGTCAAGCTCTCGGCGAAGAGATCAGGAAGCAGATGGTCGATGAACTGAGGAAGAAAGGTCTCGATCTCTGATCCGAACTCCCGATCGTCATGCAGCGGCGCTGCCCTGCGACATAACCGGCGCGACGGGCAATTTCCGTATGACAGGCTTGTGGTCCGTCCCGCCTCGCCATCCCCCGGGAAGCCGAACCGAGACGTCCACGGTCATGCCCCCGATGGCGGGCACGACACCGGATTGCAGGCTCAAACCTTGCCGCGGCCGATAGTCCGGCGAACGACAACGCAAGTCGATGGTCAGCTCATGCGCCTTCGAACTTGAACGACACGTTGAGCTTGGCCCGATAGGCTTCGACTTTCCCCTTCGCATCGAGTTGCATGTCGAGCTTGACGACTTCTGCAACGCGCAGGTCCCGGAGTGTTTTCGCAGCTTGTTCGACCGCGTTCGCGGCCGCCTTTTCCCAAGATTCGCTGCTGGTACCGATCAGCTCGATGACTTTGTAGACGCTGTCAGACATGTCGGTCTCCTGTTCGGTATGGAGCAGGAAGCAGGTGCTCCCTGCTACAACTGAACGTAGCATCATAGCGCGGCGCCTGAAAGGACGCAGCCTGCCCATGGCAGCCGCAGGTCCGGAGCTACCACGAATGGCGCTAACGCCTTGCGCGTCTCACAAGCCCTTGCGCCCTACACGCCGCCCAGCTTGCAGATGTGCTTCCACTCCTCCGCCGTCACCGGCTGCACCGAGAGCCGCGACTGCTTCACCAGCGCCATCTCCGACAGCTTCTTGTCAGTTTTGATCGCGGCGAGCGTCACCGGGGTCTTGAAGGGCTTGTGCGCCTTGATGTCAACGCAGACGAACTTGCCCGTCTTGTCGGTCGGGTCGGGATAGGCTTCCTTGATGATCTCGGCGATGCCGACGATCTCCTTGCCCTCGTTGGAATGATAATAGAAGGCGAGCTCGCCCTTCTTCATCGCCACCAGGTTCTGCCGCGCCGTGTAGTTGCGCACGCCGGTCCAGGCCTCCCCCTTCGCGCCCTTCTCCACCTGCTGGTCCCACGACCATACCGAGGGTTCGGATTTCACCAGCCAGTAGTTCATATGTGCAAGATCCTCAGATCACGTTGCGCCAGTCTCGAGCGGAATACGGCCTCGCTCGGCGGCCGGATCAAAGAAGACGACAACGGCCGGGTCAACACCTTAGAGCCGGGGCGCTGCGCTTTTGCCCAGCGATGACGCGGCGCCGGTCTCTGCGCTCAACCCTCATGGTGAGGAGCGCCGCAGGCGCGTTCAGGCGATGCTCTCGCATCGCCCCGAGAACCATGAGGCCGGATCAGGGCCTCCCCCTTCGAGACGCCCGCCTGCGGCGGGCTCCTCAGGGTGAGGGGTGAATGTGGTGCGCAGCCAGAACGCTCACTCCTCCGCCTTGAACGGGCGCATCATCAGCGCCTCGATCGCGGCATCGATCGTCACGGTGCCGGCGAGAATGGCGGCCACCGCCTGCGCCACCGGCATCTCGACGCCGCGCGACGCGGCGAGCTCGACCAGCACCGGCGCGGTGTATTGTCCCTCGGCGAGCTTGCCAGCAGGGAGCGGCTCGCCGCGGCCGAGCGCGAGGCCGGCGGCGAAGTTGCGCGATTGCGGGCCGGCGCAGGTCAGGATGAGGTCGCCGAGGCCGGACAGGCCGGTGAGCGTTTCGCTGCGGGCGCCATAGGCGCGGCCGAGCCGCACCAGCTCGGCGAAGCCGCGCGTGGTCAGCGCCGCCAGCGCCGAGGCGCCGAGCTTGCGGCCGGAAACGATGCCGGCAGCGATCGCCAGCACATTCTTGGCGGCGCCGCCGATCTCGACGCCGCGCACGTCGGTCGAGTGATAGGGCCGGAAGGTCGGCGAGCCCAGCGCATGGACGAGATCAGCCGCGAGCGCCTCGTCGGGCGCGGCGAGCGTCACTGCGGTCGGCAGGCCGCGCGCGACGTCGTCGGCGAAGCTCGGGCCCGAGAGGATCGCGGGGATGCAGTTGGGCGCGGCTTCGGCGATCACTTCCGTCATGAATTTATGGGTGCCATGCTCGATGCCCTTGGCACAGGCGATGAGCGGCGTGCCCGGACGGAGCAGCGGTGCGAGATGCATGACGGCGCCGCGCAGATGCTGGGCGGGGACGACGATGAGAACGGCGTCGGCGCGGGCGGGCTCGGCAAGATCGGCGGTCACGGCGATGCGCGACGCGAGGGGAATGCCGGGCAGGCGCGGGTTCTCACGGGCAGCGCCGATGCGCGCGGCGTGGTCGGCATCGCGGGCATAGAGCGTGACGTCACGCCCTGCGCGCGCCGCGACAGCGGCGAGCGCCGTGCCCCAAGCACCGGCGCCGATGACGGAGATCGTTTGGAAACGAGTCATTCGCCGCGGATTCGGCTGCGCTCCCTCCCCCCTTGCGGGGGAGGGTTGGGGAGGGGGGTGCCACGAGCGAGAATCTTTATGGAGCCACCCCCACCCCCGACCCCTCCCCGCAAGGGGGAGGGGAGCGCACCGCGTGTGGTGCAGGAGCTTGCCACATCACAGCCGAGGGCGATCCAGCCGCTTCGTGCAGAATGAAAAAGCAATTCCATCACCCTCAAAACCCCGCGCGCGTATTCGCGAACTTGCCGGGCACGCTGGCATTCGCATCCAGCAGCCAGCGCGCCCGCGGGGCGGCGTCCATGCCGTCGACGAGGCCGAGCGCGAGCCGCTCCAGTCCGGCCCAGGCGATCATGGCGCCATTGTCGGTGCAGAGCGCGGGCGGCGGCATGATCAGCCGCGTGCCGGCCTGCTGCGCGACATCGTCGAGCGCGCCGCGAATGGCCTGGTTGGCGGCGACGCCGCCGGCGGCCACCAGCGCGGTCGGCGCGCCAAAACGCTGCTTGAACAGGTCGAGGCCGACGCGCAGGCGGTCGGCCGTCGAGTCCAGCACCGCCGCCTGGAAGCTGGCGCAGAGGTCGGCGATGTCCTGCTCGCTCACCTTGTCGAGCCGGCCGATCTCGTTGCGCACGGCCGTCTTCAGCCCGGACAGCGAGAAATTGGCATCGCTGCGGCCCAGCATCGGACGCGGGAAGGCAAAGCGCGCGGCGTCGCCATTGCGCGCGGCCTGCTCGACCTGCGGTCCGCCCGGATAGGGCAGGCCCAGCATCTTCGCGACCTTGTCGAACGCCTCGCCCATCGCGTCGTCGACGGTGGTGCCGAGCCGGACGTAGTCGCCGACGCCGGCGACTGCGACGATCTGGGTGTGGCCGCCGGAGGCCAGGAACAGGCAATAGGGGAAGTCGATTGCATCGGTGAGGCGCGGCGTCAGCGCATGCGCCTCGAGATGGTTGACCGCGATCAGCGGCGTGTCGTGCACCATCGCGATCGCCTTGGCGGTGGTGAGGCCGACGATGACGCCACCGATCAGGCCGGGGCCGGCGGCCGCCGCGACGCCGCCGAGCGCGGCATAGTCGATGCCGGCCTCGCGCATCGCCGCGTCGATGAGATGGTCGAGCATGTCGACATGGGCGCGCGCCGCGATCTCTGGAACCACACCGCCATAGATGGCGTGCTCGTCGGTCTGCGAGCGCACCACGTTGGAGAGGATCTGCCCCTTGCCGTCCGAATCACGCGCCACCACGGCCGCGGCGGTCTCGTCGCAGGTGGTTTCGATGCCCAGCACGAGCGTTTGCGATTCGTTACCCAATCTCAACCCTTTTGGTCATTATGAGTGCGCAGAACCGCCTAACACCACGAGGTCGCCAGGTGCAATCGTCCGTCCGTTGCAGCCCGGCCGATCCGTGTTCGACGGGAGCATAGCACATGGCCGTGCTGGTGACCCGTCCCGCCCCGGACAATGAACGCACTGCGAGCGCCCTGCGCGCGCGCGGCTTCGAGGTGCTGCTGGCGCCGATGCTGCGCTTCGAGCCGGTCGCGCTGCCGCCGGACGCGGGCCACGACGCCGCCGGCGTCATCGTGACATCATCGAACGCGCTGCGCGCGGTGGCGCCGCAGCTCAGAGGGTCCGCATTGCTTCGCCTGCCGCTGTTCGCGGTCGGCGACCGGACCGCCGCAGCCGCACGCGAGGCCGGCTTCACGCAGGTGATCTCGGCTGCGGCCGATGCGACGGCGTTGCGCGACCTGATCGCAGACAGCGGCGTCGTCGTCGACGCCAAGGCCACCCTGCTCTATCTCGCTGGCGCCGACATCTCGCGCGACCTCGCTTCCGAGCTCGCCGAGCGCGGCTTCGATGTGGTCACCCAGACCGTCTATCGGATGGCGCCGGTCGCGGCGCTGCCGCGCGACGTCTGCGCGGCCTTCGCAGCCAACCGGATCGAGGCGGTGCTGCATTATTCGCGGCGGAGTGCCGCGGCATTCGTGGCCGCCATCCGGGCCGATGGCGTCGAAATCTCGGCGCTGGCGGTGCCCCATGGCTGCCTGTCGGCCAATGTCGCCGAGGTGCTGCGCGAGGCCGGCGCCACCCAGGTCACAATCGCGGCGCATCCGGATGAAAACGACATGCTGGAGGGCCTGACCCGTGCGCTACGGTCGTGAATGGCGTAAGAGGGCCTGCTCAATCTTGCCTCAGCCAGGGAACTTCCACCATGGTCGATGAACCCGACACCGCTGCACCGGCCTCCGACACCGGGCGGCCGAAACGGCCACCGCCGACCATCGACCTGGAGCCGACCTCACGCGAGGAGCGCCCGTCGGCCAGCGAGAGCGCGGCCGAGCGGCCGACCGCCTCGCCATGGTCCGCGCCGGCGGCAGCGATGGCCGAAGGCTCGTCGGAGACCGCCGCCGAATCGCACCCGCATATGGCGCCGGACGCCGAAGCGGCTGCTGCCGCCGATGACAGGGCCGAGGAGACCATTGCTGCGGCCGAGCCGCCGGGCATGACGCCGCCACCCCGCCCGATCTCGCCCTGGATCATCGCGCCGTTCTCCGGCGCGGCCGCGGCCGCGCTGGTCATCGGCGTCGGCTGGATGCTGGGCTGGCCGCAGGTCGCACCGCCGTCGGCGATCTCGCCGCAGGCCACGGCGGTCGACGAGCTCACCTCCCGCGTCGCCGGGCTGGAGCAGCGCATCGGCAAGCCGGATGGCGCCGTGACCGGCCGGCTCGATGCCGCCGACAAGGCGATGGCAGCGCTTCGCAACGACATCGCCGGCCTGCGCGCGCAGGCCGACAAGACCGTGGCCGCCCTCAACGACGTCCGGGCGCAGCCGCGCGACGGCTCCGCGCCGGCGCCCGCACCCGAGCCGGTCGATCTCTCCGGCCTGACCGCACGCATCGACGCGCTGGAGCGGGCGAGCAAGAGCCAGAGCGCGGCGCTGGCACAGGAGCGCGCTAGGATCTCCGAGGCGGCAGAGGCGGCCAAGCCGGCCGACGACGCGCCGCTTCGCCGCGTGGTCGCCGCGACCCTGCTCGATGTCGCCGTCCGTCACGGCGATCCCTATGGAGCGGCGCTGACAACCGCCAAATCTCTGGCGCCCGACGCGGCCGCGCTGAAGCCGCTGGAGGCGTTCGCCACGACCGGCGTGCCGAGCCCCGCGGCACTGAGCCGCGAGCTGCTCACCATCGTGCCGAAGCTCTCGCCGCCGGCGCCCGAGAGCTCCACCGGGACCTCGATCCTCAGCAAGCTCTCGGCCGGCGCCTCGAGCCTGGTCAAGGTCGAGCGCACCGACGGCGCCGGCACCGATCGCGGCGCGGTGGTGGCACGGATCACCGCGGCGGCGCTGCGCAACGATTTCGCCGAGGCCCGCCGCGAGCTGAAGGGTCTCTCGCCTGGTGATCGCGCCCCCGCCAATGACTGGCTCGCACGCGCCGATGCCCGCGACGCCGCGCTGTCGGCCGCCCGCAAATTCGCCGACGACGCGATGACCGCGCTCGCCAAACCCGCGCAATAGGACGCCCATGTTCCGGATCGTCATTTTCCTCATCCTGGTCGGGCTCGCCGCTGCGGGCTCGGCCTGGGTCGCCGAGCAGACGGGCGACGTCGTCTTGAATTGGGGCCCGTGGCGGATCGCCATGACCTTGCCGGTGTTCGTGCTCGCGCTCGGCCTCACCATCGCCGCCTGCGTCGCGCTGTGGAACCTGATCAGCGCGCTGCTGCGGGCACCCGGCCGTATCCGCAAGGCGCACCGCGCCCGCCGGCATCAGCGCGGCCGCCACGCCATCACCCACGGCCTGCTCGCGATTGGCCACGGCGATTCGACTGCGGCGCGGCAGCACGCCGACACCGCCAAGCGGCTGGCCGGCGACGATCCGCTGACGCTGCTCCTGCACGCCCAGGCGGCGCAGCTCGAAGGCGACCGCGACGGCGCCCGGCGTGCCTTCCGCGCCATGGCCGAGCGCCACGACACCCGCCTGCTCGGCCTGCGCGGCCTGTTCATCGAGGCGCAGCGCGCCGACGACGCCTATGCCGCGGTGATGATTGCCGACGAGGCGCTCAGGCTGGCGCCCAACGCCACCTGGGCCTCGCATGCCGTGCTCGGCTTCCGCTGCGCCGAGGCCGACTGGGACGGTGCGCTTTCGATCCTCGACGGCAACTACACCGCCGGCATGATCGACAAGCCGACCTACCGCCGTCAGCGCGGCGTGCTGCTGACGGCGCGCGCGCTGGCGCTGGAGACCGGGGACCGCGACCTGTCGCGCTCGAGCGCGATGGAGGCGGTGAAGCTGGCGCCGACCCTGGTGCCGGCCGCGGTGCTCGCGGCGAAGTTCGAGAGCGAGGCGCACCAGGTGCGGCGCGCGATGAAGATCATCGAGGCCGCCTGGGCAGCGTGTCCGCATCCGGATCTCGCCGATGCCTACGCCCATGTGCGGCTCGGCGATTCGGCCACGCAGCGGCTGGCGCGGGTGGAGAACCTGGCGGCGCGCACGCCCGGCCATGTCGAGGGCGCGCTGGCGGTGGCGCGCGCGGCGATCGACGCCGCCGAATTCGGCCGCGCCCGCGAGGCGCTGGCGCCGTTCACGGAGGATCCGACCCAGCGCGTGGCGATGCTGATGGCCGAGCTCGAGCGCACCGAGCACGGCGACGCCGGCAAGGCGCGGGAATGGGCGCTGCGCGCGGTGCGGGCCCGCCACGACCCGGCCTGGACCGCGGACGGCTATGTCAGCGACCGCTGGCAGCCGATCTCGCCGGTCACCGGCCGGCTCGACGCCTTCCAGTGGCAGACGCCGGTGGCGAGCCTGCCCTCGGAGCGCAGCAGCGTGATCGAAAGCTCGGCCTTCGCCGAAGCCGTGCTGGCGCCGCCGGCCCGGCCCACCGTGGCCGAAGCCGCGGTCGAGCCGCCGCGCGAGGCCGCACCCGCGCCCGTAGTGATCACGCCGGCCGTGCAGGACAACGAGCCGCCGCGGCCGGCGGCGGCCGCCGAGCCCGAGCAGGCCGAAAAGCCGGTCGAGGCAGTGGACAAGCCTGTCGACAAGCCCGTGGATATCCCTGTGGACACGGCTGAGGACGGCAGGCTGATCGAGGCCACGGCCATCGCCGCCGAGCCGGCGCCGCCGTTGCAGGCCGCGGGCCCCGCCGAGGCCGAATCGGAGCCGGAGACCGAGGCCGGGCCGGATGCCGTGGCCGCCAAGCCGGCCGAGACCGCGGCGACCGCGCCGACGCCGCTGTTCCGCACCCGCAACGATCTCGCCCGACCGGCGGAGACGCCGATCCAGGCGATCGTCCCGATCATGCGACCGCCGGACGATCCCGGCGTCGACGACGACGACCAGCCCCGCGACGAGTTCGCCGAGCAGATCGCACCCAAGGCCCAGGCCGGCGGCTGGCGCGGGTTCTGGTCACGGTTCGGCGGCTGAGGGCAACCAGCCCCGCCGTTCCGGGTCACACCGGTTCGTTTCCGCGCCACCGCGGCGCGCGTTGTCCTTGCCAACGGGCCGTTCGCCCGATATCAGGAGCGCGATCGCGTCGTCCGTCCCCGTGCCGGGCGCTCGCCGCTATGGTTCGCCGCAATAGCTCAGCTGGTAGAGCACGTCATTCGTAATGACGGGGTCGGGGGTTCGAGTCCCTCTTGCGGCACCAGCCTCTCCTTCCGTCCCCATCTCTCCTTTCCTGACCCGCCCGCTCGTTTCCTGACCCGTCCGCTCGCCACGCCCCCGCCGGTTAAGAATTGCTTAACCCAAATCGCGCCATCGTTCGGCGCGAGCGGCGGGATGAATGCCCGCACTGGCGGCTGGCGGCGATCCGGACGAGCGCGTCCGTCGCGTTCGAATCCCGCAGGCGCCGGTTGTGCTCGGGCGTACGCCAGCGGCCAAGCCGGTGGCGATCAGTATCCAGAGGTCATGGTGGGACGTCTCTCGCGAGGGCATGGCACCTGTGCGCGTGACGATTCGACCGGCACTGGCGATGCACCGGCTGCCGGCAGCGGCGCCGGACCAACGGCCGAAGACGCAACGCGAGACAAAGGCGAACCCGCGACATGAGCACCACTGCCCTCGACAGCCACACGCAGTTTCAATCCATCGTCGGCCAGATCCGGACGCTCGCCTACAAATACATCGAGGACAAGGACTTCGTCAGCGCCCAGCTCGCGTTCCAGAAGCTGCTCGAGCTCGACCCCAAGGACATCAACGCGCGCTTCATCTATGCGCAGCTGATCGACGACGGCTCGCACAAGAAGCGCGCCGAGGCGCGCGACATGATGCTGGCGATCCTCGACGAGCATCCGGAGATCTTCGACGAGCCGAGCGAGGGCAACCTGCACCTGATCCGCAGTGCGGCCGTGCGCTGCAGCCATGTCGGGCCGTTCACCCGCTCGATGGAACTGTTCCGCAAGCTCGCCCACGCCTCCAACCAGGCGGCCGATTATTTCTCGCTCAGCGAGATCCTGACCCAGGGCAACGAGTTCGAGGAAGCGGTCGCCGCGCTGGAGAAGGCGATCAAGCTCAACCCGGCCTATGACAACCCGATCAACCGCGAGACGCTGGAGCTCGCGCGGTCGAACGCCAAGAAGGGCAAGGCCAAGGAGGCCAAGGGCCGCGCCAAGGTCGGACGCTATCCGGAGACCAAGGACTTCCTTGGCGACCTGCAGACGCTGATCACCAACCACATCGCGGTGAACCTCGCCGCCGCGCCGAAATTCCTCGACAAGAGCACGCGCTTCTTCACCATGGGCTCGTGCTTCGCGCGCAACCTCTCCAAGAGCCTCACCGACAGCGGCTATGCCAGCCACCACATGGAGATCTCGGAGTACATCAACACGACCTTCGCCAACCGCGTGTTCGTCGACTGGCTGCGCGACGCCAAGATCGATCCGGAGATCCGCGAGCGCATCGTCGAGCTGCTGCCGCCGGGATCGAGCAAGGAGAATACGCTCGCCGTCATCAAGCAGGCCGACGTCTTCATCCTGACGCTCGGCGTCGCCGCGGCGTTCTTCGACCGCGAGACCGGCGCCTTCGTGCTGCCGCGGCCGACCGCGCTGAACTCGCGGGCACTGGCGGAGAAGTACAAGTTCCGCACCGCCAGCGTGCAGGAGAACGTCGACAACGTGCTCTATCTGATCGAGTTCATCCGCAGCATCCGGCCAGGCATCAAGGTGATCGTCACCGTGTCGCCGGTGCCGCTCTTGACCTCGTTCGAATATGAATCGGTGGTGCAGGCCGACTGCCTGTCGAAGAGCACGATGCGGCTGGTCGCGCACGAGGTCGTCAACAACTCGAACCTCGAGGACATCTGGTACTGGCCGTCGTTCGAGGTGTTCCGCTGGGCCGGCTCCAACGCCTCCAGCTTCTTCGCCGCCGACGACGGCGCCGCCTGGCACGTCTCGGAGGACAAGGTGTCCGCGGCGGTGCGCGCCTTCGTGCAGACCTTCTCGCCGGCCTGAGCGCGCGAACGGCGGCCTCAGGGCAGCCGCTTCCTCCAGAGGCGGATGACCAGGATGCCGGCCTGGGCGTAGCCCGGCGGCGAGCTCTCAGGTCCGAACGGCGTCTTCGAATACAGCGAGCTCGAGACCAGGAAGCCGCCGACATACGGCTCAGGCAGGCCCGACAGCGCCAGGAAGCAGCGGTGGGTGAGCAGGCCGTCCTCCGGCAGATTGCCGCGCACCAGCCGGCAATCGCCGATGCCGGTGAATGCGATGCCGTTGAGCTGGCCCTCGGTGTAGGTGCCCAGCAGGGTCGGATCCATCGCCTGGCCGATGCAGACCCGCATCTCGCCGATGCTCTTGTCGCCGGTCTCGGTCATGCGGCCGTCAGCCGGCCGGACCCCGACGGCGCGGATCGAGAGCTGATCCTCCAGCGCCGGCGCGAAGCCGGTCTTGGTCGGCGCGCAGAAATCCGACGGCACGACGCGGCCCTGGCGCACGCTCCGCGCGATATAGATCTCCTCGACGCTGTTGTCGCCGGACTGCGCCCGGCCCTGCCCGCTGGCGGCCAGCAAGGTCACGGCCGCCATGAACATCGCAACGATCACCCGGCCCATGCGCGCATCCTTCCTCCGAATCGATCGCCCTGACTATCGGATTCGGCGAATCTTCTGAACCAGCACCAACGAACAGGAGATATATATACAATCATACCTCAAGCTTGAGATCGCCCTGGCCCCCATGAAGCACCGCGTCGTGACGGTCATTTGGTAGCAAAAGTCAGGTAAGCAGGACTGCCGCGCGCGCCACCGCGCAAATGCTGCAGTCGGTCGCTTGTCCGGATGGGCTCGTCCCGAGCTCCCGCGTCCTGAACGGAAGTCGCCGCGGCGGCGAAAAGGGTTCGAGAAAAATGGTGCGCCGGTCCGCAATGACGTGTGCCGAGATCCCGGCTCTATTCGCGCTTGCAGGGCCGAGCGTGACCGCGGTCACATCGGACGGTCGCGCCGGCGTCTAAACCTCCTCTCAGTCAACGAGGGGAGCTTTCATGATGCGCAAGATGATCCTGATCGGAGCCATGATGCTCGCGTCCGCCGTGGCCGCACAGGCCGAGGGAACGCGCAACCTATCGATGACGTCGAGCGATGCCGCCGCTCCGGCACCGCGCCCGACCTACGTCCAGCAGGCCGGCGAGGTCACCGTCACGCCGGCGCCGGTGCCAGCAGCCGCGGTCCAGGTCCAGCCGATTGCGCAACCGGTTGCGCCTGCGGCTCCCGCGGCTCCGGTCGCCGCAACGACGCCACCACAGCCCGCCGTCGCCGCTGCGACGCCGGCGCCCGAGCCGACCCGCTCGGTGCAGAAATCATCGCGGCGGTCGAAATCGGCGCGCTCCGACCGGACGCGCCGCAAGAGCTGGACTGAAGCCCGGATCGTCCGCGAGCTGCATCGCCACGGCATCTATTGGTGAGCGGCCGGCGACAGGCGACAAACGAAGAAGGCCGGGCGAATGCCCGGCCTTTCGCGCGAGGAGACCCTGCAGCGGAGCATCACTGCGAAATGGTCTGGATCACGCTCGAGATCGGCCGCGCATTGGTCATTGTCGTCGGCAGCTTCGGATCCTGGCCGATCATCGCGTCATATTCCGGCAGCGTGTCGAGCGTGCCCTTCGGCTTCATCGCAACCACCTTGTAGCCGCCGGCCTTGAGCCGCCGCAGCAGGGTCGGCAGCGCCAGCGCAGTGTTCTTCTGGAAGTCGTGCATCAGGATGATGCCCTTGCCCTTCTTGTCGAGCCCGGTCATCACGGTGTTGACGACCTGGTCGGCATCCTTGGAGCGGAAGTCGAAGCTGTCGACGTCGCAGGAGAACATCGCGACATTGCGGCTTCCGAGATAGGCCACGGCAGAGGGCCGGTGCTGCAGTTGCGGGAAGCGGAAGAACGGCGCCGGGTTGGTGCCGAGCGCGAACTTGACCGCGCTGAAGCCCTTCTCGAGCTCCTCCTTCGCCGTCTCGTCAGTCATCTTCTTGCCGTTCAGATTGGCGTGCGACCAGGTATGAACGCCGACGACATGCCCGGCGGCCAGCACCTGGCGCAGGATCTCCGGATGATAGGTCGCATGCTTGCCGATCGTGAAGAAGATGCCGGTCGTGCATTCGTCGGCCAGCGCCTTCAGCACCGCCGGCGTGTTGACCGGCCACGGGCCGTCATCGAAGGTCAGCACCACCTCGTGGTCGGCGAGGAAGTCGAACTGCTTGAAATGGTCGAGGCCGAAACCGGGGCCGCCGGTGGTGTCGACCATGACGGTGCGGGAGATGCCGAGCGCGTCAGGATTGGCGCAGGTCGATTTGGGCTGCACGGGCGCCGGCGCGCTTGCCGCCATGCGCGTGGAAATCGTGCCGGTAATCTCGACATCGTCCTTGGCGCTGGCCTTGGCGGCGACGCGTGCCGGAGGCGGCGGCGCCGGCTCGGACGGCCGCGCCGCTGCGCTCTGCGCGGCGGCCTTGGCGGCGCTGGGCTTCGATACGTAGTACCAGACACCGGTGATCGCCAACGCCGCGACGACGGTGGCCAGCAGCAAGCCTAACGCATTACGCATGGTTACTCTTCCCGAAAGCGCGAGACACTCGATGGCGGACGCAACGCTGTCCGCCTCCTTCAATTAGCTTCCATTAGTGCCAACGATTCCTTAACGCGGTGCCAACACGACCAGGATCGGGCAAGATTTCCAGGATGATGCCGGCGCCGAAGCGGCAGTTCACCGGAGCGACGTGTCGCCGCGGCCATCGGCCTGCCGGAACTGCCGACCAGGTTTGGATCTGGCGTGACCCGCATCACGGTTGCTAGAGAGCGATCAGGCCATGATGGGCGCATTGAAACACGCGGCTCCGCAAACATGCGGCGCCAATGGGAGCCAGCCATGACGACGTCCACCAATGTTCTGCGAAAGGCCGTTCTGACCGCCATCAGCGTCGCCGCCGTCTCGACCTTCACCTCGACTGCGAGCTTCGCCTTCAGCGCCGAAGCGCAGCAGATGTGCACCGGCGACGCCTTCCGCCTGTGCAGCAGCGAGATCCCGAACATCCCGGCGATCACCGCCTGCATGATCAAGAACCGCTCGTCGCTCAGCTCCGGCTGCCGCGCCGTGCTCGACAAGGAGGTCTCCCGGCGCAGCGGCAAGGTCGCCGAAGTCAACGACGCCAATTGAGGAACCGCTCTTGGCTCCCCTGCGCGCCCCGGCTGCGACCGTGGCGCTTGCGACGGCCGGTTGTGACCACTAAAAGCGCCGCCAACCTTTCAATGCCGGGAGCGAGGCGCCAGTCATGAACAAAATCCTAACGATCATTCCTCTGGTCCTGATGGCGTCGGCGGCCTCAGCCCAGCAGCAGCCCGGCCAGGATGCCTGCGCGCGCGACGTCTCGCGGCATTGCCGCGCCGTGATGAACAACGGCGATCAGGCGGTGCTGGCCTGTCTCAAGGAGCATCGGGCCAAGCTGTCGAAGGCTTGCGAAAAGGTGCTGACCGAGCACGGGCAGTAAGATCCGTCCCGCAGCACGGACAGCAATTTTCGCGAACTGGTGCGGCCCGCCCGAAGGCGGTCGGAAGCGTCTGACTACGCGAGGCGGAACTGCTTGCGCAGGGTCTTGTCGAATAGTCCGGCGGTTGCGAACCGGCGCAGCAGACTGACCATGCGCGCCGCATTGCCTGCGGTGTAGCGCCGGCGCGGGACCTGATCGCTCGCCGCCTTGATGATCACCTTCACGACGACATCCGGCAGGTCGGCCTTGGGCATGACATCCCGCAGCAGCGCCGCGACAGCCATGCGCGCCTGATCGTATTCGGCCTTCTGCTGGTCGGGCTCCATGCCGTTCTGATCGAAAACGGTGCGGACATAGGCCGGTTCGATGACGGAAACGCGGACATTGAAGGCCCGGACCTCGTGGTCGAGCGATTCCGAATAGCCCTCGATCGCATGCTTGGCGGCCGAGTAATGCGCCGAGTACGGCGCCGGGATGACGCCGAGGATGGAGCCGATGTTGAGAATGCGGCCGCCGCCCTGGCGTTTCATCGCCGGCAGAACGGCATTCGTCATCCGCATCACGCCGAAAACATTGACGTCGAAGAGCGCCTGCGACTGCGGGATCGAGGACTCCTCCGCACCGCCGAACATGCCGATGCCGGCATTGTTGACGAGGAGATCGATCCTCCCCACCCGCGAGACGACGTCTGCGATCAGCGCGGAAACCGACGCCTCGTCGGTGACGTCGCAGGCCAGCATTGTGACCCCCTGGGGGCCGTCATTGGCGATTTTCCGGCTCGTTCCGAACACCGTGAAACCCGCACGAGCTAGACCTTCGGCGGCAGCGTAGCCGATGCCGGAGGATGCCCCGGTCACGATTGCAGTTCTTACGGCGGCCATGTGTTTTCCTCGCGTAATCTCGGACTTCGCGTCAGAGACGGGTTGCATTATGATCGTTTAATGATATTATGATCATAATGCAATAGAGATGCGGACGAAGGCTTCATGCGATACGAAAAGGGCCGAAAAGACACGTCGCGCCGCAGGATCATGGACGTCGCTGTCGAGCGCTTCCGCACGGATGGAATTGCGGGCTCAGGTCTGGCGACGATCATGAAGGATGCCGGCCTGACGAACGGCGCCTTCTATCCCCACTTCCCTTCGAAGGCCGATCTCGTCCGCGAGACGATCTCCGACTCCCTCGGCAGGCAGGCCGTATGGCTGCGCGAGGTGCTGGACGAAGGGGGACTCGATCGCTTGATCGACATCTATCTTTCCCCCGAACACCGGGACCATCCGGGGCAGGGCTGCGCCTCCGCGGCACTGTTACCGGAGCTTGCGCGGCAGCCGGAAGAGACGCGCGGCATGTATGCCCAACAGTCTCGCGCCCTTGTGCTGCTTCTCGCGGAAGCACTTCCGGCCCATGTCGAAGCGAGGGAAGATGTGGCATGCGCGATCTTTGCGACCCTGATCGGGACGCTCCAACTGGCACGCGCAGTCGACGAAGAGGCGTCGAGTGGCATCCTGCGGAGCGGAAAACTCGCGATCCGCACCTTGGCTGGCCTTCGCGCGCATCAGCTTCCTAAGCCTGAATGAACCCCCGATGCGCGCGTCGTGTGCGTTCGGATGACGTCACGCGCGGCGCCATCAGCCTCGACCACACCTGAATTTGTGCAGATCGCACGGCGGAAGCCAAACCTTGCCAGGCAAGGAACACAGACCGGAGAGCCCAGTGAAAGCCTACGTCGTCGAGAAGTACAAGAAGAAGGGCCCGCTACGCCTCGTCGAACGGCCCAATCCGCAGGTCCAGAGCGCTGACGTCCTCATTCGCGTTCATGCCTCGGCCGTGAACCTGATCGACTCGAAGGTCAGGGACGGCGAGTTCAAGATCTTCCTGCCCTACCGTCTGCCCTTTGTGCTCGGTCACGACGTCGCCGGGACCGTCGTCAAGGTCGGCGATGGGGTCAGCCGCTTCAGGGTCGGCGACGAGATCTATGCCCGGCCAAGAGATCACCGCATTGGCACCTTCGCGGAATTCATCGCCATCCACCAAGACGATGTCGCACTCAAGCCCCGCACACTGACGATGGAAGAGGCGTCGTCCGTGCCGCTGGTCGCGCTGACGGCGTGGCAGGCTCTGGTCGATGTCGCGAAGGTGAAGCCGGGCGAGAAGGTCTTCATTCAGGCTGGCTCCGGCGGAGTCGGCACGATCGCGATCCAGCTTGCCAAGCATCTGGGGGCGACGGTCGCGACGACGACGAGTGCGAAGAACGCCGCCCTCGTCAACAGCCTCGGCGCCGATGTGGTGATCGACTACACGACCCAGGACTTCGAGAAAGTTCTCTCCGGCTACGACGTCGTGCTGCACAGCCAGGATCCGAAGACGCTAGCAAAATCCCTGAACGTGCTGAAGCCGGGCGGCCGCCTTGTCTCGATTTCGGGGCCGCCCGACCCGGCCTTTGCCACGGCTCTCGGGCTGAACGCCGTTCTGAAGCTTGTTATCCGGCTGTTGAGCCGCAGCGTGCGCAAGAGGGCAAAGAGCCTCGGCGTTGACTATTCATTCCTGTTCATGCACGCCGATGGCCGGCAACTCGAGCAGATCGCCGGGTTGATCGATAGCGGCGCGATTCGCCCCGTCGTCGACAAGATATTCCCCTTCACCCAGACGCCCGAGGCGCTCGCCTATGTCGAGACCGGCCGTGCAAAGGGCAAGGTCGTGATCAAGGTGCAGTAGCGGGTTTCTTGATTGCAGCTGAGAGCAGCATCCTAAAGCGGGCATAGCTTGCGAAGGCTACGCTTGCCCTCGCCGTTCTAAGGCCCGCTGCGGGCACCCGTCGCAACGGCCGGCGCCTGCTCGGCGGTGCGGTCGATGTCATCCCTGGCGCGGACCGAGCCGAACGGACGCTCCAGCATGCGGCGGATGCGCACCGGATCCGTCCCGATGTGGAAGTCGATCGCGCGCTTGTGCAGCTCGCGCTCGGCGCGGGTCGAGCGGTTGCGCTGACGCAGATAGTCGATCCAGGTCGGGCAGTGATAGCGCTCTGTCCATAATTCGGGATCGGCGATGTCGCGGGCGATCGACCAGCCATAGGCGCCGTTGCGCTGGCGGCTGAGCTGCACGTCCTGCATCAGGTCGTGGAAGGCGCGGGCATTGTCCTCGGCGACGCGGTACTCGATCTCGACCACCAGCGGCCCCGAGCGCGGCGTCAGCTCGAGCTGCACCTCCGGATCGGCCAAGGTCTCGCCGTCCTCGTTGCGGGCGCCGATCGGCGGCATCCGCAGCCACAGGCCGAGCAGCGGCGACACCATCATCAGCGCGCCCGACACCAGCAGCGCGACCTCGACGCCGGCGGCGTCGGTGAGGCGGCCCCAGCCCCAGCTGCCGATCGCGATGCCGCCGGAGATCGCCGCCTGAAATGCCGCCAGCGCGCGGCCCGCGACCCAGCGGGGCGCCGAAAGCTGCACGCCGATGTTGAACAGCGCCACCGCCAGCATCCACACCGCGCCGGCGATGACGAGCGCCGCCGCCGTCAGCACCGGCGCGGTGCTGAGTGCGACGGCGGCGGTGGCCGCGCCCAAGGTCAGCGCGCAGGTGCGGATCGCGGCCTCACCGGACAGCCGCTTCCTGATCTCGCCGATGTTGAGCGCGCCGACCACCGCGCCCATGCCGAAGGCGCCGAGCATGATGCCGTAGGTCTGCGCGCCGCCATGCAGCAGGTCGCGCGCCACCAGCGGCATCAGCGCCGAGATCGAGCCGCCGATGATGCCGGTGACCAGCGTGCGGATCAGCACGATCCGGATCGACGGCGAATGCACGATGTAGCGGACGCCAGAGACGATGGCGCGGTTGAGCGGCTCGCGCGGCAGCCGGCTCGGTTCGACGACGCGCCGCCACAGGAACAGCGCGGCCAGCAGCGGCAGATACAGCAGCGCATTCGCCGCAAAGGCTGCGACCGCGCCGGCAGCGGCGACCACCACGCCGCCGATGGCCGGGCCGAAGCTGCGGGCGATGTTGTAGCTGATGCCGTTCAGCGCGACCGCGGCCGGCAGCGTCTCCGGCGGCACCTGCTCGCTGACCGAGGATTGCCACGCCGGCCCCATCAGCGCCATGCCGCTGCCGATCACGAAGCACAGCGCCAGCAGCCGCTCTGGGGTCACGAGGCCGAGCCAGGCCAGCATGGTCAGGGTGGTGGCGCCGCCCAGGGCCACCGCAAGCGCAACCAGCGCGACGATGCGCCGATCATACATGTCGGCGATGGCACCGGCCGGCATCGAGATGAACATGACCGGCAGCATCAAGGCGGTCTGCACCAGCGCCACCTTGTCGGCCGACGACGTCATCTGCGTCATCGCCCAGGCGGCGCCCACGGCCTGGATCAGCAGGCCCAGATTCGACAGCAGGCTCGCCAGCCAGATGCGACGGAACACAGCGTGCCGCAGCGGCGCGGCGATGCTCTCGGCCGCAAACAGCTCACGTTTCTGCGGCGCATTCATGCCGTTCCGTCCACGTCGTCCGTCCGCATTGAACTATCGCTTGATTCCGCCCGGACGTATGTGATGCCTGCGAATGTCCGCCGCTGTCCAGTGCTCGCTATTCAGGCTCGCATCATGGACCGCGGCCAACGAACACAAAATGAATGAGACGAAAGGGAGACCGCCGATGAAGCTGACGCGCCGCACCATTCTGCAGACCATGGGAACCCTGCCCCTGCTCACCAGCGGTCTGACCTTACCTGCACGTGCGCAAACGGCGGCGGCGACCACATCGGCAGGCGAGATTCCCCCGATCCTGTTCGTGCATGGCAATGGCGACCACGCGGCGCTCTGGCTGACGACGCTGTGGCGGATGGAATCCAACGGCGTGCCGCGAACGCGCCTTGCCGCGCTCAACTTCACCGACCCGCTGGCGCGCAATGACGACGCCGTGGCGCAGCCGGGTCGCTCGTCGACCGACGACCAGCGGCGCGAACTTGCCGAAGCGATCAAGGCGCTCAAGGAGCGCACCGGTGCAGCACGGATCGCGCTGGTCGGCAGCTCGCGCGGCGGCAACGCGATCCGCAATGTGGTGAAGAACGGCGGCGGCGGCGATATCAGCCATGCCGTACTGTGCGGCACGCCCAATCATGGCGTGTTCGACTGGGAGGACAGTCCCGGCAGCGAGTTCAACGGCCGCGGCCCGTTCCTGCGCGGACTGAATGCCGGTGACAGCGAGGTGACCGCGGGCACCGCCTTCCTCACGCTGCGCAGCGATGGCCTCGACAAATATGCGCAGGCCGATGGCCGCCTGGTCGGCAAGCCTGGTGTGCCGACCGGGATCACGGCCGAAGGGCCGGCGTTGAAGGGCGCGACCAATCTCGTGATCGGCGCGCTCGACCATCGCGAGGTCGCATTCCACCCGCGCGCGTTCCGCGAGATCTACAAATTCATCGCCGGCCGTGAGCCGACGCAGATCGCGATCCAGCCCGAGCAGCAGGTGCGGATCAGCGGCCTGGTGACGGGAACGCCGGGCGGCGCGCCGACCAATCGCCCAGTGGCGGGCGCAAGCGTGGAGGTCTATCGCGTCTCGATCGAGACCGGCGCACGCAACGGCGAGCCTGTCTATCGCGGCCAGGCCGGCGCCGACGGACGCTGGGGTCCCGCGAAGGTCGATCCGACATCCTATCTCGAGATCGTGCTGACCTCGCCGGGCGCGCCGATCACGCACTTCTACCGTTCGCCGTTCCCGCGTTCGTCCGACGTCGTGCATCTGCGCGCGGCGCGGCCGCTCGGCCAGGCCGATGCCGGCGCCGGAGCGATTCTCATCATGATCAGGCCGCGCGGCTATTTCGGCCTGCCGCGCGACATCGTGCTGCTCGACGGCAAGGAACCCGGGGACGTACAGAAGGGAATACCGACCGATGCAGCGACGACATTGCGGCTGCCGGCGGGCGACGTCGGGCGCAGCGTCATCGGACTGTTCAACGAGGAACGCATCGCCGCCCGTCTTTGGCCAGCATCGGAGAGCAGGATTGCGATGATCGAGCTGACTAATTAGTTGCTGGAGTATGATGGTACATCACGGCCTCGGAGAGCGCTGAATCGCGCTCTCCCACGCATGTTGCAAGCGAGGTGACCGAATTACCTCTGGCAGGAAACCGCCGTTCCGCGGCCGGCCGGTTCGTCCTACAGCAGCCGGCGCTCGGCATGCCGCCGGTCCGCCGTTCCCCGCTCACGACAGCGTCGAGAGGCAGTGAATGAGTACCGCCGAAGTCCACTACCTGCCGCAGGCACGCGTGCCACTGGTTCCTCCAACGCCGCCGCGGGCGCCGGACAGCATGGGCGCGCTGCGCCGCGTGCTGATGATGGGCGACAACGCGATCGCGACCTGGAGCCAGCGCGCCTATGAGGACGACATCATCCGCGGCCGCTTCTTCGGCAGCTCCAGCTACATTCTCAATACGCCTGATACCATCAAGCATGTGCTGGTCGACAATTGGGAGAACTACGTCCGCACCGTCGGCGCCATCCGCGTGCTGCGTCCAGTGCTCGGCGAGGGGCTGCTGATCGCCGAAGGCAAGGCGTGGAAGCACCAGCGCCGCACCTTGGCGCCGGCTTTCACGCCGCGCGCCGTTTCCGGCCTCGTTCCGCACATGGTCGCGGTGACCGACGAGACCGTTGTCCGGCTGAGAGAGCAATGCGGTCAGCCGCTCGACCTGCGCGAGATCATGCAGCGCATGACGCTCGACATCGCCGGCCGCACGATGTTCTCGTTCGAGATGGGCCGGCACGGCGCCACCCTGCGCGATTTCGTCTACGAGTATGGCGCGCGGCTGGCCAGCCCGCATCTGCTCGACATCGTGTTGCCGCTGTCCTGGCCGACGCCGCGCGACTTCGCGCGCCGACGCTTCCGCAAGCGCTGGACCGATTTCGTCGCCATGCTGATGGCCGAGCGGCGCGCGGCCGGCAAGCTGGAGGATGCGCCGCCGCGCGACCTGTTCGACCTGATGGGCGCGGCACGCGATCCGGAAACGGGCGCTGCGTTCACCGATGCGCAGCTCGCCGACGAGGTCGCGACCATGATCCTCGCCGGGCACGAGACGACCGCGACGGCGCTGTTCTGGGCGCTGTATCTCATCGCGCTCGACCCGGCCAATCAGGACAGGCTGGCGCAGGAGGCGCGCGCCGCGACGGATCTGAGCAATCCGGATCAGTTGCCGTTCACACGCGCGGTGATCGACGAAACGCTGCGGCTTTATCCGCCCGCCTTCCTGATTGCGCGCGCCGCAAGCGGGCCGGACCGTATCGCCGAGTTCCAGGTGAAGCGCGGCGACGTCGTGCTGATCTCGCCCTGGCTGCTGCACCGGCACGAGAGGCTGTGGCAAACACCCAACGCCTTCATACCGGATCGCTTCATGCCGGGCGCGCCGCCGCCGGAGCGCTTTGCCTATCTGCCGTTCGGAGCGGGCGCGCGGGTCTGCATCGGGGCTCATTTCGCCCTGACCGAGGCGGTGCTGGCGCTGGCACGGCTGGTGGCGGCCTTCGACATCGAAATGCTCGACGCCGCACCCGTGATGCCGGTCGGCGTGGTCACGACCCAGCCGGATCGCTCGCCGCTGTTCAAGCTCACGCCCAGGGCGGGCGTCTGATCCCGGCGGCGGCCGGGCCATCGCTTCGTCTCTTGCTTGTGGGTTTGCTAGGCACCATCTTAACACGCCATGAGCGACATCCAGGCCCAGCTTTCGGTTCTGAAGCAGACCGCCGATCCGGCCGTTGCGGACGCGATCACACGGTTGATTGAGGCGGGTGAAGATCACGAACTCAACCGTATCAATGCCCTGGAGTTCTCGGCGCGCGCCGGTCTCGATGAAGAACGGGTTATTTCCGGGTTCCTGCATGCTGCACGGATCGGCTTGTTCGATCTGACCTGGAACGTGCTCTGTCCTGGCTGCAGCGGCGTGCTGGATGCGCACGCCACGCTGAAATCTCTCCGCCATGACGATTACCATTGCGGACTATGCGCTTGCGGCTACGAGCCTTCCATCGACGAGCAGGTCGAAGTTGCTTTCACCGTGAGCTCCAAGGTCAGGAGCATCGCCGCTCACGATCCGAACACGCTGCCGCTCTGGGAGTATTACAAGCAGGTCTTCTGGAGTTCCGGGATCGACCTCAACCGGGAGTCTTTTGCCTCGCTCAGCGAAGAAGTGACGCTTGATGCGCTCGAGCTGCCAGCCGGTGAGAAGGCCGTGCTCTCACTGCAGCTCCCATCCGATTTCATCATCATCTTCGAACCGGTGACGCATTCTGCGCATTTCATCGACGTTCAGGGCGAGCCCACCAAGGAGCGCCAGCAGCTCGGACTGCTATTCAACAGGGCGCATCCTCCGACCGGATCGATCACGTTGCGTCCAGGCCCGCTGCGACTGGCGCTCGACAATCAGGCCGGCGTACGGACGCTGCCGACCGTCTTCGTTGCCGGCGATGCGCTCCACCATCTCCTCGGCAAGCGCCGGCCTTTCCTGACCGCCAAGCGCATATTGTCCAACCAGACCTTTCGCGACGTGTTCAAGGCGGACAATCTCAACATCGACCAGCGGCTGAAGATCACCTCACTCACCTTCCTGTTCACCGACCTCAAGAGCTCGACCGCGCTGTATGAGCGCGTCGGCGATCTCGCGGCCTTCGACCTGGTGCGCGCGCATTTCCGCGCGCTGCTGGAGATCATCAACGCCGAGAAGGGCGCGGTGGTGAAGACCATCGGCGATGCCGTGATGGCGACCTTCATCCAGCCCGAGCATGCGCTGTCCGCGGGCCTGCGCATGCGCGCGGCGATGCAGCAGCTCAATGCCGAGCGCGGAACCGAGGATCTCGTGGTCAAGATCGGCATCCACGAGGGGCCGTGCCTCGCGGTGATGTTGAACGACCGCCAGGACTATTTCGGCCAGACCGTCAACATCGCGTCGCGCGTGCAGAGCCTGTCGACCGCGCAGGAGATCCATCTCACCGCGCCCGTGATCGAGAGCCCCGGCGTTGCCGACATCCTGCGGAGCGCGAAGATCGCGCCCATCCAGAAGCACGCCGCGCTGCGCGGCATCGCCGACCGCATGATGGTGTACGAAATCCCCTGAGGCTTACCGAAATGTCATGCAGTCCAAAGGTCGCAGCGGATTGCCGGCGCAGCGCGGCATTTGCATATAATGAGCATTCGCCGGCCGGTTTGCGGTCCGCTACGGATCTGACAGCGAAGGACGCCATGCTCGAAGGACTGCGCCAATTCATCGCCGACGTCGTTTCGCCGCAGCAGACCCCGGCGTTCGACGACAATGGCTATCAGCTCGCGGCGACGGCCCTGCTGATCCACGTCATCTCGCTGGACGGCGAACCGAGCCAGATCGAGCGTCGCAAGCTGCACGGCCTGATCGAGCGGCGCTTCGGGCTCGATCCCGGCAGCGCCGACCGGCTGATCGCGCAAGGCATGCTGGCGGAGGGCGACGCGGTCGATCTCTATCGCTTCACCAGCGTCATCATGCGCGAGGTCGACGAAGCCGGCCGCCTGCGCATCGTCGAGATGATGTGGGAGCTGGTCTACGCCGACGGCAAGGTCACCGAATTCGAGGACAATGTGGTCTGGCGCGCCTCGGAGCTGCTCGGCATCTCCACGCATGACCGCCTCGACCTCAAGCACCGGATGGCGGCGCGCAAGTCCGGCGCCCCGGCTTGAACCGCGTCGCTCCGGGTGGAACCGACTTCATGCGGAGATGAACAAACTTTAATTTTGTTCCGGACACCCCCGTTCATGTAAATCCATGTGAATCCGAGGCTATTGCCGCAATCCAGCGCAAGGCCATGCATCGCGGTGTCTTGCATGTTCCCGTCCCACTATGCTCTCGTCCGCCGCAATTGGATGATGTGCAAATTGTGATCGAAGAGCAGGGATCGTGGGTGAACGTGTCACGCTCGTAACGGGTGCCTCTGCCGGAATCGGCAGCGAATTGGCGCGCGTGTTTGCCGCGAACGGGCACCGGCTCGTATTGACGGCCCGGCGCGAAGACCGGCTCGAGGCGCTGGCGCAGGAGATCGCCGCCAAGGGCGGCCCGGCGCCGCTGGTGATCCCCTGTGACCTCACCTCCCCCGACGCCGGCGCGACCATCGAGGCTGCGCTGTCGGCTGCCGGCCTGGAGCTGCAATATCTCGTCAACAACGCCGGCTTCGGCCTGTTCGGCAAGGCGGTGCAGCTCGACCGCGCCGAGCAGCTCGACATGATCTCGGTGAACGTCCGCGCCCTGACCGAGCTGTCGCTGCGCTTTTCCGACCAGTTGATCCGCAACAAGGGCGGCATCCTCAATCTGGGATCGGTGGCCGGGTTCCTGCCGGGGCCTGGCATGGCGGTCTATTACGCCTCGAAGGCCTATGTGATCTCGTTCACCGAGGCGCTGCGCAAGGAGCTGGCGCCGCATGGCGTCCGGGTCACGGTGCTGTGTCCCGGTCCGGTGCCGTCGGAATTCCAGGACCGCGCCGGCTTCAAGCCGGGCGTGGATTCGGTGATCCTCAACGTCTCGCCCAAGGCCGTGGCGGAAGCCGGCTATCGCGGCCTGATGGCCGACAAGCGCGTGGTGCTGCCCGGGCTCGGCATCAAGATCGTGCCGTTCATGCTGCGCTGGTTCCCGCGCGGCTTCATCCTCGCCGCGGTCGGCCGGCTGCAGCTGAAGCGGACCTGATCGCGCTGGCCCGGCGCTTGCTTTGCAATGTGCGCTCGCTCACGCGCCGTTAACCTTTGCTTAGCTATGATCGCCAGGTGATGCTCAGGCAAGACCCTTCGCTCCATCCGAACGGGACCCAGGCGGACGTTCGGCATCTCTACTCGAAGCTGGCCCCGGCGGCTGCGCCGCAGCGGCCCGTCCTCATCATCCTGCATCAGGAAACATCGAGCCCTGGCCGCGTGGGCAACGCCCTGCGCGCCCGCGGCTATCCGCTCGACATCCGCCGGCCGCGGTTCGGTGATCCGCTACCGGAGACGCTCGATGGGCATGCGGGTGCCGTTATTTTCGGCGGTCCGATGAGCGCGAACGATCCGGACGACTTCGTCCGCCGCGAGATCGACTGGATCGAGGTGCCGCTGCGGGAGCAGCGTCCGTTTCTCGGGATCTGCCTGGGCGCGCAGATGCTGGCGATCCAGCTCGGCGCCCCGGTTGCGCCGCATCCAGAGGGACGCGCCGAGATCGGCTATTATCCGATCCGCCCGACCCGGGCCGGGCGCAGGCTTTGCCCGCATTGGCCTGATCACGTCTATCATTGGCACCGCGAGGGCTTCGACCTGCCCGATGGCGCCGAGCTGCTCGCCGAGGGCGGCGACTTTCCGGTGCAGGCCTATCAATACCAGAACGCCACCGGGCTGCAGTTCCACCCCGACGTGACCTACGCGATGATGTGCCGCTGGACCACCCGCGGTCATGCCCGGTTGGACACCCCCGGCGCCCGTCTGCGCCACCATCATTTCGAGGGTCGCGCCGTGCATGATGCCGCCGAGCGGGCCTGGCTGGCACATTTTCTGGATGGCTGGCTGGCGCGCGAGCCGGCGGCTGCGATGGCCGAGGCGGCGGAGTAGGATCGGCGTCCTGGTCAGTCGATTGGCTTGGAATGTTCAGACTTCAGCCCGGCTTCGCCAGGAGGCTACGCCGGACACCACGCTTCGCCTTTCAGGCATTGCGTGGCTGCGCCACGCGTAGCCTGAAAGGCGAAGCGTGGTGGAGCCAGGCGGGATCGAACCGCCGACCTCGTCATTGCGAACGACGCGCTCTCCCAGCTGAGCTATGGCCCCGTAACACGACCGCTTTGATGTTGGGAACAGGCGGCCGGCAGATCGGGCGCCATTTACAGTCGGTGCCCTGGTCAAGTCAAGAACGGTCACATCGCCTGTTAGCCTTGACGGGCACCTTCCCTTGTTTGCGCGGGAGGGAACAGATATCTAACCGGGTGATATCTCGTTCCAGGAACCCCGGATGATACGCCTCTTAGACTTCGTTGACTGGCTTCTCGGCCTGTACGTGTTCATCCTGGTCGTTGCGGCAATCATGTCCTGGCTGGTCGCGTTCAGCGTCATCAACGTCCGGAACGACTTGGTCCGACAGGTGCTTTACACGCTTGATGCTCTGACAGAGCCCGCGCTCCGACAGATTCGGCGCTTCGTGCCTCCTGCCGGAGCGTTGGACCTTTCGTTTCTCGTTCTCTTCATCCTCATCCAGTTCATCCGGTTCGTGATCATCCCGGCGCTTCAGGGTCTGTTTGTCTAGCGCCTGCACGCACTGACGTAGACGCGCGGGATTCAAGGGTGCTGCTTGCGTCAACTCAGGTCTGATGCTGATTCGGATCGAGGGTCCCTATCGATGGTCCCTTGGCGATGTTCGAAGGGCGGCGTCACCCTCGCATTGCGGGTGACCCCACGCGGCGGCCGGGACGCCGTCGATGGCGTCGAGACGCTGTCCGACGGCCGCAATGTGCTGAAGGTCCGGGTGCGCGCGATCGCCGATGGCGGCGAGGCGAATCGCGCCGTGACCGAGCTGCTGGCCAAGGCGATCGGCGTCACCAAGAAGGCCGTGCGAATCACCTCGGGCGCGACGTCACGGCTGAAGCAGGTCGCCATCGACGGCGATCCGTCCGCGCTCGATCAGGCCTTGCGCGACCTCATTGCAGCCCATAAGCCGACCCGGAAACAACGAGAATAGACGCAAGAAGCGCGAGCCGAGGCCTTTCGGCTTCGCAAGCGGCGATCTTCACCCTCCCCTGGAGGGGGAGGGTCGCCTCACGGTGAGCGAAGCGAGCGTGAGGCGGGGTGGGGTGATCTCTCCACCGGCACCGGCATCCGTGGCTTTCACCCCACCCCGCTCGCCCGCTTCGCGTGCGATCGACCCTCCCCCTCCAGGGGAGGGTGGGAGCACGCGGCCAGCATCTTGCTCGATGAACAGCCTTTGAACCGAGGATAGAGCAAAATGACCGCGATCATCATCGACGGAAAGATCATCGCAGCCGACCTGCGCGCGCAGGTCGCCCGTGAGGTCGAGCGGGTCAAGCGCGACCATGGCCTGACACCCGGCCTCGCCGTGGTGCTGGTCGGCAACGATCCGGCGTCCGAGGTCTATGTCCGCAGCAAGCACACCCAGACCCAGGCCGCCGGCATGGCCTCGTTCGAGCACAAGCTGCCCGCCGACGTCTCGCAGGACGCGCTGCTGGCCTTGATCGGCAAGCTCAACCGCGATCCCGCCGTGCACGGCATCCTGGTGCAACTGCCGCTGCCGAAGGGGCTGGAGACCGAGGCCGTCATCAACGCCATCGATCCGGCCAAGGACGTCGACGGTCTGCATCCGCACAATGCCGGCCGTCTCGCCGGCGGCCAGCCGGCGCTGGCGCCGTGCACGCCGCTCGGCTGCATCATCCTCAGCAAGACCGTCCACGGCTCGCTCGAGGGCCTGAACGCGATCGTGATCGGCCGCTCCAACCTGGTCGGCCGCCCGCTGGTGCAGTTGCTGCTGAACGAGAACGCCACGGTGACGATCGCGCATTCGCGCTCGCGCGACCTGCCAGCGCTGACCGCGCGCGCCGATCTGGTCTACGCCGCCGTGGGCCGCCCGGAGATGGTGAAGCGCGACTGGATCAAGCCGGGCGCGACCGTGATCGACGTCGGCATCAACCGTATCCCAACGGCTGACGGCAAGACGAAGCTGGTCGGCGATGTCGCCTATGCTGAAGTTGCCGAAGTGGCGGGTGCGATCACGCCGGTGCCCGGCGGCGTCGGCCAGATGACGGTCGCGTGCCTCCTGGTCAACACGCTGCGCGCCGCCTGCGCCATTGCCGGGCTGCCGAAGCCGGCGGTGTAACCACCTGCGTCATTCCGGGTTCAGCCGCTGCGCGGCTGCCCCGGAATGACGTCAATCGTTCTCACTTCTTCGCGGCCTTGGCGCGCGCGATGCCCTCGGCGATCAGCTGGTGGGCGTCGTCGGCATTGCCCCAACGTAGCACCTTCACCCACTTGCCGGGCTCGAGATCCTTGTAGTGCTCGTAGAAGTGCTGGATCTGCTGCAGCGTAATGTCCGGCAGGTCCGAATAGGTGCGGACCTTGTCGTAGCGCTGGGTCAGCTTCGAGGACGGCACCGCGATGATCTTCTCATCGCCGCCAGCCTCGTCCTCCATCAGCAGCACGCCGACCGGGCGCACGCTCATGACCGCGCCGGGCACGATCGCGCGCGTGTTGGCCACCAGCACGTCGCAGGGATCGCCGTCGTTGGACAGCGTGTGCGGGATGAAGCCGTAATTGCCGGGGTAGCGCATCGCCGTATAGAGGAAGCGGTCGACGAACAGCGTGCCGGCTTCCTTGTCGAGCTCGTACTTGATCGGCTCGCCGCCAACCGGCACTTCGATGACGACGTTGACCTCGCGCGGCGGATCTTTCCCGATCGGGATGGCGTCGATGCGCATGGATGCTCCGTAGAACTTGAACGTTTCAGGGTCGGACGCCCGTGGAATGAGCGCTGGCATTCGCAGTCGCAAAAAAATCGCGGCTGCGCAACAGCTACCTCAGGCCAACACTTTCAGTTCAATTCGAGGGCGCGTTAACGCCTAACGCGCACAGAGCACAGCCGGTCCAGGCTCAGTTGGTCCAGGCAAAGGCGACCTTGTCGAGCGACTTCGGCCCGAAGCGCTCCGACGACCGCGCGACCATGCGGCCGCCCAATGCGCGGTAGAACTCGGTGGCGGGATCGTTGTCGGACAACGCCCACACCACCATGCTCTTCAGGCCGCTCTGCGCGAGGTCGCGCTTGGCGGACTGAAAGAGCCGGCGACCGAACCCCAGCCCCTGAAATTCCGGTCGCAGATAAAGCTCGTAGACTTCTCCGTCAAAATGCAGGCTGCGGGCGCGATTGCGGCCGTAATTCGCATAGCCTGCGACCTTGTCGTTGAACACCAGCACGCTGACGCGGCTGCCTTTGCGGATCGCGCTGTCCCACCATTGGGGGCCGCGCCGGTTGATCAGCTTCTCCAGCTCTGCGCCAGGGATGATCCCCTGGTAGGCGGAACGCCAGGCTTCATCATGGGCTGACGCCACCGCAGCCGCATCTGCAGCCTTGGCCGGACGGACTTCGATCAGGGTTGTGCTCATAACGAGATCAAAGCAAGTCGGCGGTCCGCCTTCAAGGTGCCACGTTAAAGATCGGTTAACCTGTGGACTTTCGGCATCACCGTGGCGGAAAGCTGTGCCGAAAAGGGACAATTTCGCAACATTGTCGGGCGTCGGTGGTGTCCTGTCACCGCCGATTCATACGTCGCGGGAAAAACTGCATCTGACCGGCCGCGGCGTGGGCTAGTGTGGCGCAAGCTCAACATCTTCCCGTTCGGCTGAATGGTGCTGCTTCGCTGCGTCTCATGGTTGCTCGCACTGGTCGTCCTGTCGGCAGCCGGCGCAACGGCACAGCCGTTCGGTCCCGCGTCGCCCGAAGCCGAGCCGGCGCGCCGGCAGCAATGGCTGATACCGTCCATCAAGACCGAAATTCCCGCGCGTGCGATCCTCTATCGGCCTGCCGGCCACGGGCCGTTTCCGCTGGCCGTGATCGCGCATGCCTCGACGCAGAATCCGCTGTGGCGGGCACAGCTGCCGCAGCCCACCTACACGGCGCTGGCGCGTCTCCTGGTGGGGCGGGGCTATGCCGTGCTGGTCCCGGAGCGGCTCGGGCACGGCCGCACGGGCGGTCCCTACGTCGAAGACCAGGGCGGCTGCGCCGACGCGGACTATGAGAAAGCAGGACGCGCAACGGCGGCGCAGATTTTGCGCGCGCTCGCGGACATGCGCGAGCAGCCGTTTGCCGCGAAGGGCGGCGCCGTCATCATCGGCCATTCGGCCGGCGGCTGGGGCGCGCTGGCGCTCGCCGATCAGCCGCCGCAGATCGTCTCAGCAATCGTCGTGTTCGCTCCCGGCCGTGGCGGGCATGCCGACGACGTGCCCGGGCGTGTCTGTGCAGAGGCGCGCCTGCTTGATACGGCCCGCGCGTTCGGACGCGGCGCGCGCGTGCCGGTCACATGGCTGGTTGCGGCCAATGACAGCTACTTTCCACCACCGCTTTCGCGTCGGCTTGCGGAGGCCTTCAACTCGGCCGGAGGCCAGGCGGGCTTCAAGCTGTTGCCAGCGTTCGGCGAGGAGGGGCATTGGATGATCGAGCACGACGACGGCGTGGCACTGGCGGCGGATTTGCTGCCGCGGGCGCTGACAACGACACGTCGGTCGACGCATCCGATGCCGCCGAACTAGCAGGACACGATGACGCTGTATTTCCTGGTCAAATATCTGCACGTGCTCGGCGCCATCGTCATTCTCGGCACCGGCACGGGGATCGCATTCTTCATGCTGATGGCGCATCTGAGCGGCGAGGCCGCGTTCATCGCGCACACCGCAGGCGTCGTCGTCATTGCCGACATGCTGTTCACGCTCTCGGCGGTGCTGCTGCAACCGGTCACCGGCGGCACGTTGATATGGCTGTCGTCGACAGCGATGACCGATCGCTGGCTGCTCACCTCGCTCGCGCTCTACGCGGTCGCCGGGCTGTTCTGGGTGCCGGTGATCTTCATGCAGATCGAGCTGCGCGACCTGGCGCGCCTCGCGGACGTCGGCGCCGAGGAGCTGCCGCCGCGCTACTTCATCGTCTTCCGCCGCTGGTTCCTGTGCGGCATCCCCGGCTTCGGCGCGGTCATGGCCATTCTCTGGCTGATGATCGCAAAGCCGTTCTGACGAGACGCGCATGATCACGTCGACCAACCACCGCATCCTCGTGCTTGGCGCTTCCGGCCTGATCGGACGCTTCATCACCGACGATCTGCGCCAGCGTGGCTGTGCGACGGTCGGTGTGGCGCGCGCGTTCTCGCCATCACAACGCGTGTCGCCGTTCGACATCGAGCTGCCGATCATGGCGCTCGATGCGCCGGCTCTGGCGAGTCTGATCCGCGCCCACGAGATCGATGTCGTCGTCAACTGCCTCGGCGTGCTGCAGGATGGCCCGGGCAGCGACACTACGGCCGTGCATCGTGAGTTCGTCGCGCGCGTGCTCGCAGCGATCACGGCCTGCGGCCGTCGCGTGCGCTTCATTCACATCTCGATCCCCGGCACGGCCGATGAGGATCACACCGCCTTCGCTACGACCAAGCGCGAGGCGGAGCGGCTGATTGCATCCTCAGGCATTCCCTACGCCATCCTGCGCCCCGGCTTCGTGATCGCGCCGTCGGCCTATGGCGGCAGCGCGATGGTCCGCGCGCTCGCGGCGCTTCCGGTCGACCTGCCGGCGAAGGATGCGGCGACACCGTTCCAGCCGGTGGCGGTCGCGGACATCGCCGCGACCATCGCCTGGCTCGCGATGCGGCCGATCGATGACGAGGCGACGCGCGCGGTGAGCTGGGACCTGATGCAGCCCGAGGCGGTGACGCTTGGCGACGTGCTCGGTGCGTTTCGGCGCAGTTTCGGCACAATGGATTGGCCACGCGTTGCCGTGCCCGCGCCGCTGATCAATCTCGGCGCTTTCGCCGGTGACCTCTGCAGCCGGCTCGGCTGGATGCCGCCGATGCGCACCACCGCGATTGCCGAGCTTCGCCGCGGGGTGCACGGCGATCCCGCACCGTGGATCGCTGCGACCGGCATCACACCCACGACGCTGGACCGCGCCGTCGGCGCACATGGCGCCACCATTCAGGACAAATGGTTCGCACGCCTGTTCCTGATCAAGGCGCTGATCATTGCCGGCTTGGTGTTGTTCTGGGTCGCGTCGGGGTCGATCGCACTGTTGGTCTCGTTCCCCGCGACCACGGCGATCCTGACCACGCGCGGCTGGCCCGACTGGTTCGCCGTCCCATTTGCGGCGATCACCAGCATGATGGACATTTCGGTCGGCGTATTGATCGCGTTCCGCAGAACCGCAGCATTCGGGCTCGCCGCCGGCATCCTCGTCTCGCTCGGCTACATGCTCGGCTGCGCGATCCTCACGCCCGACCTCTGGCTCGAGCCGCTCGGCGCGCTGGTGAAGACGGGACCTGCGATCGTGCTGATGCTGGTCGCGCTGCTCATGATGGACAATCGCTGATGACCAACTGGCCCGACGATGATGTGATCCTCTACGACGGCGTCTGCGTGTTCTGCTCCCGCTGGGTGCAGTTCGTGATCGCGCGCGACACCGCCAAGCGCTTCCGCTTCACGCCGATCCAGTCGCCTTACGGCACCCGGCTGGCGCAGGCCTTCGGCATCGATCCCCAGGAGCCCGACACCAACGCGGTGGTGCATGGCGGCAAGGCGCATCTGAAATCCGATGCTGCGCTGACCGTATTGTCGAGCCTGCCGGGCTGGGGCTGGACGCGCGCGCTGCTCGCCATCCCGAAGCCGCTGCGCGATGCGGTCTACAGCCTGGTCGCGCGCAACCGCTACCGCATCTTCGGCAAATACGAATCCTGCTTCGTGCCCGATGCCGAGCTCCGGAGGCGGGTGCTGGAGTCGTGATCCGATCCGCGGGTGAGATGCGGGAGCGAGCCAGGAATTGATCGATTTGAACGAATGATATATACGATATAATCTGTTGGATCGATTGATCGCAGCATGAAATTCTCCTCTCCAGACCCTGTTTGGGAGAGTTTTCCATGGCTGCCCCGTCGCATGATTTGATCGCCGATGCGCCCGTTGCCGTTCCTCATCGACCTGCCCACGCGCCTGCGACGCCGGCGGCACCGACGCTGCTGCCCGGGCTCGCGCTGTCCGCGGCGCTCGCGGCCGGCGCCTTCGGGCTGCGCCTGGTGCCGGGCCTCGGCCTGTTCAGCCCGATGATCCTCGCGATCGTGGCAGGGATGGCATTGCATAACGTCATCGGCACGCCGGCGCGAGCCAAGCCCGGCGTCGCCTTCTCGATGCGCCGCGTGCTGCGGCTGGCGATCATCCTGCTCGGCCTGCAACTGACGGCCGCCCAGATCGTCGAGGTCGGCGCCCGCGGACTCGTGGTGATCGCGCTGAGCCTCACCGGCACCTTCCTGTTTACGGTGTGGGTGGGACGGCTGCTCGGCGTCGATCGTAAGCTGGCGGAGCTGATCGCCGCCGGCACCTCGATCTGCGGCGCGTCCGCCGTGATCGCGACCAACACGGTCACGCGCGCCCATGACGAGGACGTCGCCTATGCGGTGGCCTGCGTCACAGTGTTCGGCTCGATCGCAATGTTCATCTATCCGCTGCTTCCGACACTGCTGCATCTCGACGCGCACGCCTTCGGCCTGTGGAGCGGCGCCTCCATTCACGAGATCGCCCAGGTGGTCGCGGCCGCGTTTCAGCAGGGCCAGCAGGCCGGCGAGTTCGGCACCATCGCCAAGTTGGCCCGCGTGATGCTGCTGGCACCGGTCGTGCTCACGCTCGGCCTGCTGGCAACGCGGCGCGCGCGCCATGGCGGCGAGACCCGGAGCAATGCGCAGCCGCCGCTGCCCTGGTTCGTATTCGGCTTCATTGCGCTGGTCGGCCTCAACAGCGTGATCAGCATACCCGCCGAGATGAAGACCGTGATCGTGACGGCGACCACGTTCCTGCTGTCGATGGCGCTGGCCGCGATGGGACTGGAAACGGATTTCGCCAAGCTCAAGGCCAAGGGCCTGCGGCCCCTGGCGCTGGGCCTGCTCGCCTTCCTGTTCATCGCAGGCTTCAGCCTGGCCCTGGTGAAGCTGACCACATAGGACGCACGTGACGCTCGAACAGCTCAGGATCTTCGTGGCGGTCGCGACCCGCGAGCACGTCACCCAGGCGGCCCGCGACCTCAATTTGACCCAGTCGGCGACATCCGCGGCTGTAGCCGCGCTCGAAGCCCGCTACGAGACCAAGCTGTTCGATCGCGTCGGACGCCGCATCGTGCTCACGGCGACCGGGAAGGCGTTTCTCGTCGAAGCAAAGGCGGTGCTGGCGCGCGCGGCCGCCGCCGAGACCGTGCTGAACGATCTCGCCGGCCTGAAGCGGGGGCAGCTGGCGCTGGCGGCCAGCCAGACCATCGCGGGCTATTGGCTGCCGGCCTTCATTCACCGCTTCAATGCCGCGCATCCGGCGATCAAGCTGCAACTGTCGATTGGCAATACCGAGCAGGTTGCGACCCAGGTCCGCGAGGGCTCTGCCGATCTCGGCTTCGTCGAGGGCGATGTCGACGATCCCGTGCTCACGGCCCAGCCGGTCGCGGACGACGACATGGTGCTGGTCGGCCCGATCGATCATCCGCTGTGCCGCGGCAGGTCCGTGACAACCAGCGACCTGAGGACGGCGCGCTGGGTGTTGCGCGAGCAGGGCTCCGGCACGCGCGCCGCGCTCGAAACAGCGCTGGGCCGCTTCGGAATCACTCCGGCCGAGCTCGATGTGGTGTTCGACCTGCCGTCCAACGAGGCCGTGCGCGGCGCCGTCGAAGCCGGCGCCGGCGTCACGGTGCTGTCGCGCCTGGTGGCAATGCGCGCCGTCAAGGCGGGGCTGCTCGCCGTCGCCAACATCGAGCTGCCCAAGCGGCACTTCTACAGCCTGCGCCACAAAGAGCATCACCAGACGCAGGCCGCACGGGAGTTTCTGCGGATGGTGGGGGAGACGCATTGATTGGGGCAGGTCATCCCGAGCGTAGCGAAAGCGATCCAGAAATCCCACCGCGGTGACAGTCTGGAGTGCCTCGCTGTGCTCGCAACGACGGTGGATGTGCTAGCGCTTGGTTACTGACGCCAGAGCTTCCCGCGCCGCGCGCTCGCCGCTGTCGCGCGCGCCATGGGCGGTCGAGAAGAAATCCGAGGGCGTCGCCTCGCCGGCGAAGAACAGCCGATCATCAACCGGCGCGGCCAGCACGGCGCGCTTGTCGGCATGTCCGGGCAGTGCATGCGAATAGGCGCCGCGCGCGAACGGGTCGGCGCCCCAGCGGGACTCGGCGAGCGGACGGAGGCTCTTGCGGATGTCGTTGCCGAGCAGGGCCACGATGTCGTCGATCGCCTGCGCCGCCAAGGCCCCCTCGCCCGCCACTTCGATCTCGCGAGCGAAGCTGCCGCCATAAAAACCTTCGATGCAGGGCTGGCCGAACGGGCGCAGCTGGAAGCTGCCGACCCGCGCGGTGTGGCTTCGGCCGCGCATGCCCGAATCCCTCGGCAGGTGCTCCCAGCCGTCGAGCGCCAGCGTCACCTTGTTGTCGAGACCGAGCGGCAGGCCAGCGGCGGCTTCGACCTTGCTCGGCAGGGCCGGCGAAAAGCGGAGCGCTTCGTCGACGATGAGACTGGTCGGCACGGTCACGATGACCTTGTCGGCCGTCACCGTGCCCCGCGAGGTCGTCAAGCGAATGCGCGTGTCGCCGTGATCGATCAGGGTCACGTTGCAGTTCAAGGCGATCGGCAGGCCCCCGCCATAGGCGGCGACCAGCGCGCCATAGCCGTGGCGAACGCGCCAGTTCAGCTCGGTGTCCTCATAGGCTTCGAAGTCGAGCAGCGACATCTGGTCGAGCTCGCAGCCGTTGAGATAGGTGCAGATCGCATCGATCATGCCGTTCCAGCGATTGCCGGGCTCCAGGCAGATGCTCGCCGGGGCATCGCGGCCACTCTTGGCGGCCTCTGCGGTGCGCGTAAAGAACGCCTCCAGCGCCCGCAAGAACTCCTCGCGCCCGTGGCGCGGAAATGCCGCGTCATAGGCCTGGTCGCGCCAGGGCGGCCGGCTGGTGTCGATAGTGAAAGCAAGCTGCTCGGCGATGCCGACGAAGGAGTTGCGATCAGCCGAATGCAGCCAGCCGCAGCCGAGATCGAAGGTGACGTCAGGCGAAGCCATGATGGTGTGAGCACGGCCGCCGATGCGGTCGCGGGCCTCCAGGACGATGAACGAGACGCCCTTGTCCTGCAGCGCATGTGCGGCGCCGAGGCCCGCGGCACCCGCACCGATGATGGCGATGTCGATGGAGGATGGGAAAGACATTGGCTCATCCAACTCCGTCGTCATGCCCGGCCTTGTGCCGGGCATCCACGTCGTCCTCGCAAGCCCCAAAACGTGGATGGCCGGGACAAGCCCGGCCATGACGCATTTGAGGATGGAGGGCGGAAATTACGCCACCGCTTCCTTCTGTTTCTCGGCGCGCTTGCGCTCGTTCGGATCGAGATGCTTCTTGCGCAGGCGGATCGACTTCGGCGTGACCTCGACCAGCTCGTCGTCCTCGATATAGGCCAGCGCCTTCTCCAGCGTCATCCGGATCGGCGGCGTCAAACGGACCGCCTCGTCCTTCGACGTGGTGCGGATGTTGGTGAGCTGCTTGCCCTTCAGCACGTTGATCTCGAGATCGTTGTCGCGGGTGTGCTCGCCGACGATCATGCCGCGATAGACCTTCCAGCCCGGCTCGATCATCATCGGGCCGCGGTCCTCCAGCTTGAACATCGCGTAGGCCACCGCCTCGCCCTGGTCGTTGGAGATCAGGACGCCGTTGCGGCGGCCGGCGATCTCGCCCTTGAACGGGGCATAACCGTGGAACAGGCGGTTCATGATCGCGGTACCGCGGGTGTCCGTCAGCAGCTCGCCCTGATAGCCGATCAGGCCGCGGGTCGGCGCGTAGAACACCAGCCGCAGGCGGTTGCCGCCGGACGGGCGCATCTCGATCATCTCGGACTTGCGCTCGCTCATCTTCTGCACGACGACGCCGGAATGCTCCTCGTCGACGTCGATCACGACCTCCTCGATCGGCTCCAGCCACGCGCCGGTGGCCTCGTCCTTCTGCAGCACCACGCGCGGACGCGACACCGACAGCTCGAAGCCTTCGCGGCGCATGGTCTCGATCAGGATCGCGAGCTGCAATTCGCCGCGACCCGACACTTCCATGGCGTCCTTGTCGGCGGATTCGACGACGCGCAGCGCGACATTGCCCTCGGCCTCGCGCAGCAGGCGGTCGCGGATCATGCGGCTCGTGACCTTGTCGCCTTCGGTGCCCGCCAGCGGCGAGTTGTTGACGATGAAGGACATCGACACGGTTGGCGGGTCGATCGGCTGCGCCGGGAGCGGCGTCTCGACCGAGGGATCGCAGAACGTGTCGGCGACGGTGCCCTTGGTCAGGCCTGCGATGGCGACGATGTCACCGGCCTCGGCCTCGTCGAGCGGCACGCGCTCGATGCCGCGGAACGCGAGAATTTTGGAAATACGGCCCTGCTCGACGACCTTGCCCTCGGCGTTCAGCACCTTCACGGCCTGGTTGGGCTTGATGCTGCCCGAGGTGATGCGGCCGGTGATGATGCGCCCCAGGAAGTTGTTGGCCTCCAAGATGGTGCCGATCATGCGGAACGGCCCCTCTTCGACCGACGGCGCCGGCACATGGCGCAGCACCAGGTCGAACAGCGGCTGCATCCCGGCGTCCTTCGGACCTTCCGGGCTCTCGGCCATCCAACCCTGCTTGGCCGACCCGTACAGGATCGGGAAGTCGAGCTGCTCCTCGGACGCGTCGAGTGCGGCGAACAGGTCGAACACCTCGTTGATGACCTCGGTCGGACGGGCGTCGGGACGGTCGACCTTGTTGATGACGACGATCGGCTTGAGGCCGACCTTGAGCGCCTTGGAGACCACGAACTTGGTCTGCGGCAGCGGGCCCTCGGCGGCGTCGACCAGCACCAGGGCGCCGTCCACCATGTTCAGGATGCGCTCGACCTCGCCGCCGAAATCGGCGTGGCCGGGGGTGTCGACGATGTTGATGCGGGTGTCCTTCCACTGCACCGAGGCGGCCTTGGCCAGGATGGTGATGCCGCGCTCGCGCTCCAGGTCATTCGAGTCCATGGCGCGCTCGGCAACCTTCTGGTTCTCGCGGAAGGTACCCGACTGCTGCAGGAGACGGTCAACCAGGGTGGTCTTGCCGTGGTCGACGTGGGCGATGATGGCGATGTTGCGAAGATTCATGGTCGGTGTCTTCTAAGCTTTCTCAAGAGCCCGTGCTCTGTCCCCGGCGGGGCGCGCGCTTTGTTATAGTCGAATCAAGCTGTTAGCTTTACGACGCGCGCTCGCGAAACTCGTTCGGCGGCAGGGGCCGGCAGCCCCAAATAGGAAGCCCGGCCAATCGACCGGGCAGACCTCACGCGTTGCGGCGCAATATAGGCAGAAAATGCCAAAAAACAATGACTGCTTTCAGGAACGAGGAGCGGTTTCCGAGCGGCTGGCTAACGCCTCCGCGACCGCACGCTTCCGGGCGGCGCGGTAGAAGACGAGACCAACCACTCCGACCGGCAATCCCACGAGGACCAGCGCCGACAGCCGTCGGCTGCGCCTATGCGCGGAAAGAAAAAAACGCTTGTGGGCTCAGCCCGTCGCGGCCTGCTCGGTCGGATAGACGCCGCGCAGGACCTCCTCGAAATGGGTCTTCACGGCCTCGTTGCACAGGCAGGAGCGGCGCTTCAGCGCGTCGAAGTCGCGCACCATGAAGGCGCCGCGGCGGGTTTCGAGAATGCCCTCGGCTCGGAAGGTCTGGACGACCCGGCTGACATAGCTGCGGCCGACGCCGAGCAGCGTCGCCAGCTGCTCATGCGTCAGGGGCACGATCGGCTCGCCGTCGGTGCGGTCCATCGCGGCCACGATCCACTTCGCCGTCCGCTGCTCGATCGAATGAATCGCATTGCAGGCGGTCGACTGGAACATCTGCGCCAGCATGCAATCGGCGTAGCGCGCGAACACGTTGCGCAGCGTCTTGGATTGCAGCTTGGCGGCCGCCAGGCGGGACAGTGGCAGCCGTGCAAACGGGCCGCCGAACTTGACGACGATCCGCGTATAGGCCGGCAGGAAGCCCTCGCTGACGATGCCGCCGACGGCGCCCTCGCGGCCGACCAGGATGGTCTCGACGTCGCGGCCGTCCTCATTGGGGACGAGATAGGACGTGAGCGCCGGCCCACAGGGAAAATGCACGATCTGCACGTCGTCCCCGGGACTGTAGAGCAGATCGTTCGGCGTTGCCTCGTCCTCCACCAGATACGGCGAAATCAGCGCGTAGTCGGCCGCACTCAGCCGCAGCAGCAGGTTGTTGTGGGGCCGCTCCCGGTTCAGCGTGGTCACACCCTGGCTCAGCATCGTCATCCCCTGCGCGCAACGCATGTGCGTGATTCGTGCTCCTTGTGTTCACAAGTGCACCGACACACGAACTCTGATATGCTGCCTTGGTTCCAGGAACCCGCCAGCGCACTCAAGAGGAGACGCCGGCTGCGGCGCCCATCCCTCATCCTGGAACCCGCAGATCCCATGACCAGCTCGCAATCAGGCGTGCCCGAGCTTTATCAACATGTGCTGGTCGTCGAAGACGACCCCATCATTGCGCTCGGATTGGAAGACACGATCACCGACCTCGGCGTTCCCGACATCAGGATCGCAGCCGACGTCGCGACCGCGCTCGCCATGATCGCGGAGCGCGCCCCGCAATTCGCATTGCTCGATGTCGGCCTGGTCCGCGAAAAGAGCTTTGCGATTGCCGAGCGGCTGACGGCGCTCGGCATTCCCTTCGCCTTCTCCACCGGCTATGGCGCCGACCGCGTGCCGGCCGCGTTCGCCGACCGGCCACGGCTGCCGAAGCCTTGCCCGACCGACGCGCTGGAGGCGGTGCTGCGCCGACGCGACTAGTTGCCGTCGCAGCACGCGATCGTCTTGCCGCCGAACAACGACAGCTCAGCCGAGCTTCGGATCGAGCGTGGTCGACCACAGCGCGACGTCGGCGCGATCGCGCAGGGTCACGGTCATCTGGCCCGTGGCGCCCTCGATCTTGACGTGGCCGAAGAACTGCATGCCGGCCGATGGCGGCAGGTTCTGCTTATCGAGGCCCGGCGCCTTGATGAACCGCACCTCGGGGCCGAAGGTGTTGTCGAGCTCGTTCGGACCGAACGTGCCGGCATGCAGCGGACCGGAGACGAACTCCCAGAACGGCTCGAAGTCCTGAAACTGCGCCTTGTTCGGATCGTAATAGTGCGCGGCCGCGTAGTGCACGTCCGCCGTCAGCCACACCGTGTTCTGGATCGGCGCCGTCTTGATGAAGCGCAGGATCTCGGCAATCTCGAGCTCGCGGCCGCGCGCCGGGCCGTCCCCTTGGGCAACCGCTTCCGAGCCCTTCTTGTTGGCCGCGTCGTCATAGACGATGATGCTGAGCGGCATGTCGGAGGCGATCACCTTCCAGGTCGCGCGCGAATTGAGCAGCGCCTGCTTCAGCCAGCGCATCTGCTCCGGCCCGATGAAGTAGGACGCCGGACCATATTTGTCCTCGAGATTGGGACCGTTGGCGCCGCGGTAGCTGCGCTCGTCGAGCACGAACACGTCGAGATGAGGGCCGTAATTGATCGTGCGATAGACGCGCCCCGGCTCGATGATGCTCTCGCGCATGGGATACATCTCGTGAAAGGCGCGCGCCGCGCGGGCCGCGAGCAGCTGGATGTTGCGCTCCTTGTAGCTGGCCGGCAGCTCCTTGGAGGCCGACCAGTTGTTGGTGACCTCATGATCGTCCCACTGCACGAAGATCGGCACCTCGGCATTGAAGGCGCGGACGTTCTCGTCGAGGAAATTGTATTTGTGAGCGGCACGGAACTCGTCGAGCGTCTCGGCGACCTTCGCCTTCTCTTCCACGGTGAGATTCTTCCACACCTTGTTGTCCGGCAGCTTCACCTCGGACTTGATCGGACCGTCGGCGTAGATGGTGTCGCCGGAGTGCAGGAAGAAGTCCGGGCGGTGCTTCTTCATCGTCGAGAAGGTGAACATGCCGCCATCGTCGGGGTTGATGCCCCAGCCCTGCCCCGCCACGTCGCCGCCCCAGACGAACGAGACGTCGCGCCTGTTGCCGGGCGCGGTGCGGAAGCGGCCAAGCGCGGCCTCGCTTTCGACCGCGACATGCGAAAGGTCGCGGAACTTGACGCGGTAGAAGATGTCCTGGCCGCTGGGCAGACCGTCGATCAGCATCTTGGCCGTGAAGTCGCTTTCCGGAAGTGCGGCGACCGGAGGCAGCGTACGCGCGTCCTTGAACGACTCGGTGGTCGCCACCTCGACCAGCATCTGCGACGGCCGGTCGGCACGCGCCCAGACCACGCCGCCATCCATGCCAACGTCGCCGGACTGCACGCCATGCGTGATCTGCGGCCGGTCGGCGGCGCGGCTCAGATAGGGCATCGCCAGCGTCGTGACGCCGGCTGCGGCGGCTGTCGACAGGAAGCGGCGGCGGGACAGGGCTGTGCGCGGTCGAGGAATGCGAAGCGTCATGCGGATCTCCTGGTCGGATCGCGCGCGGGAGCAGGCGCGAGCCACGGCCCGGCAGACCTAGAAAAGATTGATGACGCTGGAATTACACGCGGCGTCTTGGGCAGTGCGCGACACCGCCGCAAGGGGAGCGTGGCAGACCTCAGGTGCCGGCGGCACGCAACTGCGCGCCGGTTCGCTGCAGATTGGCGGGCATGCTCATCAGGATGAGCTTGCGATCGGCGACCGCGTTGTGGAACTGCTCGAGCGCGATGTTGAACGCGGTCAACGCCGCGTGCTCGATCGCGCCGTCCTCGAAGCAGGTCAGCGTGTTGCGCAGGATCTCGTCGGCCTCGGCCTGGAGCTGATCGAGCTCCTCGGTCGAATCGCACTTGCGCGCGATCGTGATCATCTCCAGCAGACGATCGCGCAGCGAGGTGTTGATGGTGCGTTCGTCGCGCTTGAGATAGCCGGCGAACCACGCGCCGGCCGAGCCCATCGCCGAAAGCGCCATCAGGCTCCACCAGATGTAGTCGCTGTAGCGGTCGAGGAAGGTCTTCTCCTCGCCGTCGACGAAGGCCGCCGCGCCGGGATGGACGGGGATCGCGGCGTCCTTGTCGGTGTCCGGCGTCTCGATCTTGGCGGCAAGCGGAAATTCCGACATCAGCTGCTGGCGCACCGAGAACAGCTGATGCGTGAACGTCGAGACCGTCGATTCGGCGAGGCCCTTGCGTGCCACGATGTGGTGATTGAAGCTGATCGTCTTCACTTCATCTTCAGGGCGATCGGGCGCCCCGCCGAACGCGCCGGCCGGAATCTCGGTGGCCTCGTATTCGGGATGGTTCTGTGCGATGGCTCCGGCGGAATCGATGGCCAGGAAGGTGGGGGGGCCGCCCTCCTTGGTGGCGGCTGCGATCGCATCCGCCGTGATCTTGCTGTTGATGGGACCGGCCGCCAGATAGACATCGGCCCTCTGGCTTCGGACCGCTTCGGCGGCCTCGGTGATCGGGAATTGGACGATCTCGACCTTGCCGGGGTCGACGCCATATTGGCGCAGGATGACCTTCAGCAGGTTCGCGTTCGCCGGCGTCCGGCCGATGATGCCGACTTTGTGGCCCGCGAGCTGCGAGATCTTCGTGATCTTGGCGCCACCCTTGCGGCTCTTGCCCTTGCCGGACGAGGGCACCCAGAGGACGACGACGTTCTTGCGCAGCGTCGCTACCGCCTGTGCGTTCTTTGGGACCTCGAGGTCACCCCGCACGATCGCAAGGTCCACCTTGGCGGCGGCCAGCGCCTGCGCGCTCTCGGCGGCGCCCTCGGTCGGAACCGGCCGCAGCCTGACGGAGGCGTGCGACTGGGAAAAGGCCTGGGTCAGGGCCTGGACGACCTTCAGGTCGTCGCTGTTGGGCGGACCGACCGCGATCTTGAGCACCACGGGACGCATCGCAAAATAGTAGGCACCCGTCAAAGCGCCGACGACCGCGAGGATCCCGGCGATGACGATGAACACGGCAGGGCGCATCCGTGAGCGCTGCGCTGGCGTGGTCTGAGTATCTACCAGATTCCCGTCCTCCGGTGGTCCCAGGCCCGGGCGATGCCACAGGCGGCTTCGTCTGGCCACGTCGTCCTTCGATAGAGTTGAACTGTAGCAAATTTCTTGTCCGCCCGGCGTGACATCTGCGTCATGGTTACCATCGCACCAGTTACCGCAGGATCGGGACAGTTCCGAGTCCCTCCCGGCATGGCGCCTGTGACAAGGCTCTGATCGGGATGCGTTTTCGGCTAGTCTTGGCAACCGGACACCGGCGCGATCCAGCCGGAGGTAGCCCCGCAATCGCCCGGACGCTGCCACGTGTCCAGTCGATTGCACCACAAGAGGAGATCGAGATGCCGCAACGATTGTCGGCGGAGGCACGCGCCACCGCCCTGCGGGAGCTTCCCGACTGGTCCGAGCTGGAGGGCCGTGAGGCCATCGCCCGCACCTTCACGTTCAAGAACTTCAACGAAGCGTTCGGCTTCATGACCCGGGTCGCGCTGGTCGCCGAGAAGCACGACCATCATCCCGAGTGGCGCAACGTCTACCGCACCGTCGAGGTGGTCCTCACGACCCATGACGCAGGCGGCGTGACCACGCGCGACATCGAGCTCGCCAAGGCGATGGATGCGATCGCCGCAACGATCAGCGGCTGACGAATCCACGCGGATACGGGTGCCTTGCGGCCAAGGTCGCCGTCCCCACATGACAGCTCGAGCATGGCGCCTCCAGCGCCGTCTGGAACCGGAGATCGGACATCATGTCGGATGCGACCGACTACAACGTTGGCTTCGAGCCCGCGGAGCGGCTGGCCCGGGATCGCGAGACCCTTCGCCGCCGTTTCTGGATCAAGTTCAAGACGGTTGTCGCGCGGTTGCCGTTCGCCGAGGAGCTGCTTGCGGCGTATTACTGCGCCTTCGACAAGGAGACACCGCGGCACGTCCAGGTCGCCCTGCTCGGCGCCATCGCCTACTTCGTCGTGCCGTTCGACTTCATGCCTGACGTGTTGCCCATCCTCGGCTTCACCGACGACGCGGCGGTGCTCGCCACCGCCATCCGCATGGTCGCCTCGAACATCACGCCCGACCATCATGCCGCGGCCCGCGCCGTACTCGCGCGGCTGGCGGCAGACAAGAACGCTGACGTCGCGAAGGACGGCGAGAATATCGGCTGACGGCGGCTCGGGCCGGCAAGCCGGGTTCCCGCAGTCAGCGCCTCGGAAGGGCACAACGGCAAACAACAGCAAAAAGCCCCGCGTTCGCGGGGCTTTTCTCCTGATGGGACCTCGTTGAACGCTACGATCTCAGCGCTGGCCGCGCGCCTGGGCGCGGGCGCTGCCGGTCTTCTCGGCCTCCCAGGCCTGGTACTGCTTGAACAGTGCCTCGCGGTCGGCCTCGCTCGGCATCGCCCTGCCGGCGCTGCTCTGCTTCAGGAAGTCATCGAAGCGGTCGCGCTGTGCGCCTTCCATGGCATGGCTCTCCAGCCATTTGCTCGCGGACGGCAGCCGCTGCCAGCCGGCCAGCGGCGCCGACAGCGAGACCTCCTTCCACTTCGGATGGAACGGCGGATTCTGGAACGCCGGGAATTTGGTGAAGAAGGCATCGACGAAGGTCGCGAGCTTGCGATAGCGGTCGGTGTTCGGCGCCCAATTATAGGCGGCGAGCACGGCCGGCACCGCGATCGTGTCGACCTTCTCGCCCTCGGCGATCAGGTTCGGATAGTCCTTCGCGGTCAGGGTCGCCGGCAGGTAGTCGGTCTGCAGCGGTCGATCGTAATCGACGTTGACGAGATGGAAGCGCCCGTCGTTGACGAAGGTGCTGACCGACTTGTAGGGCTTGCCGCCGACCACGATGACGGCATCGAGCTCGCCGCGCTTCAGCTTCTCCATCGCGATGCGCTGCTCGATATAGGCGAAGTTGGCGCGCAGGCCCAACCGCTCGAACACCGTCAGCGCCGTGACGAAGGTGCCGCCATTCGGCAGGTCGACGCTGACCCGACGGCCTTCGAGGTCACGCAGCGTGCGCACCGCGCGCGGCGCGATGACCTGCATCTCCTCGTTGTAGAGCTTGGTGACGTAGGTGAACTGCCGCTTGATGTCCTTGGCGAAGCCCTTGCGCTCGAGATAGTCGAGCGTGTCGGCTCGGACGATGCCGAGATCGACACCCTGCAGGAACAGGATGTCGGCCACGCTCTGGACCGAGCCGCGGCCGACGATCGGCAAGACGCGCAGATTGTTGCCGTCATCGAGCAGCGAGGCCAGGTCGGCGCCGAACTGCACATAGGTGCCGCCGATGGTGCCGGTGATGAGCGTCACCGTGTTGGCGTTCAGCGCCTGCTTGGTCTGCACCGAGCCGAACTGGAAGATCGCCTTGAGGCTGTCGCTCACCTTGGCGGGGTCGAACTCGCCTTCCTCGGCGTGGGCAGCAAAGCCGCACGCTATCATCATCATTGCGGCTACGGCCGCTCCAACAACACGTCGCATCTGTCCCCCTCGATGTAAGGTTGGCACATGTTTACGAGCCGGAACGCGGGCAGCACCAAGTCTCGCCTGGCGTCGCCCATGAACGGACTCGAAAATCACGCGTGAAACAAAAAAATGAAACGGGGCGGCATCGCTGCCGTCACGAGCGTTCAGTTCTGCAACTGATCGAGCCTGCGCTGCGCTTCGGTCGAGCCGAGCTGGGCGGCGCGGCGGTACCAGTTGCGCGCCGCAGCCGGATCGGCATTGATGTTGCGGATGTCCTTCGTTCCCAGCACGTGCGGATCGTAGGTCTGCGCAAGCATCAGCGCCGCGGCCGGTTCTTGCGCCTCGGCGGCGCGCTCCAGCAGCAGTCGCGCCGGCGGGATGTCACCCGCGGCCAGCAGGCTCTTGGCGCGTTTCATGATGCCCGCGAGCTCGTCGGGATCGAGCCGGCGGACCTGCGCGGGCGGCGGAGCAGCGGTCACGGCGCCGAGGCCGGGTGCGACGATTGCCGATCCCGCGCCAGGCGAATTGATCGAGGATGGCTCCATCGCGCTCGGGGCCGGCGCGGCCGGTGCCGTGGCGAAGCTCGGTGGTGCTGCAGCCGGCGCGGGCTGCGTCACGCTACGATTCTGCAGCGCTGTCTGGTAGGCGTTGGCGATGTCGTCACGCGTCGGGGCCACGGCTGCCGTCTGCACCGGCGCCGCCGCAGCCGGCGGCTCGGGCGGCAGTCGCGCCGGCTCGTTCAGCTGCATGTCGCGCGCGGTGAGCTGCGTGTTGGTGGCCTGCGGCGGGGCCGTCGGATCCGGCGTGGCGCCGATGATGGACGCCTTGGCACTGGCGATCAGGTCGCGCGTCGCATCCGAGGTGACAAGCGCGAAGAGCACCGCGACGCCGGCCGCAGCCACCACGGCGAGAAGAATCCGGGACGAGACCGACACGCGGCGGGTCCGCACCGGCCACTGGTCCTCGAAATGCGTGCTGTCGATCTGATTGCCGCTCTCATACTCAGAGAGGAACATCGGCATCGATTCGTCGTTTGGATAGTTGTCCTGGGTCGACCGGCCGAAACGATAGTTCGGTGGGCGCTCCTGAGGGAGTTCATCGGGGAAAGGCCTGAAGTCAGGCTCCGAAGGAGTTCTGTTGTTGAAACGCCCGCGCGTCGTCCGCTCAGCCATGGCCTTCATCCCCATCTCAACTTCACGCAACATACTTTTGGTCCCAAGCCCGTCAGAAGCTCGAGACACGTCACGATTGCCAGAGGCACCCCACTGCCGACAACTAATTGACTAATTGAATCCGACTAAAAGTGGACGAGAGCCGGCATGATTCTGGAAATATTTTGATCTGATTGTGGCAACGCGAGTGCGACATCGCACCGCACCAAATCCAGAAACGTCGAAATAACAACAGCCAAGCCCTACAATTTACCATGCCACAATGTGGCTCGGTTGCGTTAACCAAGAAACGCTCGTTTTCGGATTTTCTGCTTCCGGTTGCGAATCCGTGACGCCGGCGCGGCAGCCCGCAGAACAAATTTGGGGCGCCTCGCAGCGCGAGGATGTCACAGCGACCTCGGGCCGGCTCGAGCAAGCCGTCCGCAGAGCAGGCAGGGCTCTGCTCGGTTTGGTTGCGCGGATCAGGGCGAGGCTACCCCGGGGATACGCACCCCGGGCGCCTTCATTGCACGTCCTCAGGGGTGCAGGATCACCTTGCCCATCGCCTGGCGGCCGGCGAGCACCTTCAAGGCATCGGCGGTCTGCGCCAGCGGGAAGGTGCGGTCGACATGCGACGACAGCTTGCCCTCTGCGGTCCACCGCACGAGCTTTTCAAGGTTGGCGCGGTTCTTGGCGGGGTTGAGTCGGGTCCAGGCGCCCCAGAACACGCCGCGGATATCACAGCCCTTCAGCAGCGCGAGGTTCAGCGGCATTTTCGGGATGTCGCCGGCGGCGAAGCCGATCACCAGGAAGCGGCCCTCCCAGGCGATGGAACGCAGCGCCGCCTCGGCGTAGGCACCACCGACGGGATCGAAGATGATGTCGGCGCCCTTGCCGTCGGTGAGCCGCCGCAGCCCCTCCTTGAGATCCTCCTTGGCGTAGTTCAGCGTCAGCGTCGCGCCGTGCTGCCTGGCGAATTCGAGCTTCTCGTCCGAAGAGGCACAGGCGATGACCTTCAACCCCATCAGCTTGCCCAGCTCGCAAGCCGCAAGGCCGGTGCCGCCGGCCGCGCCGAGCACGGCCAAGGTCTCGCCCGGCTTCGGACTGGCGCGATCCTCCAGCGCATGCAGCGCAGTGCCGTAGATGATGATGATGCCGGCGGCGCGGTCGAAATCGAGATTGTCCGGGATCTTGACGATCGACGCTGCTGGCAGCGCGATCTTCTCGCGCGCGCCGTTATGGCCGCAGGAGGCGACGACACGGTCGCCGACCTTCAGGTCGGTGACGCCATCGCCAACGCTTTCGATGATACCCGCGACCTCCGCACCCGGCGAGAACGGGAACGGCGGCTTGATCTGGTACTTGCCCTGGATCATCAGGATGTCGAAGAAGTTCAGCGCCGCCGCCTTGATCGCAATCACAGCCTCGCCGGGACCGGCCATCGGATCGGGCACCTCGGTGAGGACGAGATCGTCGGGCTGGCAGAATTGCGAGCAGAGAATGGCTTTCATTGGCGCTCCTTGGTCGTTGATGCCGGATCGGAGGTCCGGCTTTGGGAACGTCATGCCGGATTTGCCGCCGCGCCACAATCATCATGAGGCCGCGGCATGTGCGCGGCGCCGGTTCGAGGACGCGGAGCGCCGGACAATCCAGGTCTGCGGCCTTTGCAAGCGAAGCGTTTAGCCGCTATCCATCGCGACCAAGGATCAGCGATTCCGGGCCATTTTCCAGTCACAATATTGGTGGAACGAAGTCGCGGGGGAACTCAACGTATCATGTTGTTCGGGCGATTGTTGACAACGCTGGTCGGCAGCGTGCTGCTGTTCGGAGCACCGAGCCTCGCTGCGGCACAGAGCGCTGCGCCGAGGGCCGCCGCTCCGCAATCGAAGGCGGCACCGAAATCGGAACCGAAGCCAGCCGTCCCGAATATCGGGGGGGCGGAACCGACGCTGATCGGACAGTTCGGCGGCTGGGGCGCCTATACCGCGATGCCCGGCGGCAAGAAGGTTTGCTTCGCGCTGGCCAAGCCGACATCTTCCAAGACCAATCCGCCCAACCGTCCGCGCGATCCAGCCTATGCCTTCGTGTCGACGCGGCCCTCCGAGAAGGTCTTCAACGAGGTCTCGATCATGATCGGCTATGCGCTCAAGCCCGGATCCGACGCCGCGGTGGAAGTCGGCGGCGCCTCCTATGCCATGTATACCCAGGGCGACGGGCTCTGGATCAAGAACGCCGCCGAGGAAGAGCGGATGGTCGATGCCATGCGCAAGGCGCCCGAGGCGGTGGTCAAGGGCGTCTCGGTCAAGGGCACGGAAACCACCGACGTGTTCTCAATGAAGGGCCTGGCCCAGGCGCTCGACCGCATCGCGCAGGATTGCCGCCGGTAGACGGCAGCCGCCGATACCGCTCGCCGGGCGGGTCGCATTTGCCGGCCGGATCGTTATATATGCCCGCTGAAAGCCTTCGGCCGCCGCGGCCGGGCAGCACTTTGGGCCCATCGACATGGCAACGACTGCCGGGCTGCGCGATTCCTCCGCGCCCCTCGAAAAGACTCCGCTCGAAACCTACGTCCCGCCGGCGAAACCTTCGCTGATCGGCCTGTCGCGCGCGGAGCTGGCGGCCAGGCTCGGCGACATCGGCGTGCCCGAGCGGCAGCAGAAGATGCGGGTGCAGCAACTATGGCACTGGATCTATTTCCGCGGCGCCAGGTCGTTCGACGAGATGACATCCGTGTCGAAGGACACGCGCACCGCGCTTTCCGAACGTTTCACGGTCGAGCGTCCCGAGGTCGTGGCCGAACAGATTTCCAACGACGGCACCCGCAAATGGCTGCTGCGGCTGCCGAGCGGCGACGATCTGCAGAAGGCCCACGAGGTCGAGTGCGTCTACATCCCCGAGACCGATCGCGGCACCTTGTGCGTCTCGTCGCAGGTCGGCTGCACGCTGAACTGCGCGTTCTGCCATACCGGTACGCAGCGGCTGGTCCGCAACCTCACCGCGGGCGAGATCGTGGGCCAGGTCATGGTGGCGCGCGACCGGTTGAACGACTGGGCCGACCGCGAGACCCCGCTCGGCAACCGGCTGATCACCAACATCGTCATGATGGGGATGGGCGAGCCGCTGTACAATTTCGATGCGGTGCGCGACGCGCTGCTGATCGTCTCGGACAACGAGGGCATCGGCATCTCCCGCCGCCGGATCACGCTGTCGACCTCGGGCGTGGTGCCGAACATCAAGCGCGCCGGCGAGGAGATCGGCGTGATGCTGGCGATCTCGCTGCACGCCGTGCGCGACGAGCTGCGCAACGAACTGGTGCCGCTGAATCGCAAATATCCGATCCAAGAGCTGCTGCAGGCCTGCCGCGACTACCCGGGCGCCTCCAACGCGCGGCGCATCACCTTCGAATATGTGATGCTCAAGGGCGTCAACGATTCGCTCGATGACGCCAGGCTGCTGGTCAAGCTGCTCAAGGGCATCCCGGCCAAGATCAATTTGATCCCGTTCAATCCCTGGCCCGGCTCGGCCTATGAGTGCTCGGACTGGGAGCAGATCGAGAAGTTCTCCGAATACGTCTTCAACGCCGGCTACTCCTCGCCGGTGCGCACGCCGCGCGGCCGCGACATCCTCGCCGCCTGCGGCCAGTTGAAGTCGGAGACGGAGAAGCTGTCCGCGCGGGAGCGTCAGGCACTGCGCGCGATGGCGATGACGGATTGATGATTGATCGCGGCTGCATCTCCGAACAAGATCGTCATGCCCGGGCTTGACCCGGCCACCCATCAATTCATCGACTGAATGATGGATGGCCGGCTCAAGCCGGCCCATGACGGGCGAAGAAAGCGGGGCCTCGCTTGGGTAACACGGGTCTAAAGCCATGGCGCTGATTGGCCGTCTCTTCGTGATCGCTTTCGCCTTTCTCGGCGCGTGCTTCCTCGCGGGGCTGATCGTCGTGACCGCGATCCTGTTTCCGGAGTTCGCCGATCTCGGCAACGGCCCGATCGATCAGGGCGCGTTCGAGGTCATCATCGGCTTCGGCTTCATCTTCGTGTCGGGCTTCGCGCTGATCCCGGCGCTGCTGATCTCACTGATCACCGAGGCGTTCTCGATCCGCAGCGTGGTTGCTTATGCGATCGGCGGCGGGGTGGTCGGCGCAGCCTGCTATCTCGGTCTCGTCCCGTTCGATCCCGAGACCTTCCGCTTCGAAGGCATCGTGCGCCGCCATCTCGAGATCCTGACCGGCGCCGGCATCGTCGGCGGACTGGTCTATTGGCTGATTGCCGGGCGCAACGCCGGCCGCTGGCGCGAGCCGCCGCCGCGTCTGCCGCCACCGCCACCATTGCCGTCGGGATCGCCACGTTGAGCCGCCGGCCTTTCCATCGCCGCCTGCTTTCGCTAAACCGCGCGTCATGAACCGGACCGGTCTCTTCATCGCATTGTCGCTCGCGCTCGTCATCGGCGTGCTGTTCGGCGTCTATCCCGAGCTCGATCTCAAGCTGGCCGCGCTGTTCTACGATCCGCGCACGCGCAGCTTCCCCTTGAAGCTCGACGGCTATGCCGCGTTCGCGCGCGATGCCGCGATGTGGCTCGCCTGGGGCATCGCGCTGCCGTCCATCGTTGCGCTGGTGGTGAAGCTCATCCGTCCCGACCGGCCCCTGCTGGTGAAGGGCCGCACCATGGCGTTCCTGCTGCTGACCTTGTCGCTCTCGGCCGGCGTGCTCACCAATTTCACCTTCAAATCCTATTGGGGCCGGCCGCGCCCGGTTGTCGTGGCCGAGTTCGGCGGCGACATGCAGTTCGTGCCGTGGTGGGATCCGCGCGGCGGCTGCGGCCGCAATTGCTCGTTCTTCTCCGGTGAGGGTGCCACCGCATTCTGGACCCTGGCGCCGGCCGCGCTGACGCCGCCGGCGATCCGGCCCGTCGCCTACGGCGCCGCCGTCCTGTTCGGCCTCGCCACCTCGGTGTTGCGGATGGCCTTCGGCGGCCACTTCCTCACCGACATCGCCGCCGCCGGCCTCGTCACCTTCATCGTGATCTGGCTGCTGCACGGCTACATCTACCGCTGGCCGTCCACCCGCCTCACCGACGCCGGCATCGACGCCGCGCTGACCCGCTTCGCCTGGCCGGGCTTCCGGCTGATGCGCCGGCTGTTCGGCCGCCGCCAGCCAGACACCAGCCCCGCGGCCTGAGCGCGGCGCGAAACCGATTAATCGCGTGCCGATCGAGGCTAAATCTGCTATTCGCGCCCGAATTTCTGAACGGCACAGCCCTAAACACTGGTTGGACTCCCCATGACCACGATCCTGAAAAGCCTGCCCAAGGGCGAGAAAGTCGGCATCGCCTTTTCCGGCGGCCTCGACACCAGCGCCGCGCTGCTCTGGATGAAGCAGAAGGGCGCGCGCTGCTTTGCCTACACGGCCAATCTCGGGCAGCCCGACGAGTCCGACTACGACGAGATCCCGCGCAAGGCGCTGAGCTTCGGCGGGGAGAAGGCGCGCCTCGTGGATTGCCGCACTCAGCTGGTGCATGAGGGCATCGCCGCGATTCAGTCGGGCGCCTTCCACATCTCGACCGGCGGCATCACCTATTTCAACACCACGCCGCTCGGCCGCGCCGTCACCGGCACCATGCTGGTCGCCGCGATGAAGGAGGACGGCGTCAACATCTGGGGCGACGGCTCGACTTACAAGGGCAACGATATCGAGCGGTTCTACCGCTACGGCCTGCTCACCAATCCCAATCTCAAGATCTACAAGCCCTGGCTCGACCAGCAGTTCATCGACGAGCTCGGGGGCCGCGCCGAGATGTCGGCGTTCCTGACCGCCAACGGCTTCAATTACAAGATGAGCGCCGAGAAGGCGTATTCGACGGACAGCAATCTGCTCGGCGCCACCCACGAGGCCAAGGATCTCGAGAGCCTCAGCAGCGGCATCCGCATCGTCAATCCGATCATGGGCGTGCCGTTCTGGCGCGAGGATTGCGCCGTGAAGCCGGAGACGGTCGTGGTCCGCTTCGAGGAGGGTCAGCCGGTCGCGTTGAACGGGCAGACCTTCAGCGATCCCGTGGCGCTGTTCCTGGAGGCCAACGCGATCGGCGGCCGTCATGGTCTCGGCATGAGCGACCAGATCGAGAACCGCATCATCGAGGCCAAGAGCCGCGGCATCTACGAGGCGCCGGGCATGGCGCTGCTGCACATCGCCTATGAGCGGCTCGTCACCGGCATCCACAACGAGGATACGATCGAGCAGTACCGCATCAGCGGCATGCGCCTCGGTCGCCTGCTCTATCAGGGCCGCTGGTTCGATTCGCAGGCCCTGATGCTGCGCGAGACCGCGCAGCGCTGGGTAGCGCGCGCCGTCACCGGTGAGGTGACCCTGGAGCTGCGCCGCGGCAACGACTACTCGATCCTCAACACCGAGAGCCCCAACCTGACCTACCAGCCGGAGCGGCTGAGCATGGAGAAGGTCGAGGACGCCGCCTTCACGCCTGCCGACCGCATCGGCCAGCTGACGATGCGCAATCTCGACATCACCGACACCCGCTCCAAGCTGAAGCTCTATTCGGACACGGGCCTGCTGTCGGGATCGGAAGGCGCGGAGATCTTCCAGCTCGGCCACGACAAGAGCTGAGTTGGAGCTGTCGAGCGCAATCCGCCCCGTCTCCACCGCTGTCGTCCCTGCGAACGCAGGGACCCATATCCACCGACTGACATGGTGAGAGCCGGCTGCGGCTCCAGCCGTCGCAAAACTGGATCCTGTGAGTATGGGTCCCCGCGTTCGCGGGGACGACACCGAACAGGACGAAACGGATTGCCACTTACAAAAATGGCCGGGATCGCTCCCGGCCATTTTCATTTTCAGATCGGACGCAACCTCAGCGCGGCGGTGCCACGCCCGGAGGCGGCGGCGGCAGCGCGGCCTGGCCGCCATTGAGCAGCGGCGTGATGCGGCGGACCGTGACGCGCCGGTTGATGCGGCTCGGCCCCTGCGTCTGCTCCTTCAGATACTGCTCGCCATAGCCCTGCGAGGTCAGATTCTCCGCGGGGACGCCAAACTGCTGCGTCATCAGCGTGGCGACCGATTCGGCTCGGCGATCCGAGAGCGACAAATTGTCGGTCTCGTTGCCGACCGCGTCGGTGTGGCCTTCGATCAGGAAGACCTCGCGCGGGTTGCGCTGGATCGCCTGGTTGAGGCCGTCGGCGATGACCTGCAGCTTCGCCACCTGGTCGGGACCGATCTCCCACGATCCGGTTTCGAAGGTGATCGTGTTGAGATCGATCGACGGCATCAGCTGGCGCACCGACGGGGAGTAGCGGACCTCGTCCAGCGAGTAGCGGCGCTGGACGCGCTCCACCGGTGGCGCGATCAGCGTGTCGTAGATGACATCCGGCGGCGCCTCCTCGGCGTCGACGATGTAGCGGTTGTAGGGGATGCGGATCTCCGGCGGCGGCAGGTCGACATAGAAGCCGCCGACCGCGGCGGGATCGCGATAGGCGTTGTCGATGATGATGATCTCGCGGCCGCCGATATCGCGGCGGATGCGGCGCAGCAGCCGGCCGTCGGCGGCCGTGACCGTGATGATCTGGCTACCGTCGGGGCGGATCACCACCGTGCGCATCTCGCCGCGATCCTCCCGCTGCACGCGGATGTCACGCGCGCCGTAGCGGAAGCGCTCGAGCTCGTCGTGACGCACGAAGGACTGGCCGCTCGGATCGCGCACGATGACGCGTCCCGGCTCGTAGATCAGCGTGCGACCGCCCTCCTGGACCTCGCGGCGCTGGCCGCGGAAATCGTCCAGCCGCTGCGGCCCAGCCATCGGCGCGCCCGGCGCGATCGGTGTGAGCTGCTGTGCCGTCGGCGGTGGCGGCGCCGGGATGGGCGCAGTGACCTGCGGCGGCGGCCGATTGGACATGGCCGGGGGTCCGGCGGGCGGCACAGCGCCCGGACCGGCCTGCGGCGCGCCGGCGGGTCCCGGCCCCGGTCCAGCAGCACCGGGACCTGCCGCTGGAGGCGGCGCACCCGGAGCGCCTGGAGGCGTTCCCGGACGTCCGCCGGGCGGCGGGCTGCCGGACGGCGTGCCTTGCTGCGACGGCGTCTGGGTGGCCGCAGGCGCGGGTGGCGCCGGCGGGGTTCCCGGAGCAGGCGCGACCGTACCGGCCGGCGCGGTGGGAGCACCCCGCGGCGGGGGCCCGCCTTGCGGGGAGCCAGGCGGCGGGCCACCAGCGCCCGGCCGGCCTCCCGGCGCCGGTCCACCCGGAGCGGGAGTCGGCGCGGCGGAAGGCTGCGGCGACGGGCTTGCGGCCGGCGGCGAATGGGGCGGCGTCGCGCCAGCCGGGGGCGGCGGCGTTCCAGGCCGCTGAGTCGGCGCCGCACTTGGAGGCGGAGCTGGAGGCGGAGGCGGAGCAACCACGGGCGGCGAGGGCGGCGTCGGCCGTGATGGTGCCGCAGCGGGCGGCGGCGGAGCAGGCGGAGCCGCCGGACGCGGAGGCTCGCGCACCACGGGCGGCGGAGCCGGCGGATGCGCGGGAGGCGCAGCGGCCGGGGGCGGCGGCGGTGTCGGACGCGGCGGAGGAGCCGCAGGCGGCTCTGCGCGCGGCGGCGGCGGTGCGGGGCGCGGTGGCTCCGCACGCGGTGGCGGCGGGGGAGGTGGCGGGGGCGCGGGCCGCGGCGCCGCTGCCGGGGGAGGCGGCGGGGGAGCAGGACGAGGCGGAGCCGCCGCGGGTGGCGGCGGAGCTGCAGGCGGTGCCTGGTGGGGCGGTGCAGCGGCCGGCGGCGGGCCACCCGGCCGCTGCGGCGGGCCTGGCGGTTGACCATGCGGCGGTTGCTTGGGCCGACCGTCCGGGCCGACCTCGCCGCCGGGGCCGCCTGGACCCTGCGCCATGATCATCGGCGCGCTTTGCGCGCGGGAGCCGGAGCTCATTAGTTGCATCGCCGACAGCGCAGTCGTCGCCAGCAGCAGGACGCGAAGTTTGCTCATGTGTCTTGTTTTCCCGGAACGATCTTTTTCAAGCACGGAGAGATCAACGAGTATGCGTTAGGCCGGATTGTGGCGCAGTTCAAATCCGCAGGCGGATTTATTTCGACGCGAAACCACCCCCGCAGGGCCGCCATTCAGGTTTCATTCAGTCTTGATTTTCAAGGACTTGGCCCAATCGCCGAAATGCGGGACCGGCGCACGGCCAGCCCCTTCGCAGGCGATCATCATGACCACTCAATCGCGGTCAATCCGTGGCCGGATTGGGCGTGGTCGGGCCGAGTGGCCCTCGGCCAGGGATCTCGTCTGGCGTCTGCCCGGGCAGCTCGCGCGGGGGCGCCGGCGCATCGGGTTCGTACACCGGCGGCGGAATGTCGGGCTGCGGATTGCCGACCGGATCCTCCGGCGGCGGTTCGACCGGGCGGCCCGGCGTCGCCGGCGGAATCTCTGGCGGTTCGATCGGCATCACATCGCAACCTTTCGATGGTCGCCGAGGTCGGGACGCGTGCCGCTGACGGCGGCCGCCGCCATCTTGACGTAGCGCACGATGGTGCCGGGCGAGTCCCAGAACTCGGCGTCGTCAGGCGTGATCTTCAAGAGGCGGATGTTCGGATCCTCGGCGCTGTCCCACCAGGCCTTGGCCGGCGTCGAGAACAGCTCTCGGATCTTGCCGCGATCGTTGGAAATGGCCGCGGTGCCCGTCAGCGACACGTATTTCTGGCTGCCGACGTCTGCGAACGACAGGTTGACCTCGGGCGAGCGCGCGATCTCCTCGTCCTTGTGATGCCGCGCGTCAGTGAGAAAGTAGATCATGTTCTCGTCGCGCGCGAGATAGGCGCTCATCGGCCGTGCCCGCAGCCTGTCACCGTCGCGGGTGACCAGCATCGCGAAGCCGATCTTCTTCATCAGGTCCCAAACGCGACCCTGGTCGCGCGCGTCGTCGTTGCTCATGGCCGGCTCCCTCAATGTCAGGGACGACAACGCCGCGTGGGGCGCCGATGTTCCGGACGTATTGGGGACGGCGACAGAATGCCGATTCAGCCGCGCAGCAACAGCGTGTTGCTGCGCGTGCGGCCGCATTCGCGGTAGCCGCGACCGAGCATGTCGGCGAGACAATCGTTCTGCCATTCGTCGCGCGACAGGTGTTCGATGACAACGGCCCGCGGCCACAACGCGGCAGGCGCGTCACGGAAGAAGCAGGTCAGCACGCGGTCCTCGAAGCCTTCCACGTCGATCTTCAGCGCATCGACCGTGGTCGCTCCGGCCTGTTCGAGGATGGTCTGCAGCCGCAACGACGGGACCTTGAATGCTTCAGCACCCGCCTCTCCGGTCACGATGTGGCTGGCGCCGAGATTGTCGCCATCGGTCTCGATCATCACCTCGCCGTCGCTCTCGCCTGCCGCCGCCGCGACGAGCTTGACCTGGGACAGCGCGGACGCATCGCGATTGAAGCTCAGCCGCGCATGCGTGACCGGATGCGGCTCCACTGCGATCACGAGACCGCCCGGCCCGACGTGACGCGCGAGCGGCAAGGCGAACGTTCCGACATTGGCGCCAACGTCCACCACCACGCCGCCCGGCGGAACGTGGCTGCGCAGGAAATCCAGCTCCTCACGATTGTAGTCGGGATTGAACAGCGCACCACGTTCGGTCGCACTGACCTGATGATAGAAGCGGAAATTGGCGCCCTGATAGCCGACATCCAGAGGACCTGCCCCCAGCACGTTGACGACGCGCGTCAACATCGGCCGGAACGCGCCGCGCTTCAGGCCGGAGCCGTGCGCCAGCCGGATCACCAGCGCCTGGGCGGCATTCGGAGCGAAGGCACCAAAGGAGGGCGGAGAAGGATCGTTGTCGGGCGTCAAGGTCGCGTCCTGGGCTGAGGGCGACGTGTGATAGCCGGTTTCGCCGCGATCTCCAATGCAGGCGGCGTGGCCGCATTGTGTCGTCACCAGGACCGCGCTGAGGCAACACCCGAGCCGCTCAGGCCGCCTTGCGCTGACGCAGGAAGCGGCCGATCAGGCGACGCCGTCCCTTGCGCGGAATGAGATCAATGTCGCTGACGAGCTTGGCGCCGCCCTTGCGCCGCTCGAGCACGATCTTGCGGCTGTGGAAGGCCTCCAGCTCGGCGCGATGCGCCACGCTGATGATGGTGGCCTTCGGCAGCTCGCTCGTCACGATCTCCATCATCCGGTCCTGGCTCTTCTCATCGAGCGCGGAGGTGGCTTCATCGAGCACGACGATGTCGGGGCTGTGCAGCAGCAGGCGCGCGAAGGCGAGACGCTGCTTCTCGCCGCCGGAGAGCGTCTGATCCCAGGGCGCGTCCTCCTCGATCTTGTCCTTGAGATGGTCGAGACCGACCTTGTGCAGGGCTTCGCCGACCTGCGCCACGCTCCAATCCTCGGCAGCCCCGGGATAGGCGACGGCCCGGCGCAGGGTGCCCGATGGCACGTAGGGCCGCTGCGGCAGCATGAACAGCTTGCGGTCGGGGTGGAAGTTGATGCTGCCGCCGCCCCACGGCCACAGCCCGGCGATGGCGCGCACGAGCGTGCTCTTGCCGGTGCCGGATTCGCCCGCGACGAGCAGGCGCTCGCCGGGATCGACCACGACCTCGGTCTCGCCGACCACGGCGGTGCCGTCGTCGAGGGTCACCTGCAGATCATTCAGGCTGAGCATCGCGTCGCCGGAGGTCTCGCCGCGCTTGATGCGGCCGATGCCGTCGCCTCTCTCCGCACGCTCCAGCGCATCGAGCGACATCATCAGCGAGGCGATGCGGCGGGCACAGGCATTCCAATCCGCGAGCCGCGGATAGTTGTCGACCAGCCAGCCGAACGCGGTCTGCACGATCGTGAACGCGCTCGCCGCCTGCATCACCTGCCCGAGCGTCATGCTGCCGTCGAGAAATTTCGGCGCGCACAGCAGCAGCGGCACGACAGGGGCGATGAGGCTGGAGCCCTGCGACACCAGGGTGGTGCGCATGTGCTGGCCGGCGAGCCGCGCCCATTGCTGCAGCACGTTGCCGAACGTCCGGTCGATGCCGGCGCGCTCTTCGGTCTCGCCGCCGAGCAGGGCGATGCTCTCGCCGTTTTCGCGGACGCGGGTCAGGGTGTAGCGGAAATCGGCCTCCGCCTGGTTCTTGTCCTCGGAGACCTGCACGAAGCGGCGGCCGATCGTCATGATCGAGCCCGAGGCGATGGCGGCGTAGGCGATCGCGGCGATGACCAGAAAGCCGGGAATGGTGATCTCAGTTGCGCCGAGATGCAGCGTCAGCGCGCCGCCGATGGTCCAGAGCACGACGATGAAGGTCGCAGCCGACAACAGCGCCGAGGTCACGCCGGCGATGAAGTCGACCGGCGAATCGGTCGCGATGCGCAGGTCCTCGGCGATCCGGTATTCCGGATTCTTGTGGTCGCCGCTGACGAGATTGAGCTGATAGTAGCGCCCGCTGGCCAGCCAGCGGGTGACGACGCTGTTGGTCAGCCAGGCACGCCAGCGCCGCTGGATCGACATGCGCGCATAGACCTGGGTGACGCCGAGAATGACGCTGCCGATCGCAAGCGGGAAGAAGATCGCGGTGAGATGAAAGACGGTCGCCGAATCGCGCTTCTCGATAGCGTCGAAGATCGACCGATTCCAGACGTTGATGCCGTACTGAAATCCGACAGTCGCAACGATCAGAAACAGCAGCCCGAGCGTGAACGCCCACGCCAGACGGTCGCCGCTCTTGCCCCAATAGCCGCGGGCGCTGATCCAGAACCGGGTCAGCAGATAGCGCTTGCGCAGTTGCTCGGCCTCTTCGGGCGACAGCTCCGGATCGGCCTCCACCAATTCGGGCGGCGGCGGCTCGACCTGGGTACCATTCTCAGCGGCGATCTCGATGATCGGCGCCTTCTCGGGCGCCTGTCCCCCCGGCCGCGCGATGTCCTGAACCTGTCCCATTCCGCGATAACAGCAACGCAACCAGAAGGTTCCCACCCGGGTTCCCGCGCAATTCGCGGCGCTTTCAGGGCACCTGCGTGTTCGGCGCCATCGGTGGGGCGCGATACAGCGGCACGGGAACGACCTTGTGCAGCACACGCGACAGTTCCTCGATCGAATAGGGCTTGCGCAGCAGCTCGAAGCCGTGCGTGCCCCGCTGCACCAGCACATGGCTGTAACCGCTCGCCAGCACGACCGGCACGTTGAGCTCGAGCCGCCTGATTTCCTCGGCAAGCTCCAGCCCGGTCATGCCGGGCATCACGACATCGGTGAAGACGACGTCGAACCGGCTGGTGCCGCCGATCAACTCCTCCAGCGCGTCTCTGGCGTTGTCGACCAGCGTGGTGCGATAGCCGAGCTCGGCCAGCGCTTCGGTCGCCGATCTGCCGACGTCGATGTTGTCCTCGACCACCAGCACCGACATGCCTCGACCGCCGATCGGCTCCGCATGGCTGCCGTCCTCGCCACGCTGCACTTGGGCAGGAGCGACGCGCGGCAGATAGAGCGTGAACGTCGCGCCGCGACCCTTTTCGCTTGTGACCCCGATTTCGCCGCCGGACTGCTTGGCGAAGCCAAACACTTGCGAGAGACCGAGGCCGGTGCCCTGGCCGATGGTCTTGGTCGTAAAGAATGGCTCGAAGATGCGTCCGAAATGCTCCGACGGGATGCCGACGCCGGTGTCCTGGACAGTGATGGCGACATAGCCCAGCGGCGGACGGTCGTGCGGCGCCGACGGCGTCGGCAGCGCCGCTGCTGGGGCGACGGTAATGCTGAGACGTCCCTGGCCGGCCATCGCATCGCGGGCATTGACGGCCAGGTTGATCAGTGCCGTCTCGAACTGGCCGGCGTCGGAATTAACGTAGCACGGCTCGTCGGGAACGGAGACCACGACCTCGACGCGCGACCCGACCAGGGTCTTGGTCATGTCGCGCAGGGCGACGACGCTGCGGCCGATGTCGAAGACCTCCGGCTTCAGCGTCTGGCGCCGGGCGAACGCGAGGAGCTGCGACGTGAGCTTCGATGCGCGCGCCACCGTATCCGAGATCGCGTCGATATAGCGCTGCCGCCGCTCATCAGCCAGATTCGGCCGGCGCAACAGATCGGCCGAGGCCCGGATCACGGTCAGCAGATTGTTGAAGTCGTGCGCGACGCCGCCGGTCAGTTGTCCCAGCGCCTCCATGCGCTGACCGTGCTTGAGCGCATCCTCGGCTTCGAGGCGGCGGGCGGCCTCGACATGCAGGCGCTCGGTCCGCCGCCGGGCAAGGGCCAGGAAGACGATGAGCAGCGCGGTTGCCGGGATGCCGAAGATGAGGTGCCGGCCGATCGTGCCGAGCCAGCGGTTGCGGATGGTCGACGTCGCCAGCCCTGCCGAGACGTAGACGGGATAGCCACCGAGCCGCTGATAGCCGACGAGACGCTCAACGCCATCGACCGGCGAGATCTCGGTCACGAGCTGCTCCGTATCTGCGGCCCCGGCGGGGACGTCGCTGGGGTCCGCGGCCGTGCTTCTCCCGGCGGCCGGGAAGCGCGCCAGAATGAGGCCATCGAAGCGGCGCAGCGCGAAGTAGCTGCCGGGCGCCCGGCCGATCCGGGCATAGAAGTGCTCGAAATAATCCGGAAGCACCGAAGCCTGGATGATGCCGGTGAAGCTGCCGTCGTCGCTCTGGCGGCGGCGGCTGATGCTGAAAAACGGCGCGCCCTGATAGGGCGGCCGCGGCGTCAACTGCGCGCCGATGAAGGTGCCGATGCTGTCCTTGACGTGGGCACTAAAGTAGTCGCGGTCGAGGAACGTCATGTCCGGCGCCGGATAGATCATGCTGTTGACCAGCGGCCGGCCATTGGCGTCGAACACCCAGGCGGACTTCATCTGCGGCAGCGCATCCGATAATTGCCGCAACCGGGCATGCAGCACCTGCTCGCGCGCCTTGATATCGGCATCCGACAGGTCGCGGACGACCTCGTCGATCTCCGAGAGGCTGCGTTCGATGGTCTCGAACACCTTCAGCGCGTGCTCGTGGACGATTTCGAGCGAGCGGCGGATCTCGCGATCGGCCTCCTCATATGTCGTGCCGTGGGATACGTAGGCCGCGATCACGAACAGCGCGACGGGAAGCGCGAGGGACGCGATCATCATCCAGCGCAGCATCGTCAGCGATTTGCGTTGTGCGGTCTGCACGGTCGCTCCGGCTTCAAAGGGCCACGAGCTTAACGCAATCGACGGCAGCTACAAACTAGCCGCGCCCGGAACTTGCACCAGTTTCGGGCGTGGAAGATCAGATCGAAAGTGGTCGGCCCGGCTAGATCTGCCGCTCGACCAGCTTGAGCTTCAGCTCCGCGATCGCCTCGGCCGGGTTGAGCCCCTTCGGGCAGGCCTTGGCGCAGTTCATGATGGTGTGGCAGCGATACAGCCGGAACGGATCCTCGAGGTTGTCGAGCCGCTCGCCGGTCGCCTCGTCGCGGCTGTCCTTGACCCAGCGGTTGGCCTGCAGCAGCGCGGCCGGACCGAGATAGCGCTCGCTGTTCCACCAGTAGCTCGGGCACGAAGTCGAGCAACAGGCGCACAGGATGCACTCGTAGAGGCCGTCGAGCTTCTCGCGATCCTCGTGGCTCTGCCGCCATTCCTTCTGCGGCGTCGGCGAGGTCGTCTTCAGCCAGGGCTCGATCGAGGCGTATTGCGCGTAGAAATTGGTGAGGTCCGGCACCAGGTCCTTCACGACAGGCTGGTGCGGCAGCGGGTTGATCTTGACCGCGCCGTCCTTCACGTCGTGCATCGACTTGGTGCAGGCCAGGGTGTTCTGGCCGTCGATGTTCATCGCGCAGGAGCCGCACACGCCCTCGCGGCAGGAGCGGCGGAAGGTCAGCGACGGATCGATGTGGTTCTTGATCCAGATCAGCCCGTCCAGCACCATCGGGCCGCAATCTTTGACGTCGACGTAATAGGTATCGACGCTCGGATTCTTGCCGTCGTCCGGATTCCAGCGATAGACCTTGAACTCGCGAACCTCGGCGGCGCCGGCCGGCTTGGGCCAGGTCTTGCCGCCGGTGATCTGAGAATTCTTCGGAAGTGCGAACTCAGCCATTTCGGAAGGCCTTCTTGGGTTTGACGGACGGGCTCAGGTCACACGCGATCAGTACACGCGCGCCTTCGGCGGAATGTACTGCACGTCGTTGGTCATGGTGTAGTTGTGCACCGGACGGTAATCGATCGTGGTCTTGCCATCCTTGCTGTCGATCCACGCCAGCGTGTGCTTCATCCAGTTCGTGTCGTCGCGATCCGGGAAGTCCTCGCGTGCATGGGCGCCGCGGCTCTCGGTCCGGTTCGCCGCCGAGTCCATCGTCACGACCGCCTGCGCGATCAGATTGTCGAACTCCAGCGTCTCGATCAGGTCGGAATTCCACACCAGCGAGCGGTCGAACACTGCGATGTCGCCGATGCCGCCATACACCTTGTGAATCAGGTTGTGGCCTTCCTGCAGCACCTCGCCGGTGCGGAACACGGCACAGTTGGTCTGCATCACGTTCTGCATGCTTTCGCGCAGCTTCGCGGTCGGCGTGCCGCCGGAGGCGTGGCGATAATGATCGAGCCGGCCCAGCGCCTTATCGGCGGAGTCCTTCGGCAGGTCCGGCTGCTTGCCGTTCGGCGTCAGCTTCTCGGCCAGACGCAGCGCCGCCGCGCGGCCGAACACCACGAGGTCGATCAGCGAGTTCGAGCCGAGCCGGTTGGCGCCGTGCACGGAGACGCAGGCCGCCTCGCCCACCGCCATCAGGCCGGGCACGATCGCGTTGTCGTCGCCGTCCTTCTTGGTCAGCACCTCGGCGCGATAGTTGGTCGGGATGCCGCCCATGTTGTAGTGCGCGGTCGGCACGATCGGGATCGGCTCGCGCGTGACGTCGACATTGGCGAATATCTTGGCGGATTCGGAGATGCCGGGCAGGCGCTCCTGCAGCACCTTCGGATCGAGATGGTCGAGATGCAGGAAGATGTGGTCCTTCTTCCGGCCGACGCCGCGGCCTTCGCGGATCTCGACGGTCATCGCGCGCGAGACGACGTCTCGCGAGGCGAGGTCCTTTGCGGACGGCGCATAGCGCTCCATGAAGCGCTCGCCCTCGGCGTTGACGAGATAGCCGCCCTCGCCGCGCGCACCTTCGGTGACAAGACAGCCCGAGCCATAGATGCCGGTCGGGTGGAACTGCACGAACTCCATGTCCTGCAGCGGCAGGCCGGCGCGCAGCACCATGCCGCCGCCGTCACCGGTGCAGGTGTGCGCCGAGGTACAGGAGGCATAGGCCCGACCATAGCCGCCCGTCGCCAGGATCGTGGTCTGGGCGCGGAAGCGGTGCAGCGTGCCGTCATCGAGCTTGAGCGCGATGACGCCACGGCAGACGCCCTGGTCGTCCATGATCAGGTCGATGGCGAAGAACTCGATGAAGAACTCTGCGGCGTGCCGCAGCGACTGGCCATACATAGTGTGCAGCATGGCGTGGCCGGTGCGGTCGGCGGCGGCGCAGGTGCGCTGCGCCTGGCCCTTGCCGTAGTCCAGGGTCATGCCGCCGAACGGCCGCTGGTAGATCTTGCCGTCCTCGGTGCGCGAGAACGGCACGCCCCAATGCTCGAGCTCGTAGACCGCCTCGGGCGCGTTGCGCACCATGTACTCGATCGCGTCCTGGTCGCCGAGCCAGTCCGACCCCTTGACGGTGTCGTACATGTGCCAGCGCCAATCGTCCTGATGCATGTTGCCGAGCGAGGCCGAGATGCCGCCCTGCGCCGCCACCGTATGCGAGCGGGTCGGGAACACCTTGGTGATGCAGGCGGTGCGCAGGCCCGCCTCGCTGCAGCCGACGACCGCGCGCAGGCCGGCGCCGCCGGCGCCGACCACGACGACGTCATAGGTGTGGTCCTCGATCGGATATGCTTTTCCGTTCGTCGCGGGCGCGCCGTTCGCGCTGCCATTTGCTCCGCCGGCCATGGCCTAGACTCCAGTGGAAAGTTTGATGAGGGCGTAGATCGAGGCGAGCGCCACGGTCACCGCGAAGAAGTTGTTGGCCATGATCGCGACGAGCTTGAGCGGCTCGCTGTGCACGTAGTCCTCGATCACGACCTGCATGCCGATCTTCATGTGCCAGCAGCTCGCGATCACGAACAGCAGCATGATCACCGCAATCGGAATCGAGCCCAGGATCTGCGCCGCGCCGGCCTGGTTGCGGCCGAGCAGCATGATCACCACGATCACGACCGGCACGATCAACAGGGTCATCGCGACCGCGGTGATGCGCTGGCGCCAGAAATCACCGGTGCCCGAATGGGCCGCGCCGAGGTTGCGGACGCGGCCGAGCGGGGTGCGCATCGACTTCGCGCGTGCGTTGCTCATCGGCCGCCTCCCACTGCGTAAGCCACGATCCAGACCAGGACAGTCAACGTGATGCCCCCGATCAGGGCGCCCCAGGTGAGCGTCTCGCGCTCATTGGGCTTGAAGCCGTAGCCGAGGTCCCAGACGAAGTGGCGGATGCCGGACAAGAGATGGTGCAGCAGCGCCCAGGTGTAGCCGAACACGATCAGGCGGCCGAGGAAGCTGCCCATGAACCCCTGGACGTAGGAGTAGGCGCTGGGACCAGACGCGGCGGCGATCAACCACCAGGCCAGCAGCAGCGTCCCGAAATATAGTGCAACCCCGGTGGCGCGATGGACGATCGAGAGGATCATCGTCAGCGTCCAGCGGTAGGTTTGCAGATGCGGCGAAAGCGGTCGTTCGATCCTGGCTGTCATTGGTTGCTTTGATGATTTCTTGTGGGCCGTGAACGGAAGGGGCTTGCGGCCATGTGGATCGGCAAGGCGGGGTTTATTTACGGAGAAGGAACAGGCGTTGCAACGAACAAATCGCCCAAAACCGAACGACGATTCAGTGCTAGGCGACCGGTGGAAAAAGGACCAATGGCCGCCGTGGTATACCAGAAACCCATCCTGACCGGATATGACGAACCATCGTTCATTCTTATCTCCTCACCAAGGCCGTTACCAACGCGGCGAGACTGTTGAATAGCGCCGACTGTCGAGCACTGATTCACCGCTTAACCTCGGTCTTGAGGAAGCGGGTTTCGCGACAAGAGCCAGTGCCATCTGACGATTCTGCAAACCTGCCCGGAGCGATACGCGGAGCAACAACCTGCGTCGGCGACCGCCTGCGCTGCAGCAAATCTCCCTCGATCTCCCAGGTTCCTCGCCGCGCACACGGCCCCTTCGCCGGTCGATTTTGCCGCATGTCGCCGCCCGGCGAAGCGGCTTAGTCTTAGGCGACATGCAACAGACGCGGTGCAGGGAGCCTTGATGCCGCTGCCGACGGTCCGACCGACAACCACCGAACGCCCGGCGGCACTGCCGGCGCGCAAGGTGTCGTCGCACGAGCCCGCCGAGGAGCCGTTGACCTGCGTGCTCGGCTTCACCGCCTCCGGCCTGTTCGCCGCCTGTCTCGCATTCGCCATCCAGCACGAGATCGCCTCGCTCGCCGTGCTCGAATTCGTGCTGATCTGCGCCGCGCCGCCGCTGGCCGCGCTCGCCGGCCTCGCGATCGGACGACGGCGCTAGGCCGCCGTCACTTCGTGTAGATGTCCTTGTACTGGTCACGCAGCACGTTCTTCTGCACCTTGCTCATCGCATTGCGCGGCAGCTCGTCGACCACGAACACGCGCTTGGGCATCTTGAATTTCGCCAGTCGGCCGTCGAGGCCCTTGAGCACGCCGGCCTCGCTGACATCAGCCCCCGGATGGCGCACCACGACCGCGGTGACACCTTCGCCGAAATCAGGATGCGGCACACCGATGACGGCGGACTCGACCACGCCCGGCATGGCGTCGATCTCGCTCTCGATCTCCTTCGGGTAGACGTTGAAGCCGCCGGAGATCACGAGGTCCTTGCCGCGGCCGACGATGTGGACGTAGCCCTGTTTGTCGATCTTGCCGAGATCGCCGGTGATGAAGAAACCATCGTCACGGAATTCCGACTTGGTCTTCTCAGGCATCCGCCAATAGCCCTTGAACACGTTCGGGCCCTTCACCTCGATCATGCCGATCTCGTCGCGCGCGAGCTCCTTCGCCGTCTCGGGATCGGTGACGCGCACCGAGACTCCGGGCAGCGGGAAGCCGACCGCGCCGGGCACGCGCTCGCCCTCGTAAGGATTCGACGTGTTCATGTTGGTCTCGGTCATGCCGTAGCGCTCGAGCACGGCATGGCCGGTCCGCGCGAACCATTCGCGATGGGTATCGGCGAGCAGCGGCGCCGAGCCGGAGATGAACAGCCGCATGTGGCTGGTCGTCTCCTTCGACAGCCGCGGGTTCTGCAACAGGCGCGTGTAGAACGTCGGCACACCCATCAGCACTGTGGCGCGCGCCATCAGGTTGATGATCAGGTCCGGATCGAGCTTGGGCAGGAAGATCATCGACGCCCGCGCGAACAGCGTGACGTTGCTGGCCACGAACAGGCCATGGGTGTGATAGATCGGCAGCGCGTGGATCAGCACGTCGTCCTTGGTGAAGCGCCAGTAGTCGATCAGGGTCAGCGAGTTCGAGGCGAGATTGTCGTGAGACAGCATCGCGCCCTTGGAGCGGCCGGTGGTGCCCGACGTATAGAGAATGGCGGCGAGATCGTCGGCGCCGCGCGGCACGGTGGTGAAGGCGGAGCCGGCCTTGTCGGCGGCTTCCGTCAGCGAGCCCGTGCCTGACGCATCGAGCGTTTCCACCTTGGCGCCGACCTTGGCCGCCAGCGCGCCGATGCCTTCGGCCTTCGCGGGATCGCACACCACGACGGTCGGCTCGGCGTCGCCGATGAAATAGTCGAGCTCGTTGAGCGTATAGGCGGTGTTGAGCGGCAGATAGACGCCGCCGGCGCGCACCGTGGCAAGATAGAGCACGAGGCCGGACACCGACTTCTCGGTCTGCGCCGCGACGCGATCACCCGGCTTCACACCACGGGCCACCAGCACGTTCGCCATCTGGCCTGCCCGCGCGATCAAATCGCCATAGGTGATGCGCTGGCCGTCGTGGGTCTCGATCGCCAGGCGGCTGGGATCGTCGAGGCCATCGAACAGGCGAGAGAACAGATTGGCGTTGGCGGCTTGGTTCATGCAACATTCCCCTGGGAGCATCGGCAGGCCGGCAGTGCCAGCCGGCGGAACATCATGCTCGACGAAGACGAAAAGGGCCGGGACAGCGAACAAGACCGGTGACATCGCAGTCACCACGGTCGCCATCTCTGATCGAGGCTGCTCTAGCAAAAACGCCCTTTCGAAGGCAACCGGGAGACGCTGGGATATGGTCAAGGGAAAACGGATCGCGTGGATCACCGGTGGCGGCACCGGAATCGGCGAGGCCGGCGCACTGGCGCTCGCGGCCGACGGCTGGATGGTGATCGTCTCGGGCCGGCGCACGGCCGCGCTCCAGGCCGTGGTGGCCAAGATTGCCGCGGCCGGCGGCACGGCCGAGGCCGTGCCGCTCGATGTCGCCAAGGCCGCCGACGTACAGGCCGCGGCCGATGCCATCCTGGCGCGGCACGGCCGCATCGATCTGCTGGTCAACTCGGCCGGCGTCAACGTGCCGAAGCGGCGCTGGGACGACCTGACGATCGATGGCTGGAACCAGCTGGTCGAGATCAATCTCAACGGTGTGCTCTACTGCATGAAGGCGGTGCTGCCGGCGATGCGGGCGCAGCAGGATGGGACCATCATCAACGTCTCGTCGTGGGCCGGCCGCCATGTCTCGAAGATGCCGGGACCGGCCTACACCTCGACCAAGCACGCGGTGCTGGCGCTGACGCACTCGTTCAACATGGAGGAATGCGTGAACGGCCTGCGCGCCTGCTGCCTGATGCCCGGCGAGGTCGCCACGCCGATCCTGGAGCAGCGCCCGGTGGTGCCGAGCGCCGAGGAGCAGGCGCGGATGCTGCAGCCGGAAGACCTCGGCCGCACCATCGCGTTCGTGGCCAACATGCCGCCGCGCGTCTGCGTCAACGAGATCCTGATCAGCCCGACATGGAATCGCGGGTTCATTCAGACGCCGGGCAACAGGGATTGAGGAGCGCTGGATATCAAGCACGGCGAGCGCGCCTACAGCCCAGGACTTGGTCGTACGCGACCAGGTCCGCAACTTCGGTTCGGGCAAATACCCGGCAATGTCCTGACCGTTCAGGGGCCCCAGCGCAAGCTGGGGCCCCTCTCTTTATCATTGAGATCGTGAGGGCCAAGCGCGCGCCAAATAACCGGCGTCGTCCCTGCGAACGGGACCCATACCGCATGGTGTTTGTAAGGGGCAGGCTGCGAGTCCCGTGCAAGACAACTGAACCCTGTGGTTATGGATCCCGGGTCGGCGCGCTTCGCGCTTGCCCGGGACGACAGCTGTGGTTGGCGCGCCCGTCGTTGCCTCCGAGACGCAGATCGAAGGCGAACGATCTCGTTCTCGCGACACGATGCGCCCGAGCTGTGCTGAAACTCACCGCCCTCGAATCATGAGGGCGCGGGGAAGGCCGGGCGCTGGCCGCGCCCGTGGCCCGCCTGCGAAAGAAAATGCAGGCGGCAGGTACCACAGGTCTGGCCGAGAACACCGGTGGATTCAATTGGTCGTCGCAACACTCGATGAGGAGATTGCGATGGGCATTCGAAAGAAACGGTCAACGCGGGGC